>NZ_LSMW01000005.1:0-370043 GCF_001566765.1 Pseudomonas sp. HUK17
GATTTGAACTTTTTCGTTTCAACTCAACCACTTGCGCTTGCCTGACCGGTCTAACCAATCTCGGCAGCGGGAGGCGAATCCTACAGCATCCTAAGACGCTGTCAACCCCCTCCGCTTCATTTCGTCATCACCCGGAGGTGAGAGCCAAATGGCGAAGAATCCGTGGACCCCTCGCCCGGCTCAGACCTAAGTGCTTGATTTTCAAGCTGCTTCAGCGTCTGCGCCGGAAGTGGGGCGCATTATAGGGGAGTTTTGAGGCAGGTCAACAGGTTATTTCAAGAAACTTCAATAAAGTGGGATGGGCGCCAGGCGATAACCCGCTTCGGTCGCGATGATCCGGTACTGCTTGATCTCGCCAGGCGTCAGCAGAATGGATTGGGAGATGCTGCTCGCCATGGGTGCTGCACAACCGCCCGGACCGGAAGAGGTAAGACTCACGGCGATTTCGCCAGGCGGCAGATTGAAGGAAGCACTCTGACCCGCCATGAGGGTGCCGGCCAGTCGCCCCTGGATCAACAGACCTATATCGCATCCGGACCCTGAGTAGGCGTCGCCGCGGGTGATCATGAGGATGCCCGGCTGCCCTGTTCCGCCCTGGGGGACCTGAGCCGAGGCGAAAGAGCTGCAGAGCAAGGCCGTCAGCACACCGATAAGCAACTTCATGACTATCTCCTGCGGGGTCGCCAAGCACCTTAGCACTGCGCAGCCTGCCGTGCGCTGTTTCGCAGCAGGACCGCTTCAGACGCCGCTTCAGGGCACGAAAACTGAGCAAGCGGTCAGGTTTGGTGCCAGGCCAGGCATCTGAAATTTTCCAGAATCCTTATACAACGCGTTGAAAAATAACTATTTTCGCCCGCCCACCGGAGCTTGGCGTCGATCTTGCTGAGCACGGCGAACGCTGTACATAACGAGAAAGCACTTCCAGGAGCCTACATGCGCAAGACCCTAACCACCGCGCTGCTGACCACGAGCCTGATTACAGCCGGTGTAGCCAACGCCGCAGACAGTCCACTGCTGTGGCACGGTGAAAGCCTCACCTATCTATATGGCAAGGATTTCCGGGTCGATCCCCGTATCCAGCAGACCGTCACCTTCGAGCATGCCAGCAGTTGGATCTGGGGCGATCTCTTCCTCTTCGTCGACAGCATCTGGTTCAACGGCGCGACCAATGCCAGCGACGGCCATCAAGGCTTCTATGGCGAACTCAGTCCACGACTGTCCTTTGGCAAGCTGTCCGGCCGGGATCTTTCCTTTGGCCCGGTCACCGATGTGCTGCTCGCCACCACACTGGAATACGACCAGAACGATGGCGAGGGCGCCGGCCGTGATCAGCGCAACTACCTGGTCGGTCCGGGTTTCGACCTCAAGGTGCCGGGCTTCGACTACTTCCAGCTGAATCTCTATTACCGCAAGCCGGACGGCGGCAGTGCGCCTTCGGGTGCCTGGCAGCTCACGCCGGTATGGGCCTACACCCTGCCCCTGGGCAATTCGGATCTGCTCATCGATGGCTACATGGACTGGGTGATGAACAACAAGGGCAGCTATCACGCCAATCTGCACTTCAATCCCCAGGTCAAGTACGACCTGGGCAAGGCCATGGGCTACGAGGCCAAGCATCTCTATGTAGGGACCGAGTACGACTACTGGTCGGACAAGTATGGCATCAAGGACAGCGAGGGCTTCCGTACCGACCAGAGCGTTTTCAGCTTCCTGGTGAAGTATCAGTTCTAGCCTGGCCAGGCCCACTTCTGGCGCTGCAACCGCCTTACCGGCGGGCAGCGCCACTGCGAGGTAATCACCATGCCCACTCCCGTCCGCGATGATCTGCTCTATGGCCTAAACGATCGCCCGGCCCCGCTCGCGGCTTTTTGCGCCGCCCTGCAGCATGTCCTGGCGAGCTTCGTGGGGATCGTTACTCCACCGCTGATCATTGCCGGGGCTCTGGGTCTGCACGAGCACCTGCCCTACCTGATCAGCATGGGGCTGATGGTGTCGGGCGTCGGCACCTTTCTGCAGGCCCGCGGTGCCGGTGGGCTGGGGGCGGGCATGATCTGCCTGCAGGGCACCAGTTTCTCCTTTCTGTCCGCGGTGCTGGCAGCCGGGATGCTGGTCAAGCAGCGCGGCGGGACACCGGAGGACATCCTGGCGATGATCTTTGGCGTCTGCTTCTTTGGCGCCTTCGTGCAGATCGGCCTGAGTCGCTGCCTGGGCCTGTTGCGCCGGGTGATCACGCCACTGGTGACGGGCATCGTCATCACCCTCATCGGCATCAGCCTGATCAGGGTGGGCGTCACCGATCTCGGCGGGGGCGCCAAAGCCACCAACTTCGGCGCGCCGATCAACCTGGCCCTCGGCGGCCTGGTCCTGGTGGTCATCATCGGCCTGAACCTGTCGCGGCGACCCTGGTTGCGGCTGTCGGCGGTGATGATCGGCCTGCTGGTGGGCTCCCTCGCCGCCTGGACCTGCGGCCTGTTGAAACCTCAGCCGCTGCCGGACCTGCCTCTGGTCAGCGTCCCCCTCCCCTTCCATTTCGGCTTCGCCTTCGACTGGTCGGCCTTCCTACCGGTCGCGCTCATCTATCTGATCAGCACCCTGGAAACCACCGGCGACCTGACCGCCAACTGCCTGATCTCGCGGCAGCCCATCGAAGGCCCCGGCTATCTGCGACGGTTGCGGGGCGGGGTCCTGGGTGATGGCGTCGCCTGCCTGCTCGCCGCCACCTTCAATACCTTTCCCAGCACCACCTTCGCGCAGAACAACGGGGTGATCCAGCTGACCGGCGTGGCCAGCCGCCATGTCGGCTACTGGATAGGCGCCATCCTGCTGGCGCTGGGCCTGTTCCCCGTGCTGGGCGCCATCCTGCAGCAGATTCCCAAGCCGGTGCTGGGCGGTGCGACCCTGGTGCTGTTCGGCAGTGTCGCCGCGGCTGGGATACGGCTGCTGGCGCACTGCACCCTAGATCGCCGCAGCCTGCTGATCATCGCCACCTCCCTTGGCGTGGGTCTCGGTATCGCCAGCCAGCCGACGCTGCTGGATCAACTGCCGCCACTGGTGAAGAATCTCTTCGACACCGCGATCACCAGCGGCGGCATCACCGCCATCCTGCTCAACCTGTTGCTGCCCGAGGAGCGCAGTGCAGCGCTGACGGAATGCAGCTCGCCAGCACCACACCGGTAAAAGAGCCCTTGTGCCCAGGGCGGCGGGTACGCTATTGATGCCTGCCGCGCCTTTGGATCCTGCAGTTGTCATGACCCCTCTCGTACCCGCCCATCACGCCGGCCAGGACAAGCCGGCCGGACGCATCCGGCAGAAGAATGAGGAGTCGATCCTGAGCGCGGCGGAGGAAGAATTCGCCCGCCATGGCTTCAAGGGCACCAGCATGAACACCATCGCGCAACGCGTCGGGCTGCCCAAGGCCAATCTCCATTACTACTTCAACAACAAGCTCGGCCTCTATATGGCGGTGCTGGGCAACATCCTCGAACTCTGGGACAGCACCTTCAACCACCTAACCGTGGAAGACGACCCCGCCGAGGCCCTGAGCCGCTATATCCGCGCCAAGTTGGAGTTCTCGCGGCGCCAACCGCTCGCCTCGCGGATCTTCGCCATGGAGATCATCGGCGGCGGTCACTGCCTGTACGAGTATTTCGATCAGGACTACCAGACCTGGTTTCGCAGCCGGGCGGCGGTATTCGAGGCCTGGATCGCGGCCGGCAAGCTGGATCCGGTGGATCCGGTCCATCTGATCTTCCTGCTGTGGAGCAGCACCCAGCACTATGCCGATTTCGCCAGCCAGATCTGCCAGGTGACCGGTCGCACCCGTCTGACCCGGCAGGATTTCGACGAGGCGGCGCAGACCCTGACCCATGTCATCCTCAAGGGACTGGGTCTCCAGGCACCATGACCTTTACCCTGATCCAGGATGCCGCCTTCGAAGAAGAGGTGCGCAAGAGTCGTTTCCTCGCCCTCGCCGCACCCGTCACCACGGTGGAGGCGGCCATGGCTTTCATCGAGCGCGTGAGCGTGCCGACCGCGACCCACAATTGCTGGGCCTGGAAGCTCGGCAATCAATACCGCTTCAATGACGACGGCGAGCCCGGCGGCACGGCGGGCCGGCCCATCCTGGCCGCCATCGAGGGGCAGGATTGCGACCAGGTGGTGGTGGTGGTCATCCGCTGGTACGGCGGCATCAAGCTGGGTACCGGTGGCCTGGTACGCGCCTATGGCGGTTGCGCCGCCCGTTGCCTGCAGCAGGCGGCCAAGCAGCCGCTGGTGGTGCGGCAGGATTATGGCTTCGCCTGTACCTATGCGGAATGGCCGCTGATCAAGGCCCGCTTGGCGGGCCTGGCGGTGCTGGTGCTCGAAGAGGATTACCAGGCGCTGGAAATCGCCCTGCGGATTGCCGTGGAGCCGCAACGGCGCGACGAGGTGGCGACCCTGCTGAGCAACCTGAGCAGCGGCCGCATCGTCCTGCGCGCGCTTTAGCGGCACGACCTTTGCTGTCTGGTGGTGCACGCCCTTCCGATTCGCACCGCCCTGGCGCATCCCTGCGCCAATCCGCTGTTGCGCTCTGTCTGGCGGCAAGACTGAACCTGCCGAGAGCTGCCAGGCGCCCCAAAAACGCGCATCAGACAGCCGCCAGGCATGTTTTTGGTGCAACCCTTTGCGACGACTGCCCTGATGAACGAATTGCCTTCTGCCGTGGCGACCCTGGTCCACAGTGCCAATACCCTGTTCCTGCTGCTGGGCGCCGTGATGGTGCTGGCCATGCACGCCGGTTTCGCCTTTCTCGAAGCCGGCACCGTGCGGCACAAGAACCAGGTGAACGCCCTGTCCAAGATCCTCGCTGACTTCGCCATTTCCACCCTGGTGTACTTCTTCGTTGGCTACTGGATAGCCTATGGCGTGACTTTTTTCGCCCCCGCCCAGGTGCTGACCGCCGACAGCGGCTACGGACTGGTGAAGTTCTTTTTCCTGGCGACCTTCGCCGCGGCCATTCCGGCGATCATCTCGGGCGGCATCGCCGAACGGGCGCGCTTCGTGCCACAGCTCTGCGCCACCGCGCTGATCGTGGCCTTCGTCTATCCGTTTTTCGAAGGCCTGATGTGGAACAACAATCTCGGCCTGCAGGATAGGTTCGAAGCGCTGTTCGGTGCGCGCTTCCATGATTTCGCCGGCTCCGTGGTGGTGCACGCCATGGGCGGCTGGCTGGCGCTGGCCGCGGTGATGCTGCTGGGCCCCCGTCAGGGTCGCTATCGCGAAGGTCGGCTGGTGGCCTTTCCGCCGTCGAACATTCCCTTCCTGGCGCTGGGCTCCTGGATCCTGATCGTCGGCTGGTTCGGCTTCAACGTGATGAGCGCCCAGAGCCTGGCCGGCGTCAGTGGCCTGGTGGCCCTGAATTCGCTGATGGCCATGGTCGGCGGGACGGCTGCTGCCCTGCTCCTGGGACGCAACGATCCCGGCTTCCTGCACAACGGCCCCCTGGCGGGCCTGGTCGCCATCTGCGCGGGCTCCGATCTCATGCATCCCATCGCGGCGCTGGGGACCGGCCTGGTGGCGGGAGCCCTGTTCGTCTGGGCCTTCACCGCGGTGCAGACACGCTGGAAGCTGGACGATGTCCTGGGGGTCTGGCCGCTGCACGGCCTCTGCGGCGCCTGGGGCGGCATCGCCTGCGGCCTGTTCGGCCAGACCGCGCTCGGCGGTCTGGGTGGAGTGAGTCTGCTGGCGCAGCTGGCCGGCACCGGGTTGGGCATTGTCGTCGCCCTGCTCGGTGGCCTGGCGGTGTACGGGCTGCTCAAGGCGGTGCTGGGTCTGCGTCTGAGCCAGGAAGAGGAATACCAGGGCGCCGACCTGTCGATCCATCGCATCGCCGCCAACAGTCACGACGGCTAGCCGCCCAGGTTACCCACAGGGACCGTGCACAGTGATGTGGATAACCCGTGCATGAAGTCACGAGAACGCCACAGGGACCGGTCTGGCGGCGACTGGTGAAGAAATGAACACACAGCCAGTGTCGTGGCAGAGACCGGAGACGGCGGGACTCAGGTAGCCCACTGGCGAGCGGAGTCGGTAGAGTAGGCGACCCTTTCCCCAGGAGCGCTCCATGCCCGCCCTTTCGACCCTGCTGCCCTGGCTGCGCGAGGTGGACCGCACCACCCTGAAGGCGGATCTGGGTGCGGGTCTCCTGGGCGCGGTGCTGGCGTTGCCCCAGGGCGTGGCCTTCGCCACCCTGGCCGGACTGCCACCGCAATACGGCGTCTATGGCGCGGTGGTGCCCTGCATCGTTGCTGCTTTGGCGGGCTCCAGTCGCCATGTGGTGACCGGTCCGACCAACGCCAACTCCCTGGCCCTGCTGGCAGCGCTGTCACCGCTGGCGCTCGCCGGCTCTGGTCCCTATATCGATCTGGCCCTGGCGGTGACCCTGCTGGTCGGCCTGCTGCAATTTACGGTGGGTGCCCTGCGCCTCGGCGCGGTGGCCAACTTCATCTCGCCCTCGGTGCTGCTCGGCTTCATGAGTGGCGCCGCCGTGCTGATCGGGCTCTATTCGCTCAAGGACCTGCTCGGGCTGTCGCCGCCGCTGGGCACCTCGGCCTTTGGCGTGCTTGGCTATGTGCTCACCCATCCCCTGGCGATTCACTGGCCCTCGCTGGTGATCGGTGTGGTGACCCTGGTCGCCACCCTGCTGCTGCGCCGACTGCGCCCGCGCTGGCCGACCATGCTGCTGGGCCTGCTGGCTGGTTGCCTGAGCGCCTGGATCCTGGAGCGTAGCGTGGCGGGCGCGGCCCAGGGGATCGCTACGGTCGGACGGATTCCCTCGGCGCTGCCGCCCTTCCATCTGCCCGACGTCACCCTGCAGGATCTGGGCAATCTCTCCGGGATCGCTGTAGCCCTGACCTTGGTGGCCCTCGGGCAGTCGCTGTCGATCGCCAAGGCGGTGGCCCAGCGCTCCGGACAGCGGCTGGACGTCAATCGCGAATTCCGTGGCCAGGGCCTGGCCAACCTGGTGGGCGGCTGCTTTTCGGCCTATGTCTCCTGCGGCTCGCTGAATCGCTCCATGCCTAATTTCGAAGCCGGCGCCCGCACCCCGCTGGCCGCAGTGTTCGCCGCCCTGCTGGTGGTAGCCCTGGTGGCCTTCGGGGGTGCCCTGATCGCCGCCATTCCGCTGGCGGCCATCGCCGCCACCCTGCTGCTGGTGGCGCGCGGCCTGCTGGACCTGGGTCGCTGGCGCGAGGTGCTGAAGGTCAGCCGTACCGAGGCGCTAGTGGCCGGGGTGACCTTCCTGGCGACCCTGACCATTCCGCTGGACCGCGCCGTGCTGCTGGGCACCCTGGTGTCCCTGGTGGCCTACCTCTATCGCACCTCGCACCCGGCGATCCGCCCGCTGGTGCCGGACCCCCGTACCCCCGAGCGTCGTTTCACCCCGCTGGACGAACTGGGCCAGCCGGCGCAGGAGTGTCCGCAACTCAAGCTGGTGCGGGTGGAAGGCTCGGTGTTCTTTGGCGCCGTGCCCCATGTGGGCGACCAGCTGGACGGCTTTCGCAGCGCCCAACCCGGCCAGAAGCATGCGCTGTTCATGACCAAGAGCATGAATTTCATCGATTTGGCCGGTAACGACCTGTGGCGGCGCGAATGGCGCGCGCGCCGGGCCCTGGGCGGCGATCTCTATTTCCATCGCCCGCGCACGCCGGTGCTGCAGCTATTCGCCAAGACCGGGTTTCTCAAGGAGCTGGGCGAAGGCCATATCTTCTCGTCCAAGGATCAGGCCTTGCGCAGCATCTATCCGCGGCTGGATCCGGAAGTCTGCCGCAGCTGCACCGCGCGGACCTTCGTCGAGTGCGCGGCGCGCGCGGCGGAGCAGGCGCCAGGCGCGGACGCTGCCCGAACGGACTGCTAAGCTGGCGGTTTCCTTCTGCTGCTGGAGATCTCCATGACCGCTGTCCTGCGTCTCGCTCGCCGCCTCGCCCTGACCACTCTGCTGTTGCCGGGGCTGGCCCTGGCCCACGGCCATCTCAAGAGCGCCGAGCCCGCGCCCGACAGCACCAGCCCGGCACCGAAGCAACTGAGTCTGAGCTTTTCCGAGGGGATCGAAGCCGCCCTGAGTCAGGTGCAGCTGCAACGGCTGGATGGCCAGGCCAGCACGGCCATCACCACCGGCAAGGTCATTTCCGGCCGCGACGAACGTACCCTGGACGTCCCTCTGGAGGCGCCGCTGGAACCGGGTCGCTACCAGGTGAAATGGCGGGTACTGGCCAAGGACGGGCACAAGACACAGGGCGATTACCGCTTCACCGTCCAGTAAGGATGGACGGCACACTGGCGACGCCCGATGCCTGGCGTCCCCTCGCCCGTACCCTCTTCCTGCTGCCGCTGCTGCTGACCTGGGGCTATCTGGCGCTGGCACTCTGGCTGGGTCGACCTGCATTGCGTCTCTGGCTGCTGGAACGGGCACGGTCCACCGCCCACCTGCTGGGCGCACTGCTGCTGCTCGGGGTGCTGAGCCTGTTGCCGCTACAGGCAGCGCTGGTGGGGGATGGCTGGGCGGATGCCTTCAACCTGCCCCTATGGCAACTCTATCTGGGCACGGCGGCCGGCCACGGCTGGCGCTGGCAACTGCCGCTGGGCCTGTTGCTGGCCCTGTGGCTGCTGGTGGGGCCCGGGGTCCGCAGCAACCACTGGCTGTGGGGATTCAGTGGCCTGCTGCTGGCCAGTCTGGCCCTGGGTGGCCATGCCGCCGCGACAGCCGGCTGGCTTGGCGGGGTGCATCAGCTGAATCAGGCGCTGCATCTACTGACCACGGGGCTCTGGCTGGGCAGCCTGCCCGGGGTGCTGCTGTGCCTGGGACGGCCACCGGCCAATCTGAGGGATGACGCCCAGCAGCTGCTGCGCAGCTACTCCCTGCCCGGGCAGATCAGCGTGGCGCTGGCGCTGCTCAGCGGTGCCTTCAACAGCCTGCTGATCCTCGGACCGGACGGCCTGCTGCGTTTGACGCCCTACTCCGCTCTGCTGTTGGCCAAGGTACTGGTGGTGGTGACGATGGTCGCCCTGGCCCTGGCCAATCGTTACCTGCTGGTGCCGCGATTGGGACGAGGGCCGCGGGCAGGGCAGCTGCTGCGCCAGGCCACCGCCGTGGAGATTGCCCTGGGGGTGGCTGCCGTGGTGTTGGTAGCGGCCTTCTCCGGCCTGGATCCCTATAGCTGAATACCGGGGCGACCGCTGTCGCCCCGGCCCTGCCTTAGAAGTAGACGTTCATGCCCAGGTAGATTTCCTTGCTGCTGTCGAGCTGGCTCGAACCGAGCTTGGCGCCGTCCTGGTCGATGTCCGGCTTGGCGTTGCTGCGCAGGTAGCGATAGCCGGCTTCCAGGGAGGTGCGGTCGTTGACCTGTTGCAGGATGCCCGCCTGGACCCCGGCCACATAGCCGAGGTCGCTGTCGTGGCCGAAGCTGGAACCGTCCTGGGTGACCCGGGCGACGCCCAGGGTGCCACCGCCGAACAGCTTGGTATTGCGGCCCAGGGGATAGAAGGCATCGTAGCTGCCGGTCAGGTCCTGCTGCTTGAGCCTCAGGCCATCGCTGCTGCCACTGGCCTGGTCGAGGGTGGCGTAGTAGCGACCGGTAGTGTTCTGCTGGCCAAGACGCAGCCCCCAGGTATTGCTGCCGTCGAGGGCACCGTCGGTATCGGGGCTGTTCAAGTTGCGGTCGAGGGCGTGGCTGTTGCTGAAGTTGTCATAGCTCTTGCCATAGGTAAGGCCGGCGAAGTTCTGGGCATCGGCGGCAAACACCTGATGACTGGCCAGGGCCAGCAGGCCGAAGAGGACGACACGAGATTTCAGGGCGTTCATGGTGAAAAGCTCCTCACGCGATGCGAATACAGCCCGACCGGCTGCGCGGCCATCTTTGGCGGAGGCGGATTAGCGCAGGATTAAGGAGGCTGAATCGAAGCTGAACGCTGAGGCAGGACGCAAGCGTGAACCGGACCGCCCGTTGCAGGCGGCCCGGTTTCTGGAATCAACGCTGACGGTGGTACTCGGTCACGCGCTGCACTTCTTCCTTGGAGCCCAGGAACACCGCCACCCGCTGGTGCAGGCCATCGGGCTGGACGTCGAGGATGCGCTGGTGACCGTTGGTGGCGGCACCACCGGCCTGCTCGACCAGCATGGACATGGGGTTGGCCTCGTACATCAGGCGCAGCTTGCCGGGCTTCTCGGGCTCACGGGCATCACGGGGGTACATGAAGATGCCACCGCGGGTAAGGATGCGATGGACGTCGGCCACCATGGAGGCGATCCAGCGCATGTTGTAGTTCTTGCCCAGGGGACCTTCCTTGCCGGCCAGCAGCTCGTCCACATAACGCTTGACCGGGGCTTCCCAGTGGCGCTGGTTGGACATGTTGATGGCGAATTCGGCGGTGGTCTCGGGGATGGTGATGTCTTCGTGGGTCAGCACGAAGCTGCCCAGTTCGCGATCCAGGGTGAAGCCCTTGACGCCGTCACCCAGGGTCAGCACCAGCATGGTCTGGGGACCGTAGATGGCGTAGCCGGCGGCGACCTGCTCGGTGCCCTTCTGCATGAAGGCTTCTTCGGTCACGTCACCGGTGGTGCTGCTGACGAAGTCCTTGCGCAGGATCGAGAAGATGGTGCCGACGGAGACGTTGACGTCGATGTTGGACGAGCCGTCCAGCGGGTCGAACATCAGCAGGTAGGCGCCCTTGGGATAGTGACCGGGGATCTGGTGAACCTGGTCCATCTCCTCGGAGGCCATGCCGGCCAGGGTGCCGCCCCACTCGTTGGCTTCCAGCAGGATCTCGTTGGACAGCACGTCCAGCTTCTTCTGCACCTCGCCCTGGACGTTCTCGGTGCCCATGCTGCCGAGCACGCCACCCAGCGCCCCCTTGGACACCTCGTAGCTGATGCGCTTGCACGCCCGGGCCACGACTTCGATGAGGAAGCGCAGGTCGGCCGGGGTCTTGTGGCTGCGGGTCTGCTCGATGAGGTAACGACTGAGGGATATCCGGGACATCGCGGTGCTCCTTGTAATGATGGGCGCGAGTGTAGCGCCAAAGCTCAAGCTCCGTCTCAAGCAGAGCGGACCGTCAGGCCAGGTCTGCCAGCCAGTGCCGATTCCGGGTTTCATCAATGGGGTGATGAGACGCTGGACACCGGCGGCCGACAGGGAACGCACACCTAGGGCGCGTCCGGGGTCTCCACGGCCAGCAGTACGCCTCGACCCGCACGGAGATTTTCGGCGCTGGGGTAGACTGCCGAGTCGGGTTCCAGTTCAGGCTGACGGCTGTCCAGCTGTATCAGCCAGTGATGTCCGTCACGTGACGGGGGCAGGCGCAGGTCGATTTCCTCCCGACGTGGCTGGAAGGCCAGCCAGATCCGCGCGGCCTGGGGTTGGTCCTCGCCATCGAGGGCTTCCAGGGTGAGGCTCAGCGGCAGGCTGCCACCGGCCTTCCAGCGGCCGTCGTCCATCGGCGCGCCGTCGCCATCGAGCCATTCGATCCTCACCCAGCCACGGGGATCAGGGCGGCCCAGCAGTCGCTGGGCTTGCAAGGCCGGCAACTGCTGGCGCAGCGCCATGAGGCGACCGACGAAGGCGCTCTGCCGCTGTCCGGCGGGGCTGCCGGCCTGCTGCCAGTCCAGCCAGGACAGTTCGTTGTCCTGCACATAGGCATTGTTGTTGCCCTGCTGGGTGCGGCCGAATTCGTCGCCGGCGGTCAGCATGGGTTCGCCACCGGCGAGGATCAGGGTCGCCAACAGGGCACGCTGGTCGGCAGCGCGGGCTTCCAGGACGGCAGGGTCGTCGCTCGGGCCTTCGACGCCGTTGTTCCAGCTCTTGTTGTCGGTGGTGCCGTCGCGATTCCCTTCGCCATTGGCTTCGTTGTGCTTCTCGGCGTAGCTGACCAGGTCGGCGAGGGTGAAGCCGTCGTGGGCGGTGATGAAGTTGACGCTGGTGCGCAGCAGGCGATCGCCGGCGCCGAAGAGATCGGCGCTACCGGCCAGGCGGGTGGCCAGGGCGCCACGCAGCCCCTCGTCACCGCGCCAGAAGCGGCGGACGTCGTCGCGGAAGGCGTCGTTCCATTCCTGCCAGGGCGCGCGGAAGGCGCCGACCTGATGCCCACCGGGACCGATGTCCCAGGGTTCGGCCACCAGCCGCACCTGGCGCAGCACCGGATCCTGGGCCAGGGCCTGGAGCAGTGGTGCATCGCGCTCGAAGCCGCTTTCCAGACGACCGAGCGCGGGCGCCAGGTCGAAGCGGAAGCCATCGACGCCGGCAGCGGTGACCCAATGGCGCAGGCTGTCCAGGGTCAGGCGCAGCGCTGGCGGGCTGTAGAGCGCCAGGCAGTTGCCGCAGCCCATGTCGTTGATATAGCGCGCCGGATCGTCCGGCTGCAGGCGGTAGTAGCCGGCGTTATCCAGGCCGCGCAGATTGAAGGTGGGGCCCAGTTCGTCACCTTCGCCGGTATGGTTGAAGACCACGTCGAGCAGCACCTCGAAGCCGGCCGCCTGCAGGATGGCCACCGTCTCGCGTAATTCGCCCAGGGCATCGCGGCCGGCCAGGCGCGGATCGACGGCGGCCATGACCACCGGGTTGTAGCCCCAGTAGTTGGCCAGCCCCAGGGCGGGCAGATGCCGATCGTCGGCCCAGGCAGCGATGGGCAGCAGCTCCAAGGTGGTGACGCCGAGGCGCTGCCAGTGCTCGATCAGCGCGGGATGCCGCAACGCCGCCAGGGTGCCGCGCTGGCGGGCCGGGACCTTCGGATGCAATTTGGTCTGGCCGCGGACGTGCAATTCGTAGATCAGCCCGGCATCGCCTCGCTTGGGCGCAGACGTCAGGGCGTCAACGGGCGGCAGGACGATGGCCTTGGGAACATGGGGGCCGCTGTCGCGCTCGTCCGGGCGGTTGGGGTCTTCGGGGTGGAAGCCATAGGTGCTGGGGTGCAGCTGGAAAGGCCGGTCCACCGCCAGCGCCCAGGGGTCCACCAGCAGCTTGTGCGCATTGAATCTGAGCCCGTCCTGGGGACGATAGGCGCCGTGGGCGCGCAGGCCGTACCTCAGCCCGGGCTTGGCGCCGGGTAGGAAACCGTACCAGACGCCGCCCTCGTGTTCGCGAAAGGCCAGGCGCTGGGTCTCGGCCTCTCCCTTGGCATCGTAGAGGCAGAGGTCGACGGCTTCGGCGGCCGGGGACCAGACGGCGAAGTTGATCCCGCCGTCGACGAGGGTGGCGCCGTAATGGGCGGGATTGCCCGCTTCGAGGCGGGTGGAGGTACGGGGCATGGGGACTCCGGTGACGGGCGTGTGGGGCGGATGCTGCAAGCATGTAGACGGCGCGGAAGGCGTGGGTTCTCCATGGGGGGGTAGGTGATCGCAGCCATGGCGGTCTGCCGAGACGGCCGCTCCGCTCTATGATCGCGGCCATGGGCCGCTCCTACGGATGCCCTGTAGGAGCGGCCAATGGCCGCGATAGACCCTATAACGACTACAGCGCCCTCCAGATCTCCGTGGCGTATTCGCGGATGGTGCGGTCGGAGGAGAACCAGCCCATGCTGGAAGTGTTGATCACCGCCGATTGCCACCATTTGTCCGGCTGCTGCCAGCGGGTCTCGACCTGGCGCTGGGCGTCCCAGTAGGCGTCGAAGTCGGCGCACACCAGGAAGCGATCGTGCCAGGTCAGGACGTCGAGCAGGCTGTTGTAGCGCGCCGGCTCGTCGGGCGAGAACTGGCCGGCGCGCAAACCAGACAGCACCTGCGCCAGGCGCGGCGAATTCTCGATGATGTCAGAGGAGATGCCACCGCTGCGCTGGCGCTCCTCCACCTCGGCCGCCTTGAGACCGAAGATGAACATGTGTTCTTCCCCGATCAGCTCGCACATCTCCACGTTGGCGCCGTCCAGGGTGCCGATGGTGAGAGCGCCATTGAGGCCGAACTTCATGTTGCTGGTGCCCGAGGCCTCCATCCCCGCGGTGGAGATCTGCTCGGACAGGTCCGCCGCCGGGATGATGACCTCGGCGAGGCTGACATTGTAGTTGGGCAGGAAGACCACCTTGAGCAGGTCGCGGGTCAGGGGATCGTTGTTGACCACCTTGGCCACGTCGTTGGCCAGCTTGATGATCAGCTTGGCCTGGTGATAGCTGGCCGCGGCCTTGCCGGCGAAGATCTTGACCCGGGGCGTCCAGTCGCCGTTGGGGTTGTCGCGGATGGCCTGGTAGAGGGCGATGGTCTGCAGCAGATTCATGAGCTGCCGCTTGTACTCGTGGATGCGCTTGATCTGGACATCGAACAGCGCGCCGGGATCGAGATCGATCTCCAGCCGCTGCTTCACCAGACTGGTGAAGGTGTCCTTGTTGCGCTGGCGCTGCAGGGCGAAGCGCTCGCGGAAGTTGGCGTCATTGGCATAGGGCTTGAGCTGCGGCAGGGTCTTCTCGGGGTCGTGCAGCACACCCTGGCCGAGGGTATCCACCAGCAGGTCGGTGAGCGCCGGATTGGCCTGGTGCAACCAGCGGCGGAAGGTGATGCCATTGGTCTTGTTGTTGATGCGATCCGGATAGAGGCGGTGCAACGAGCGGAAGACCGTCTTGCGCATCAGGTCGGTGTGCAGCCCGGAGACGCCATTGATGCTGTGGGAACCAAGGAAGGCGAGGTTGCCCATGCGCACCCGGCGACCCTGGCTTTCGTCGATCAGGGAGACATAGGAGATCATGGCGCCATCGGTTTCGCCGCGGGCGCGCAGGGAGTCGAGGAACTGCGCGTTGATCAGGTAGATGATCTGCATGTGGCGCGGCAGCAGGCGCTCCATCAGCTGCACCGGCCAGGTCTCCAGGGCTTCGGGCAGGAGGGTGTGGTTGGTGTAGCTGAGGGTGCCGACGGTGGTGCTCCAGGCGGCGTCCCAGGGAATGCCGTGGACGTCCACCAGGAGTCGCATCAGCTCGGCCACGGCGATGGCCGGGTGGGTGTCGTTGAGCTGGATGGACACGTGCTCGGGCAGGCTGAGCAGGTCGTTGTGCTGCTTGAGGTGGCGGCGGGTCAGGTCGGCCAGGGAGGCGGCGACGAAGAAATACTCCTGGCGCAGGCGCAACTCCTGGCCGGCTTCGCTGCTGTCGGCCGGATAGAGCACCCGCGAGATGCTCTCGGCGCGGGCCTCGTTGGCCACGGCGCCGACATGGTCGCCGGCGTTGAAGGTTTCCAGGTGCAGGATCTCCAGCGGTCGGGCGCGCCAGAGTCTCAGGGTATTGGCGCCCTCCCCGCCCCAACCGATCACCGGGGTGTCGTAGGCCACCGCGCGGATGCGCTCGCCGGGCGTCCACACCTGGCGCCGCGGATCGCCTTCGCCATAGGGGGCGACATGGCCGCCAAAGCCGATCTCGTACACCACTTCGGCGCGTTCGAATTCCCAGGGGTTGCCGAAATCCAGCCAGTTTTCCGGCTGCTCCAGCTGGAAGCCATCGGCGATCACCTGGCGGAACAGCCCGTGCTCGTAGCGGATGCCGTAGCCATGGCTGGCGATGCCCAGGGTAGCCATGCTCTCCATGAAGCAGGCGGCCAGGCGACCCAGGCCGCCGTTGCCCAGGGCGGCGTCCGGCTCCAGCCCGCGAATGCGTTCCAGATCGACGCCCAGGTCGGCCAGGGCGCGGCGAGTCTCTTCGAGGATGCCGAGGTTGGACAGGCTGTCGATCAGCAGCCGACCGATGAGGAATTCCAGGGACAGGTAGTAAACCCGCTTCTGGCCGGTGCGATAGGCATCGCGGGTGCGACTCATCCAGCGGTCGACGATGTAGTCCCGGGCGGCCAGGGCGGTGGCCTGGAACCAGTCGTGATCCAGGGCGTTGTCGGGATCCTTGCCGACGGCGTAGGTGAGCTTGGAGAGGATGTTGGTACGGAGCGCGGAAACTTCGTTGGGCGAGATGAAGCGGGGTCTCGTCATCAGGATTGACCTCTGCAAGCGCTTAGGAATCAGATCGCGAAGTGGCCGCGGATAATGCGGCGCGTGCCGTTCGCCTTACTTTTAGGCGAAACGTCGGGCACGTCCAAGCTTTTTTCGACACATCAGACGGTTAGCCATCTCTCCTCTCCGCTCTCTAGCCCGAGGTTTTCATCATGTGCAAGACCCTGCTCATCACCGGTGCGAGTCGCGGTATCGGCCGCGCCACGGCCCTCAGCGCCGCCGCCCGCGGCTGGAATGTCGCCTTCAACTATCGCCAGGACGAGGCCGCGGCCCAGGCCACCCTGGCCGAGATCGAAGCCCTTGGCGCGGAAGGGTTGGCCGTGCGCGCCGACGTCGCCGATGAAGCCGAGGTGGTGGCGCTGTTCGAGCGCACGGTGGAACGCTTCGGCGGGCTTGACGGCTTCGTCAACAACGCCGGCATCGTCGACCGCTCGCAGCCGCTGGTGGAGATGAGCGCCGAGCGCTTGCGACGGATGTTCGAGGTCAACGTCTACGGCGCCTTTCTCTGCGCCCGCGAGGCGGCCCGTCACCTGTCCCGCGAACGGGGCGGCCGCGGCGGTGCCATCGTCAACGTCTCGTCCATCGCCGCACGGCTGGGCTCGCCCAACGAATATGTCGACTACGCCGCCAGCAAGGCGGCATTGGACACCCTGACCCTCGGTCTGGCCAAGGAACTCGGTCCGCACGGGGTAAGGGTCAACGCGGTGCGACCGGGCGTGACCCTCACCGACATCCATGCCAGCGGTGGCCAACCGGGGCGCGCCGAGCGCCTGGGCGTGACCACTCCGCTGGGACGTGCGGGCGAGGCCGAGGAGATCGCTGCCGGTATCCTCTGGCTGCTGTCGGACGAGGCCTCCTACACCACCGGCGCGCTGCTGGACATCGGTGGTGGGCGCTAGGGCCTAGTTCCGCCGGGGCGTGAGGGCATTGAGCACCTGCTGCGACAGCGCATGGTAGAGCGGCACCGGCATCAGCCAGCCGGAGACGGCAGCGGCCAGCAGGCAGGCCGCCAGCACCGGCAACGCCATGTCCGGGCTGTGGGCCAGCTCCAGGGTGATGACCGTGGCGGTCAACGGGGTGCGGGTGACCCCGGCCAGGTAGGCGGCCAGCCCCAGCAGGGCGCACTGGGGCAGACTCATGCCCGGCAGCCAATCGACCAGCCAGGGCCCCAGGGCCGCACCGACCGCCAGGGAGGGCGAGAACAGACCGCCCGGTACCCCGGCGAGGTAGGAAACGACGTTGGCGAGGAATTTCCACAGCAGGAAGTCGCCCCCGGTCACGGGTTCGCCGGCCAGGATGGCGTGGGTTTCAGCGTAGCCGGTGCCGAACACGTGCTGGCCGGAAAGCAACCCCAGCGCCGCCAGCACCAGTCCACAAGCGGCGGCGAAAGCCACCGGACGCCGCCCGCGCAGGGCGTTCAGGCGCCCCAGCCAGCCCTGGTCGGTGGGCAGCACCAGGCGACCGTAGCAGCCGCCCAGCAGTCCGCCGACGACCCCGATGACGGCCACCCCGATCCAGCCCAAGCCCCAGGTCAGGCGCAGATCCAGGGCGCCGAGGTAGCTGTAGGGGCCGACGATACCCAGGGTGACGATGCCGCCGAGCAGTACGGCGGTCAGCACCAGGCCGCTGAAGCGCTGCTCGAAGGTGTGAGTCAACTCCTCGATGGCGAAGACCACCCCGCCTAGGGGCGTGTTGAAGGCCGCGGCAATTCCGGCGGCACCACCAGCGAGGATGAGTCCGGACAGGGTTCGGCGCCCGTGCAACCCGAGGCGCTTGCCGAAGCCATAGAGCAGGGCCGCGCCGACATGCACGGTGGGCCCTTCACGCCCCACCGAGCCACCTACCAGCAGGGCACCGGCAGTGAGCAGCAGCTTGGCGAGGGCGATGGGCGGCGCGAGCAGGCGCGCGCGTAGGTCCGCTTCGGGTCGTTCGAGGGTAGCGATGACCTGGGGAATGCCGCTGCCGCGGGCATCGCGCAGCGCACCTTGCGTCAGCCAGACCAGCAACGCAAAACCCAGGGGCGTCACCAGCCAAGGCCAGATCGCACTGTGCTGCAGCATCTTCTGAAAGAGGCCGAAGGAGGCATCGGCCAGCCAGGCGAAGGCCAGACCGGCCAGACCCACCAGCACCGCACCGACCCAGAAGGCGATGCGCTGGCGCCACTGGCGCAACCGACGGCGCCGGCGATGGCGCAGCAGATGCAGCCGACGGCGGGCGGCGACTTCGGGATCGGTATCGGGAAAGACGAGATCGGACATGGACAAGGGGCCACCGGGAGGCAGGAACCTCCCAGTGTAACCTCTTGTTACAGCTGTGTTGCCAGGCTCTAGATCAGGCCGCGGGCACCAGCTCGGTGGCGGCTTCGTTGCGCTTGAGCACCGCGTAGATCACGCCGGTCACCAGACTGCCGGCCGCGATGGCCGCCAGGTACAGCCAGGCATGGCTGATGGCGTTGGGGATCAACAGCACGAAGAGGCCACCGTGGGGCGCCATCAGCTTGCAGTTGAACAGCATCACCAGGGCGCCGGTGAGGGCGCCGCCAATGACGCTGGCCGGGATCACCCGCAGCGGGTCCTTGGCGGCGAAGGGAATCGCGCCCTCGGAGATGAAGCACAGGCCCAGCACCGACGCCGCCTTGCCCGCCTCGCGCTCGCTCTGGGCGAACTTGCGCCGCGCCAGCAGGGTGGCGATGCCCATGCCGATGGGCGGCACCATGCCGGCCGCCATGGTGGCGGCCATGGGTCCGTAGGTCTTGGACGCCAGCAGGCCGACGGTGAAGGCATAGGCCGCCTTGTTGATCGGGCCGCCGAAGTCGATGCACATCATGGCGCCGAGGATCAGGCCGAGCAGCACGGCGTTGCTGGTACCCAGGTTGTTGAGGAAGTCGGTGAGCCGACTCAGGGCGCCGGCCACCGGGGTGCCGACCAGGTAGATCATCACCAGGCCGACGATGAGGCTGGCGAACAGCGGGATGATCAGGATCGGCTTGAGCGCCTCGACGCTGGCCGGCAGCTTCACGTGCTGGGCGATGGCCTTGGCCACGTAGCCCGCCAGGAAGCCGGCGATGATGCCGCCGATGAAGCCACTGCCCAGGCTGGCCGCCAGCCAGCCGCCGATCATGCCGGGAGCGAGGCCTGGCCGGTCGGCGATGGAATAGGCGATATAGCCGGCGAGTACCGGGACCATCAGCTTGAAGGCCGATTCGCCACCGATCTGCATCAGCGCCGCGGCCAGGGTGCCCTGTTCCTTGAAGGCCTCGATGCCGAAGACGAAGGACAGGGCGATCAGCAGACCGCCCGCCACCACCATCGGCAACATGTAGGACACCCCGGTGAGTAGGTGCTTGTAGACGCCCGCGCTTTCCTTCTTTGCGGGTTTGGCGCCCTCGCCCGCCGCTGGCGCAGCACTGCCGGCCAAGGTCTCGCCCTCGGCCAGCGCCTTCTTGATGGTCGCCTCGGGCTGCTTGAGGGCGACCCCGGTACCGCAGCGATAGACGCGCTTGCCGGCGAAACGCTCGACGTTGACCTCGATGTCGGTGGCCAGCAGCACCACGTCGGCCTCGCGAATGGCCTCGGCCGGCAGCGGATTGCGCGCCCCTACCGAGCCCTGGGTTTCCAGGTGCAGGCGATAACCGAGCTTCTTGGCCGCGTTCTGCAGCGCCTCGGCCGCCATGAAGGTGTGAGCGACACCGGTCGGGCAGGCGGTGATGGCCACCAGCCGTGGCGTCTCGCTGGCACTGGCCGGTACGCTCGGCGCAGCGCCGCTGGCCGCCGGGGCCTGTTCCAGCACCTTGGCCTCGCTGGCGGCGCGCTGCAGGAAGGCATCGACGTCGCGCAGGGCTTCGGCCGGCGCGGCGCGGTAGACACGCTTGCCGACGAAGCGGGACAGGTCGACCGCTCCGGTATGGACCACCACCACCAGTTCGGCGCGCGCCACCTGATCGTCGGTCAGCAGGGTGGCCTCGGGGCCGTCGTGGATCTCGACGCTGGTGGTCCAGCCGCGGCGCTGGGCGGCGGCGTCCAGCAGGCGCGCGCTGAGCACGCTGGTGACCATGCCGGTCGGGCAGGTCGTGACGATGGCGATGTTCATGGGGTTACCCCTGATTCTTGTTCTAGCGGAAAGTCGGGAAGGACGCGTACCCGCACCTGGTCTTCGAGGGTGCCGAGTTGTGCGGAATCGTTGATGCCGAAGCCGATCTGGGTGACCGCCAGGGCCGCGATGGCGGTGGCCGTGGTCAGGGTGCGCTCCGGCGACTGGCCGGTGAGCAGGCCGTGCAGCATGCCGGCCAGCAGGGAATCCCCCGCCCCGACGGTGCTGGCCACCGTGACCTTGGGCGGCTGCGCCTCCAGGGTCTGGGCGCCATACCAGCGCACGCCATCGGCGCCCTGGGAGATCACCAGGTGCTCGATGCCCAGCGCACGCAGCTGTTCGACCAGCAGCGCCTGCTCGGTGGCGGTCTCGGCGGGTGCACCGCAGGCCTCGGCCAGTTCCTCGGTATTGGGCTTGATCAGCCAGGGACCGGCGGCCAGGGCGGCGCGCAGGGCGGCGCCACTGGTATCCAGCGCCACCGGCAGGCCCAGCGACTTGAGGCGCCCGACCAGGGCGGCCAGCCACTCGGGGGTCACCCCGCGCGGCAGGCTGCCGGCCACCACCACGGCATCGTGGCCAGGGGCCAGGCGATCGAGGGTTTCGAGCAATTCCTGCTGGGCGGCGGCGGACACCTCCGGGCCAGGCCCGTTGATATCGGTGATGCGGCCAGCGGCTTCGGCCAGCTTGAGGTTGCTGCGGGTCTCACCGGGCACCCGCACGAAGGCGTCGGTGAAACCGCGACGGGCGAACAGGGCCTCGAAGGCGGCCGCATTGTCGGCACCGAGAAAGCCGCTCACCGTCAGGTGGTGGCCGAGATCGGCCAGCACCTGGGCGACGTTGATGCCCTTGCCGGCGGCATGGACGATCACCGCCTCGCTGCGATTCACCGCGCCGGGTTTGAGCTCCGGCAACTGGACGGTGAGGTCCAGCGCCGGGTTGAGGGTCAGGGTGAGGATACGGCTCATCGCAGGGCCTCCACGCTCTGCCGCACTTCGGCAGCGGTACCCAGCTCCAGGGCGCGCGCGGCGCAGGACTGCACCCGACGCAGCTCCAGTTCGCGGACCCGGGCCTTGACCAGGGGCACGCTGCGGGCCGAGACCGACAGCTCGTCCACACCCAGGCCGACCAGCACCGGCACCGCCAGGGGATCGGCGGCCAGCTCGCCGCAGACGCCGACCCACTTGCCGTGGGCATGGGCGGCGCGCACCGTCATGTCGATCAGGCGCAGCACGCTGGGGTGCAGGCCGTCGGCCTCACCGGACAGCAGCGGATGGCCGCGGTCGATGGCCAGGGTGTATTGCGTCAGGTCGTTGGTGCCGACGCTGAAGAAGTCCACTTCCGGGGCCAGCACCGGCGCCAGCAGCGCGGCCGAGGGCACCTCGATCATGATGCCGACCTGCAGGTCGGTGGTGGGGATCTCCAGGCGCAGGCGGTCGAGGATGTCACGCGCCTGACGCCACTCCTCGACCCGGCCGATCATGGGGAACATGATCCGCAGCGGCCGGCCATCGGCGGCCTTGAGCAGAGCGCGCAGCTGGGTTTCCAGCAGTTCCGGGCGGCGCAGGGTCAGGCGGATGCCACGGATGCCGAGGAAGGGATTCTCTTCCGGCGGCAGCGGCAGATAGGGCAGCGGCTTGTCGCCACCGACGTCCAGGGTGCGCACCACCAGCGGCTTGCCGGCCAGGCCATCGAGGGCGCGGCGGTATTCCGCTTCCTGGACGGCCTCGTCGGGCGCGCTGTCGTGGCTCATGAACACCAGTTCGGTCCGCAGCAGGCCGACGGCTTCGGCGCCCTGCTCGACCGCGGCGGCGGCCTGGGCGGTGTCGCCCAGGTTCACGGCGATCTCGACGTGGTGGCCGTCACGGGTGGTGGCGCTTTCGAAACGGCGCGCTTCGGCGGCGCGGCGGCGTTCGGCCTGGACCTCCCGCTCACGCTGCACGGCGTCGATACGGCTGGCATCCGGAGCGATTTCCAGGGTGCCCTTGTCGCCATCCAGCAGCAATACGCTGCGTGGCGCCAGATCCAGCACGCGGCGACCGGCACCGACGATGGCCGGAATGCCCAGGGCGCGGGCGACGATGGCGCTGTGGGAGCTGGCACCGCCACGGGCGGTGAGGATGCCACAGACGCGCTCGCGATCCAGTCGGGCCACATCGCCCGGACCGACCTCGTCCATCACCAGCACATAGGGTTCTTCAGGCTCGCGGGCGGATTCGACGCCGCACAGCTGGGCCAGTACCCGGCGACCAACGTCGCGCAAATCGGCGGCGCGTTCGGCGAGCAGCTTGTCGTGCAGGGCTTCCTGCTGGCTGGCCGCCTCCTCGATCTGGGCGTCCCAGGCCGCGGCGGCGCTGGCGTTGGCCTTGAGCCGGGCGGCGATGCCCTGCTGCAGATCCGGATCTTCCAGCATCTCCAGGTGGGTCAGGAAGATCTCGCGCAGGGCACTGGCCTCGCTGCGCGCGATGAGCGCCTCGATGTCGGCGCGTACCGCAGCCAGGGCCGCATCCAGCCGCTGGCGTTCGGCGGCAGCGCCTGCGCCGGTGGCCGGATAGTCGAAGTGCTGGGGCGCCACCACATGGGCCGGGCCCACGGCCAGGCCGGGGGCGGCGGCCACGGCCTGAGCGCGATCGCCCGGGGCCAGCGGCAGTTGTTCGGACGGGTCCACCAGGCTGATGGCGGTGACCCGGGCGGCACCGGCGGGGGCCGGGGCACTGGCGGTGACCGGTTCCACCTCTTCACCGAGACCGGCCTGCACGGCGCCGATCAGATCGTTCAGCGCGGCCGCGGCCGGGGTACCGGGTTCGACGAGGAATTCCAGGGTCTGGCCACGCCGGGCACCCAGCGCCAGCAGCCGCGACAGACTCTTGGCCGAGACCGGGGCGCCGCCATCGACGCGCACGCGGATCTCGCCGTCATAGGCCTTGGCCAGCCGCGCCAGCTCCTTGGCCGGACGGGCGTGCAGGCCATGGGCATTGGCCAGCACCACCTGGGCGCTGGGCCAGTCGGGGGCGACTTCGCCGCCCAGGGCTTCGAGCACGGCGCGGCGGGAGGTGGCCTGGGCCAACTCCTGGCCACGACCGGCGACGAGCAGATCGCAGAGGCGTTCGAGCAGGGCGCGATGGCCCTCGCCCAGGCTGGCCAGGCAGAACAGGCCACGCACCGGCTGCTCCTGCAGCTGCAAGGCCTGCAGCGGGGTGACGAAGGCCAGGCCGGGGCGCTTCACCGCGGTCTCGCTGTTCAGCCACCAGAGGCCGTCGCCCAGCGGCAGCGGCTGGCTGGTTTGCAGGGCACCGGCGAAGCCGGCACCCACGCACTCCATGTGCTTGAGCATCCGGGCGCCCTGCCAGGCCAGGTCTTCCAGGTCCTCGGCATCGATGGCCAGTTGCACCAGTTCTTCGTCCAGTGCCAGCGCCTGGGGCGCGCCCTGCAGCAGGTCGAGGATCTGCTGGGGTTCACGGGCCTCGCGCAGGGCCTGCTGCAGATCGCTCTCGCCCAGGGCGCGGGTCAGCAGCTGCAGGATGCGCAGGTGTTCGTCGGATTTGGCGGCGATGGCGATGGCCAGGTAGGTCAGTTGACCATCACCCCAGTCTACTCCGTGCGGGAATTGCATCATCCGCACGCCGGTGACATGCACCTGGTCGCGGGTCTGCGGCGTACCATGGGGAATGGCGATACCCTGGCCGAGGTAGGTGGAGCCCTGGGCCTCGCGGGCCTTGAGCCCTTCGAGATAACCCGGGGCGACCAGGCCATCGGTCACCAGGGACTCGGCGAGCATGGCCAGGGCGGTCGCCTTGTCCGGCGCCTGCTGGGCCATGCGGATATGCTGGGCATTGAGTTCGAACATGGAAGGATACCTCCGGCGCCGCGCGCCTGATCCTGGCGCCGTGCCTTTCTTGTAATAGATGCTTGCCGGCTCGCTCAGCCCTGCAATCGCGCCCGGAGAGGCGTGGCAGGGCCCTTGGCAGATTCGTGCCAGCCCTCGGACAACAGAAAGCTGAAACGTTTCACCCAATGGGACTGGAACGTTACTCGATAATCGCCGATCCTTGAAGCACAACACACAATAAAGACCGTCTCGTTCATGGCGTACAGCACAGGCGATTCAGGTCCGATGAGGAACAGGCGTGAAACTCAGCGACATCGCCCAATTGGCCGGCGTATCCCTTACCACCGCCAGCTATGTCATCAATGGCAAGGCGGCGCAAAGGCGCATCAGCGCCGCGACCGTGGCGCGGGTCATGGCCGTGGTGGAGGCCCACGGCTATCAGCCTGATCAGCGCGCCGCCGGCCTGCGCCGCGGGGCGACCCACACCCTGGGCTTTCTGCTGCCCGACCTGGAAAACCCCAGCTATGCACGCCTCGCCAAGCAGCTGGAACGACGGGCACGGGCCCGCGGCTACCAGTTGCTGATCGCCTGCACCGACGACAATCCCGACAGCGAGCGCCAGCTCATCGCGCTGTTTCGTGCCCGCCGCTGCGACGGCCTGTTCACCGCCAGTAGCCTGGCCGAGGACGACGCGCCCTACCGGCAACTGCAGGAACACAACATCCCGATCATCGCCATCGACCGCCAACTCGATCCCGCGCAGTTCTGCTCGGTGGTCAGCGACGACCACACCGCCGGGCGGCAGCTGGCCGCCACCCTGCTGACCCCGGATACCCATAGCATCGCCCTGATCGGGGCGCGTCCGGACCTGGTCATCAGCCGCGAGCGCGCCGCCGGCTTCGCTGCCGCCCTCGCCGATCACCCAGCGCGCCATTGGGAGCGTCATGCCCCTCACTACAGCCGCGACGGCGGCCGCACCCAGGCGCTGGCCATGATCGAAGAACTCGGCCACTGGCCCGAGGCCCTGCTGACCACCTCCTACGTCCTGCTGCAGGGTGTGCTGGACGTGCTGCGCGATCATCCGCTGGCCGCGGGTGACACCCTGCGCCTGGCCACCTTTGGCGACACCCAGTTGCTCGACTACCTGCCGTTCAAGGTCAACGCCATTTCCCAGCAGCACGAGGTCATCACCGAGCGCGCCCTGGAACTGATGCTGGACGCCCTGGAAAACGACCACTACCTGCCCGGTGTCCAAGCCATCCCGAGGGTCCTCAAACGCCGCCTGTCATGAGCCTGCTGATCGACACCCACAATCACCTGGACTATCCGGGCTTCGACGCCGAACGGGCGGCGCTGCTGGCCGACTGCGCGCGACTCGGCGTGGTGCGCCAGGTACTGATCGGTGTCGAGCGCAGCCAGTGGCCGCAACTCTGGAGGGTTGCAACAGCCCATGACGGCCTCTATGCGGCTCCGGGCCTGCATCCGCTATACCTGCAGCGCCACCAGGAGGCCGATATCGAGGCGCTCAGGGCCTTCTGCCTGGAACGTCGAACCGATCCCCGGCTCTGCGCCCTGGGCGAGATCGGGCTGGACTATTTCATCGAGACGCCCGACAAGGCGCGCCAGGCCTGGTTCTTCGAACAGCAGGTGCGCCTGGCCATGGAGCTGGAGTTGCCGGTGCTGCTGCACGTGCGCCGCGCCCATGCCGATGTGGTCAAGATCCTGAAACGCCTCAAGCCACCCCGGGCCGGCATCGCCCACGCCTTTTCCGGCAGCTTCGAGGAAGCCCGCGAGTATCTGCGTCTGGGCTTCAAGATAGGTCTGGGCGGCGCGCCCACCTGGCCCCAGGCCAGGCGCCTGCAGCGCGTGCTGCCGCAACTGCCCCTGGATGACATCGTGCTGGAGACCGACGCCCCGGACATGCCACCCGCTATGCACCCGGACGTGCGTAACAGCCCCACCCATCTGCCGGCCATCTGCGCGGCTCTGGCGCCGCTGTGGCAGGTCTCGCCTGAGACGCTGGCAGCGACCACCACGCGCAATGCCTGCGCGGTGTTCGGCTGGGAAGCGGATCGCCTGCGCTAGGCCTCGTGGCCCTGCAGCTCGGCATGTAGACGCGGCCAGTCGAACGCCGAGCCCGGATCGGTCTTGCGTCCGGGGGCGATGTCACTGTGGCCCTGGATACGTTCGGCAGTGATCGCCGGATAGGCGCGTTGCAACGCCCGCGTCAGCCGTCCCAGGGCGCGGTACTGGGCGTCGGTGTAGGCCAGGTCGTCCGTACCTTCCAGCTCGATGCCCAGGGCGAAGTCGTTGCAGTTCTCGCGCCCCTCGAAGGAGGAGACGCCGGCATGCCAGGCGCGTTGCTCACAGGACACGAACTGGGTGACCACCCCGTCGCGTTCGATGAGAAAGTGCGCCGCCACCTTCAGTTCGGCGATCTCCGCAAAGAAGGGATGGGCCGAATGATCCAGGCAGTTCTGGAAGAAGGCCTGGACGCAGCCGGTGCCAAATTGCCCGGGCGGCAAGCTGATGTTGTGGATCACCAGCAGGGACACCTCTGTCCCTGCCGGGCGTTCGTTGTGGTTGGGCGAAGGACAGAGCCGCGCCTCGCGATACCAGCCATCGACGAACACCCCGTCCATCAACGGGCCTTGGCCTTGAGCGCGTCGCGCAGGGCATTGGCGTCGCTGAATTCGCGCTGGCTGACAAAGCGGCCATGGTCGAGGGTCACCCAGAGCACCTTGCTGGCATCGCCAGGAAAGCGCGGCACGATGCGCGATTCGCGATCGAGCAGTACCCGATAGCCGTACTTGCGCATGGCCGGCACGGCGAACATCCGGGTAATGGCCGCCGGCATGCTGCTGATGTCGGCGACATAGACCACCCGGGTGCCGTCGATATAGTTCGCCGGCTGCTCGCGCATGGCTTCCTTGACCAGCCCCGAGCCAGTCATGCTGCGCGCCACCAGCAACACCTGCAGCTGGTCGTCGAAGGTATAGGGCCGATCACGCTGATCTAGCAGGGTGAAGGGCGCCACCCGCTCACCCGGTTCGAGCGCCAGGGCGGACAGCGGCAGCAACAGACACGACAGCAACAACGCCAGAACTCTTGCGCGCATGGCATCCTCTCTTGAGCGATCTATCAGGGCCGCTATCCTGCCCTACCGCTCAGGCTGGCACCACCCATCGCATCGAGGAGCCCCATGATTCCGCTCAAAGAACTGCTCGCCCAGGTTCCCCAGTCCGGCGAGGTGCGCTGGATCGGTGTGCGACCCGCCTCGCGCGCGCCCATGGTCGAGATCGAGGCCGTGGAGGCGCGCCGGGATGCGGGTCTTACCGGCGATCATGCCCGCCCTACCCCACGCAACCAGCGCCAGGTCACCCTCATTCAATGGGAGCATCTGCCAGTGGTCGCGGCCCTGATCGGCACGCCCGTGGCGCCGGCCGATCTCAGACGCAACCTGGCCATCGCCGGAATCAATCTCTTCAGCCTGAAGAATCGCCGCTTCCGCATCGGCCAGGCGGTGCTGGAAACCACCGGCTGGTGCCAGCCCTGCGCGCGCCTGGAAGAACGCCTGGGCGCAGGTACCTTCCAGGCCATGCGGGGTCATGGCGGACTCACCGCCCGGGTGCTGGAGAGCGGCATCATCCGCCTGGGTGATCGAGTACAGGTGTTGGATTGACCCCAGTTTCCCTAGGGTCGAATGGCCGGGCCAGCCCGGTTAAACTAGCGCGACCTCTCGTCGCCGCGTACGTCCTTGCCAGAGCAGATGCAGGCTGCCTCCCTTGAAAGTGATGACTTTTCGCCCATCTTCTCTGCTAGATGACTCGATTCTCGCGCGCTCCGACGACCCCAGATTCCACCGGCCCGGGACTGCGCCCGCTTGCGGCGACGCGCCCGGTCCGGCCAAGGCTTTTCTTCTCTAAGAGTGCTCTCCATGACCCATCGCATCGTTATCGTCGGCGGCGGCGCCGGCGGCCTGGAACTGGCTACCCGCCTGGGCCGTAGCCTGGGCAAGCGCGACCAGGCGCAGATCGTGCTGATCGACGCCAATGCCACCCACCTGTGGAAACCCCTGCTGCACGAGGTGGCCGCCGGCTCCCTCAACTCCACCGAGGACGAGCTGAGCTATGTCGCCCAGGCCAAGTGGAACCATTTCGACTTCCAGCTCGGACGCATGACCGGCCTGGATCGCGAGCGCCGCAAGGTGCAGCTGGCCGCGATCGAGGACGATGGCGCCATCCTGGTTCCGGAGCGGGAGATCGGCTATGACTCCCTGGTGCTGGCCATCGGCAGCACCACCAACGATTTCGGCACCCCGGGCGCCGCGGAAAATTGCATCTTCCTCGATACCCGTGCCCAGGCCGAACGCTTCCACCGCAAGCTGCTGACCCACTATCTGCGTGCCCACGTCAGCGAGCAGCCGGGTGAGTACATCGAGGTAGCCATCGTCGGTGCCGGCGCTACCGGCGTGGAACTGGCGGCCGAGCTGCGCAACGCCGCCGAAGAGCTGCAGGCCTATGGCATGGATCGCATCCGCCCCGAAGACCTGCGTATCACCCTGGTCGAGGCTGGTCCGCGCATCCTGCCGGCGCTGCCCGAACGCATCGCCGGCCAGGCGCACCGTACCTTGGAAGAACTCGGCGTGCGGGTGCTGACCGGCTCGGCGGTGAAGGAAGTCCGCGCCGACGGCCTGCAGACCGCGGGCGAATTCGTCCCGGCCAGTCTCAAGGTCTGGGCTGCCGGTATCCGCGCTCCGGCCTTTCTCAAGGACTTGGCGGGGCTGGAAACCAACCGCATCAACCAGCTGGTGGTCAACTCGACGCTGCAGACTACCCGCGACCCGAATGTTTTCGCGCTCGGCGACTGCGCGGCCTGCCCGCTGACCCCCGGCGACACCCGTACCGTACCGCCCCGGGCGCAGTCCGCTCACCAGCAGGCCTCGTTGCTGGTCAAGACCTTCAAGGCCCGCCTGGAAGGCAAGCCGCTGCCCGACTACGTCTACAAGGACTATGGCTCGTTGATCTCGCTGTCGCGCTTCAGCGCGGTCGGCAATCTCATGGGCGGCGCCCTGGGTAGCCTGACCCTGGAAGGCTGGCTGGCGCGGACCTTCTACGTCTCGCTCTACCGCATGCACCAGGTCGCCCTCTATGGCCCGCTGCGTGCCCTGGCGCTGTTTGCCGGCGACCACCTGAGACGCAAGACCGAGCCACGCCTGAAGCTGCACTAGGCCCTTGGCTCACGCACAAAAAAGCCGTCCCTTGGGACGGCTTTTTACTGTCGCAGCGACCTCAGGAAGGCGACTGCCCCCGCAGGCTGCCGATCACCGAGGTCATGGCCCGGTCGAACAGCAGGGCATCGTCCAGCAGCCGTACCCGGCCTTCCTGGTAATCCAGCGCCAGTTCCTCACGGGTGCGGTCCAGCACCTTCATGCCGGTGCGATTGACGAACACCAGGCGGCCCATGGGGCGAATGACCGCGGCCAGCTTGCAGCGCAGCTTCTGCTCGACATCGAGGATTTCGAGCCAGGCGCCCACCGACAGGCTATCCACCCACTCCAGGGAGTCACCGGTCAATCCGGTGATCCGCTCCGCGCGAGGCAGCTCGAAGGGCTCAGCGGCAGGCGCCGGTACGGGCACTGCGACCGCGGCCTCCACCGCCGCCACTTCTGCCAACTCGGGACGAGTCTGCTGGAAGGTCTGGACGTGCAGGGATTCGAGTTCAGTGAAGAATTCGGAGGTGGAGAACGGATCGAAGGCCGCGCTGGCCAGGCCTTCCCGCAGTGCCTTGAGCAGCCCAGGCACCATCTCCAGCAAACGCTGGCGCGACGCTACGTCGTGGTGGGGCTGGATGCTCCAGATCAGATCGTCCATGGTCTTGAGCGCCGCCCGCCATTCGCTGGAGTCGTAACCCTGCTTCAGGCAGGTCAGCAACAGCACCTGACTCCAGGCTTCGCGCAGGACGCGTTGCACGGCGGCCGGCAGCTGATGTTCCTGCAGGCGCTGGCTCAGGACGTGCTCGACCTGCAGGCGTGCGATCTCGGCCCGTGCCCGGCCCTCCTCGGCATCGCGGGTACGCTGTTCGAGCAATTCGCTGCGACGCTGCTCGTCACTGACATAGGCCATGAAGTCGGCCAACAGCTCAGCGAAGATCTCCGGATCGTCGACGAAGTCGGACAGCAGGCGCTGCACGATCTGCTCGATTTTCTGATAGAGACCGTCGCGCTGTAGATCGCTCTGCTCGCCCCAGCCCAGGGAAGCGGCGGCGATCTCGTTGAGCAGTCGCCGAGCCGGATGGCTGCCGCGACTGAAAAAGGTCTTGTCGAGGACCGCCACCTTGAGCATGGGAATCTGCAACCGGGCGATCAGCGCCTTGAGCGAATCCGGCAGGGTGAGGTCGTCGAGAATGAATTCGAACAGCATCGCCACCAGATTGATGACGTCTTCGTCGACCTGCCCCACCACGCGCTTTCGACCCGAGCGCTCGCTGATGCGGCCCAGGGCCACGCCCAGTTGCGCCTTGAGGTCATAGCCATCCAGGGACTGGCTGGAAATTTGCTGCTGCAGGTGAGAGAGCAGGCGCATGAGGTCGTAGCTGGTGATGACCTGGCCATCGCCGGTGGCGGCACCGTCATCGGCCGCCATGCCGCCACCCAGGGTGGCGCTGCCCGGGGTGCGCAGCTGGGCCAGCAGGCCCTGCAGGGTGCCAAAGAGCTCCTGGCCATCGTCTTCGCCGTTGACGTGGGCCGGGGTGCGCCCGCTATAGCCCTTGGCCGAGCGATTCGGTACCTGCTGGGGAATGGCCTTGAGCTGGGGCAATACCCCGGCATCGACCAATTGCCGATTGGATTCCGCGTACAGCTGACCGAGGCCGTTGAGCACGAAGCGCTCGAACAGCTTGTAGATGATCAGCTTGACCTTGATGTCGGTGTCGAGATCGCGGCAAGCCTCGACGAAGGCCTCGCACAGCCGGCGTGGCCCCAGGGGATGGGTCGAATCATCCAGCTTGCTGGCCAGCTGGGTGTTGAATCTGATGGTCAGGTGGCTGATGGCCATGGCGTTATTGCTGAGCGCCTTGGCCACCATGGTGTCCACGGCGACGCTCTCTTCCAGGGCATCGTTCTGCACCAGACTCAGGTCTTCGTAGGAGACGCTGTCCAGACGCATTTCCGGCTTGCTGCCGACCAGATTGTTCAGGGCGGCGAAGCGCTCGAAATACTGCTGGAGAAAGCTGCGCTCGATGCTCTTGCGTCTGAGGCGCAGATCGCGCATCGCTTCGAAGTAGAGACTTTGCTCCTGGTTGCTGCCGGCCCGATCGGCCATTTCAAACAGCGCATCGTCGGCGTTGTCGAACAGCTGCTGCAAGGAGGCATTGAGTCGCTGAGCGGCGCGATCCCTGACCGGTAAAAGCACAGCAGGCAATCGGGAAGAAGATTCCCCGAGCGCCTTGAAATGAACCACATTTACGTCGTTCTGCACCACCGCCTCCCACAACCGTTCTTGCGTTCGGCTGAATCGCGTTCCACTACAGGAGCATTGAACAACGTTGGCCGCCCTGGCCGCGAGGTGAAACGTTGTCGATGTGCCATTATTTGCTCTGCTAAGGCATCGACCAATCGGCATCTGCACAGTACATGACAGGGTTCACAAGGCACCTGTCGGTCAGCGCCTGCCCATCAAATAATTCAACGTTGTCTATCTCAGATCGTCAACCTCACCTAAAGTTGCCCGCTCGCCTCCTGCAGCCCCTTTTCGGAGTCTTTTCATGTCCAGCGCTACCCTTGCCGATCTCGCCCAGGTCATCACCGATAACGTCGCCGCCGCGCTGCGCGAAGACGTCGGCAGTGGCGACCTTACGGCGGGCTTGATTCCCGCTCACCAACAGGCACGCGCGCGGATCATCACCCGTGAAGCCGCAGTGGTGGCGGGTACGGCCTGGGTCGACGAGGTGTTCCGGGTGCTGGATCCCGCGGTCGAGGTCCGCTGGCAGGTGGCGGACGGCGAACGGGTCGCGCCCGACCAGGTGCTGTTTGAACTCCAGGGCCCAGCCCGTGCCTTGCTCACCGGCGAGCGCAGCGCGCTCAATTTCCTGCAGCTGCTGTCCGGCACCGCCACCCGCTGCCGCCACTATGCCGACCTGGTGCAGGACACCGCCGTACGGCTGCTGGACACTCGCAAGACCCTGCCCGGCCTGCGCCGCGCCCAGAAATACGCGGTCACCTGCGGCGGTTGCTACAACCACCGCATCGGCCTGTTCGACGCCTTCCTGATCAAGGAAAACCACATCGCCGCCTGTGGCGGCATCGCCCAGGCCGTGGCCACCGCCCGGCACTTGGCGCCAGGGCGCCCGGTGGAGGTCGAGGTGGAAAGTCTGCAGGAGCTGGAACAGGCCCTGACCGCAGGCGCGGACATCGTCATGCTGGACGAGCTGAGCCTGGCCGACATGCGCACGGCGGTCGCCCTGACCGCTGGCCAAGCCAAGCTGGAAGCCTCGGGCGGCGTCAACCAGGACACCCTGCTCGGCATCGCCCAGACCGGCGTCGACTACATCTCCATCGGCACCCTGACCAAGGACGTCAAGGCCATCGATCTGTCCATGCGCATCCTGGATTGAGTGGGATAGGCAAAGGGCGTCGCGACGGCTAGACTCCGCAGCCGCGCTTCCTGCGCACCGGCTTCGAGCGGTCCTGACGACCGCTCGCCTCTCGCGACACTCGAACAAGATCGAACCCGTGACCAAAGATCAACTTCGCGCTGAACTGGAACGCCAGGCCCAGCGCTATCAGGATGTCTACGGTGGCGAAATCGTCACCTACGCCGCGCAACCCAAGCCCGACCGCAAACCCTGGAAGAAACGGCCGACCGTGCAGGACGAGGTGTTCGCCTCGGAAGTGCGCAAGATCGCCGATCTCAAGGCCAAGACCAGCGCCGAAGCCGCCGCTCAGGACAGCTGAGTCGCGTCCGTATCCCCACTGTCCGTGGCGTTTATCGCGCTGTCCTCGGTGTCTTGTGGTGCCTGCAGTTGCCGCCATAGGGCCGCGGCGGCACTGAAATCGGCGCCGCCCTCCTCCGCCATGGCCTGCAGGTCATAGCGGGCGAGGCAGCCCTCGCCCAGCCGTGGCGGCGCCGCTGCGGTACCCGGCTCCGCAGGACGCTCGCTGTCAGTCGAAGATGACGGTCTTGTTGCCATGGACCATGACCCGCTCTTGCAGGTGGTACCTCAGGCCGCGGGACAGCACCATCTTCTCGACGTCCTTGCCCAGGCGCACCATGTCCTCGACGTTGTCCCGGTGGCTGACGCGTTCCACGTCCTGCTCGATGATCGGCCCGGCATCCAACTCTTCGGTCACGTAGTGACAGGTGGCGCCGATCAGCTTGACGCCGCGCTGCGCCGCCTGGTGATAGGGCTTGGCACCAACGAAGGACGGCAGGAAGCTGTGATGGATGTTGATCACCTGGTGGGCATAGCGTGCGCAGAGATCCGGCGGCAGGATCTGCATGTAGCGCGCCAGCACCACGGTATCCGCCTGATGCAGCTCGATCAGCCGCGACACCTCGTCGAAGGCCGGCTGCTTGTCGGCGGGATCGACCGGCACGTGGAAGAAGGGAATGCCGTGCCATTCGACCATGCTGCGCAGGGTGTCGTGGTTGGAGATGACGCAGGGAATCTCGCAATCCAGCTCACCGCTGTGCCAGCGGTGCAGCAGGTCGGCCAGGCAGTGGGATTCGCGACTGGCCATGAGCACCACGCGCTTGCGCTGGGCCGAATCGGTGATTCGCCATTGCATGGAGAATTCCCGCGCAATGGGCGCGAAGGCCTGACTGAAGCCGGCCAGATCGAAGGGCAGTGAATCGGCGCGGATCTCATGGCGCATGAAGAACCAGCCACTCTCCGTATCCGAATGGTGACTCGCTTCGGTAATCCAGCCGTTATAGGTCGCCAGGAAGTTGCTGACCTTGGCCACGATACCTACCCCGTCCGGACAGGCGATCACCAGACGAAACGTTTGCATAGCACAACCTCGAACGAAAAGGGGCTGCATTCTAGGCGTACTCGCGGGCAGCGTCGAGCGGCGCAAGGGACTGCCGCACATGGCTGTACGGCGACGGTAAAGACTTTGCAAAGGACAAGTAATGGCGGACAAGTTCCACTGTCATCTGGTCGAAAGTTGCCCGTCTCCTGGTAATTCCCTTGTTGTGACGACCGCCGCCTTAATTATCGACTTGCCACTCGGACCGTTTACTTATTCCGATAGTCAATCTATGATCGATCCAGACTTTCATCTCTGCATCACTCAGAACAAAGGCCGTTTTATGTCGCTCATCAACGAATATCGTCAGACCGAAGAAGCTATCAAGGAACTGCAGGAGCGCCTGAAGTCGCTGCAAGAGGACGACAAACTGCAGCGCGAACTGGAATTCGAAAAGAAACTGCGCGCGCTGATGGGTGAATATCAGAAATCCCTGCGTGACATCATCGGCATTCTTGATACCGAAGCCAAGCCCGCACGCCAGGCGCGCGCTGCTAAGTCCAGCAGCGGCAATACTCCCAAGCGTGCTCGTAAAGTGAAGCAATACAAGAATCCGCATAATGGCGAAGTGATCGAAACCAAGGGTGGCAATCACAAGACTCTGAAAGAGTGGAAAGCCAAGTGGGGTTCGGACGACGTCGAATCCTGGGCAACCCTGCTGGATTGATCAGAAGAAACGCCGGCTAGCCGGCGTTTTTTTCGCCTGCGTGGTGCGCGGTTAGCTTGGGCTCCGCCGCTTTAAACCCTGGCGCCGTCTCTGCAGTCTTCACCGTCCCTTCGCGTTGGCAGCCCCTCGAATCACCTTGATCCTGATCACGGCCCTCTCCTGGCCTGCGCTGCCGCAATAAAGAGCCGGCTGGATTCTGTCCTCGACGTGGTGGTCCAGACTCTTTTTCTGTTAACAAAGGTCTCTGATCGACGCCTGTTATCGCGACTTTATGTCACATCGATAACGGGGTTATCCAACTGTTGCATCACGCCCCTGACATGGGCTGACCAGGCCTCGAGAATCGGCACCAGATCAGCAGCGACCTCAAACCGCAGTTGTTCGGTCAAGGTGAGGAACTGCTTGCAGGTCATATGGCCTTGGCCGTCTTCACCCAGTAGTCGCTGCCGACAGAATTGCCGCCAACGGGCACCCTCTTCCGCCGTCAGCAACTCGGAAAAGTTGCGCGCTCGATAACGAAAGAACAGCTCGGGATGCCGCTCGTCCTGGAACGCCCACGTTCGACTGCCAAGTTGCTCCGCCGGACACTGCTGAACTTGCTCGCAGAGTTGCCGTTCCTGGGCAGAGATGAAGCCGTCGTACAGTCTCAATTCGGCATCCTGTTCTTGCGCTGTAAAGCCGGACGCCTCGGCATAGAGTGCCTGCACCTTGGGTTGCCAGTGCGCACGCTGGTCGAGCAGTTGCCGGACGCACCGCCAGACGACTGCCAGATCGAACTGCAGGCGCTCCGTATCCACCGGGCGCAGCACGCTGAAGGGCGCCAGAATCGGACACTTGTTGATCTGTACCAGCTTGAGCGGTACCGGTAGTTCACCCTCGGCCAGCGCCTCCCGCCGGGTATAGAGGCGTTCGCGCAGGGCCTCGACGTCCAGTTCCAGCAACGGCTCCGGCGCCAGACCAAGATCACAGACGATCAGCGCATTGCGATTGACCGGATGCCAGGCCAACGGCAGGACGGGGGCGAGAAAGTGCCGCTCGGCGCTGAAGCGCCCAGAGACATGCAACAGGGGTTCGAGCAGACGAATACGCGTCAGCGCTGCCTTTTTCTGACGCTGCGTCCAGAGATAGTCGTAGAGCTTGGGCTGCCGCTGCTTGACCAGGCGCGCCAGGGCCAGGGTCGCGCGGACGTCCGCCAGGGCGTCATGGGCCTGGGCATGGTCAATGCCATTGGCGACGGTCAGGCGGTCCAGACGCAGGGAAACGCGCTGCTCCTCCTGCGGCCAGCTCAGGCTCTCCGGGCGAAAGGCATAGAGCGCCCGGATCAGACCGAGTACATCCCAGCGACTGTTGCCCTGCTGCCATTCGCGGGCATAGGGATCATGAAAGTTGCGGTACAGGCTGTGCCGCACCATTTCGTCGTCGAATCTCAGGTTGTTGTAGCCGACCGTGCAGGTGTTGGGACGCCGCAGCTCCTCGTGCAGGCGCTGGACGAAGTCGCGCTCGCGCAGCCCCAGCCGCTGCAGGGTAGCCGGCAGGATCCCGGTGACCAGGCAGGCCGCCGGATGGGGCAGGACATCCTCGCTCAACCGGCAATGCAGATTGAGCGGCGCCTCGATTTCGTTGAGGTCCAGATCGGTACGCACCCCGGCCACCTGCAGCGGTCGATCCCGCCGTGGATCGATCCCCGTGGTCTCGAAGTCGTACCAGAAGATACTTTGCGTCACACCGCCCTCCCCTAGAATCGGCGCAGTCTAGCATCGTCGTGCGCCTTGCTCCCGAGCGCCCCCACCCGCTAGGCTTTGGCGTCTGTCTACCCGCGTATCCTCTCTTCCCATGCGTTCAGTCGATCGGCTCTCCGCTCGCTCCAGGTGCCGAGGTATCGCCGCACGCCTGGGTGCCGCCGTCTGGGCGCTGACCCTGTCGCTGGCCTGCCTGGCCCAACAGGAGCCGCTGTCCTGCCCCCTGCCGCCGCAGGCCGACAGCGGCCCGGCCAGCCTGCGCCTGACCCATCAGGGACTCGACAGCCACACCGCCCGCCAGCTCGCCACCCAGCTCGCCAGCAGCAGCAACGCCGATCCCCAGGCCCTGGCGGTCGCCTACCTGCAGCACTTCGGCAGCCGGGTGCAACGCGGCCAATCCGAGCAACTCGACGAACTACCCGCCGCAGGCGTCAGATTCTGGCTGGCCGGCAACCCACCGCTGGCGGATTCCCAGGCCCAGGCGTTGCTGGACTGGGTCGAAGCGGGCGGCCATCTGGTGGCCGTCGCCGATGACAGCACCCTGGCGCTCAGCGCGACCCTGGGCGTGCGTCCCATGCCGACCCGCGAGCTGGGCGGCGCCGCCCCGCCGATCATGGCGCTGCCACTCTGGCCCAATCTGACCCAGCTCTATCTCGCCGAGGACGATGCCCCCGCCTATCTCGGCTTCGACGACAGTCGCCACCTGTTCGATGTCGGCGATCAGGCGCTGGCCTGGGCCAGCAGCACCAGCGCCACCCATATGCTGATGCTGCCCTGGGGCGATGGCAGCGTGACCCTCCTGTCGGACACCGACCTCTGGAGCAACGCCCGCCTCGGCCAGTACGACAATGCCTGGCTGCTGTGGTATCTGACCCAAGGCGCGCCGGTGACCCTGATCGCGCCCGCGCCGCCGATCCCGCTGTGGCTAGCGGCCTTGCAACGCTATGGCCTGGCGCTTCTGCTGGTGACGCTGGCGACGGGACTCTGGCTGAGACGCCGGCAACGGGATCCGGCACCTCGTCGCGACCCCGAGCGCTGGCCCGAATTGATCGCCATTCTGCAGCGCGACATCCAGCGCGAGCTGCAGCGCCGCCGTCCCGAACTCGCCGACCAGGGCGTGGCCGAGCGCTGGCAGCATCTTGCGCGGCTGAGCGGCCTGAGTACCCGCGCAGTGGGCGAGGCGATGCGCCCCAGCCCGACGCGCCTTTCCGCTCGTGACTTCACCCGTCGCATCGCCCAGCTGCGCCTGTTGCGCCTGGCCCTGCGCCCCCCGTTCCCGAGGACTTCCGATGACCGACAGCTACCCTCCTGACGCCGCTCAAGCGGACCCTGGCGAAACCGGCGTCAAGGCCCGCGCCCTGACCCGGCTGCAGGCCCTGCGGCAGGCGCTGCTCAAGGTGCTGCCGCAGCAGGACGCCGCCGTGGAAGGCCTGCTCGCCACCCTGCTGGCGGGCGGTCATCTGCTGCTGGAAGGGCCGACCGGCGCGGGCAAGACGCTGCTGGCCCGCGCCCTGGCCGCCAGCCTGGACGCCGGCTTCGCCCGACTGCGCTGCCATCCGGCGCTGACGCCTGGCGAGGTGGCGGGCGAAATCGTCATGGACGCCGGCAGCGACAGCGCCCGCCTGCGCCGGGGCCCGCTGTTCAATTCCCTGGTGCTGCTCGAAGACCTGCACCGGGCTCCGCCACCGGTCCTCAATCTGCTGGACGACGCCCTGCAAGGTCGCCAGCTGAGCCTGGAAGGCCGCCAGGTACCGCTGCCCGCGCCCTTCATGGTGATCGCCACCCGCAGCCCCGGCAGCGACCTGCCCCTGGCGCTGCGGGATCGCTTCCTGGTGCAACTGCGGCTCGAGTGGCCGGCGGAAGGCCAGGAACTCGCCGCCCTGCGCCAGGCCGTGCAACAGGGTCACACCGATCCCCTGGAAGCGGCAGCCCTGCGCCCGCTGCTGCAGGAGCGCGATCTGCCAGCCCTGCAGCGGCTGGTGGCAGGGATCCCGGCGGCGGAGCCGATCCTCGACCATGCCGTGCGCTTGATCCGTCTCACCCGGGAGTGGCCGGCGTTCGAGCAGGGCGCCGGGCCGCGCGCCGCCCAGGCCTTGCTACGGCTTGCCCAGGCTCAGGCCTTCCTGCGCGGGGGCGACAGTGTGACGCCCGAGGATGTGCGCTCCCTGCTGCCCGCCGTGTTACGTCCGCGCCTGCGGCTGACGCCGGAGCGCGAATTCGAAGGCGACAGCCTGGACGGCCAGATCCTCAAGCTGCTGGGACAGTGTCCGGCACCGCGCCCATGATCCGGCGCCGCCTGCCGCTGGCGCTGGTCGCCCTGGCGCTGCTGAGCCTGATCTTAGGAGGATTGGCGCCCCTGCGCTGGCAAGGGTTGCCCGCGACCGGCGCCCTGCTGCTCCTGGGGCTGGCCGTCCTCGAATGGCTGAACGCCCGCCGGATGGGGACCAGGGGGCATCCGTCTCCTCTCACGCCGGCACCCCGGGCACGCCTGCGGGCGGACACCACCCTGCACCTGCTGATCGCCGACATGGCTACGCCAGGACAAGGAAAAGCCGGCCGGCCCGAAGACCACCACCAGGCGCTGAGCTTCTGGCGGGCCCTGGCAGCCAGTGGCAATGAGGTGCGGCTCTATGGCCTCGATTCCGAACTGCGCCTGCTGGCGGCCGCCACGCCTAATCGCCCCTTTACGCCAGCTGCCCTACCGGAGCTGACTGCAGATGCGACGGCCGACCTCAAGGCGGCGCTGACACGGCTCTGCCGACAGGCGCAGCCCGGCAGTGTCCTGGTGATCATGGCACCGCTCGATGACAGCCTGGTGGCTTGGCTCGCGCGGCTGGAGCTGGCCCGGCGCGGCCTGCAGCTCTGGCTGGTCGACACCGCGCTACGGCAGATGGCAGAGCCTGGCGACATCCGCACTTGGCGCGATGCCCGACGCTATGCCGCAGCCTGGCAGACCAGCATTGAAAGCGAGCGAATGGCCGCGCGTCTGGAGCGACGAGGAATTTGCCGGCTGCCCCTCAGCGAAACAGCGGATCTACCCGTTCGCCTGCTGCACCTGTGGAACGCCGGCGAGCGGAATCAGATCGCCGACTGAGAAAGGCGGCCGAAGGTGAAATAGTGCTGCAGTACGCCGATCAACTCGGCGAATTCGGCTGGCGGTTCGGCGACGCTGAAACCCGAGTCATAGTTGCCCGGCGTCACGTCTTCATGACTCCATTGGCAACAGGCGTCGAAGTCGACGAAGTGCAGCTGGCCGTCCTGCCCCGGAATCTTCAGGCGGAGCTCGAAGCGCGCATTCACCAGCATGGGCAACTGGCTGATCATCAGCAGTCCCTCGCGGGAAATGTTGCCGATGTAGCCCATGGGCTTGTCGGTGAAGCGGTTGAACACCTTCAGATAGTAGGGCAGCTGGTGGCGCTCGATACGACGATTCTGAGTCATGGTGCGATTCATCCTGCACACGGTAAAGCCACGTTACCGACAACGTCCTGGAAAGCTCAGCGCTGCGGTAGTTTTCGCACCGGCTGGGGCGTCGCAACGGCCGTTCCGCCATCTAGCCCCAATTGGCGCAGGGTGTCCAGTCGGGCCTGGGCCCGATAGGCGTATTCGCTGGCCGGAAAACGGACCTGGATGAAACGATAGGTCTGGGCCGCGTCGGCGTACAGTTGCTGCTGCTCCAGGCACTGGCCGCGCAGCATGGAAAATTCCGGTTGCAGCCAGGGCCGTGCCCGGCCTTTGCGCTCAGCCTGGGAGATCTGCAGCAGAGCATTGGTGCAGTCGCCTTCGCTGTAGGATTTATAGGCGGCATCCAGATAGGAATTCATCGAAACGCTGGTGCAGCCGCTGAGGCCGAACAGCAGGAACAGGCAGAGATAAGGGCGCATGAAAAGTCCTCCTGTTCGCTAGATCGGCGCCGGGGCCCGCTTCTTGAGGGCAAACGACCATTGGTGTGACAGAGCTGCGAAAAGCCGTCATGTGCTGGCCACGCGACAGCGCTACAATGAGGTGCGCTCCGTGTTCTACGTCGACTCGGCGCCGAGCACCTGTTCACGCTCTCGCGAGCTAGAGACAAACAAGGCATTTTCAACGCCGTTTGGCCGACGCGCAGCAGATCCTGAACAGGTTCCGAGGCGTCGACTCATGATTGCAATCCGCTAAAGGAAAGACTGCATGATTTATCGCCGTACCAAGATCGTCGCCACCCTGGGCCCGGCCAGCAATTCTCCGGAAGTCCTCGAGCAGCTCATCATCGCCGGCATCGACGTCGCCCGCCTGAACTTCTCGCATGGCACGCCCGACGAGCACCGGGCTCGTGGTCAGCTGGTACGGGATCTCGCCGCCAAGCACGGTCGCCATGTCGCCCTGCTCGGCGACCTCCAGGGTCCGAAGATCCGCATCGCCAAGTTCGTCAACAAGCGCATCGAACTCAAGGTCGGCGATCCCTTCCGCCTGTCCATCGCCCATCCCCGCACCGAAGGCACCGAAGAAGTGGTCGGCATCGACTACCCGGGCCTGGTCACCGACTGCCGTGTGGGTGACGAACTGCTGCTGGACGATGGCCGCGTGGTCCTGCGCGTGGAAGGCATGACCGCCACCGAACTGCATTGCACCACCCTGATCGGCGGCCCGCTGTCCGATCACAAGGGCATCAACCGTCGTGGCGGTGGCCTCACCGCCCCGGCGCTGACCGACAAGGACCGCGAAGACATCAAGCTGGCCGCCTCCATGGAGGTCGACTACCTGGCCGTGTCCTTCCCGCGTGATGCCGAAGACATGCACGAAGCCCGACGCCTGATGGAAGCCGCCGGCGGCAAGTCCTGGCTGGTGGCCAAGATTGAGCGCGCCGAAGCCGTGGCCGACGACGAAGCCCTGGACGGCCTGATCCACGCCAGCGATGCCGTGATGGTGGCCCGGGGCGATCTGGGCGTGGAAATCGGTGATGCCGAGCTGGTGGGCATCCAGAAGCGCATCATTTCCCACGCCCGTCGCCTCAACAAGGCGGTGATCACCGCGACCCAGATGATGGAGTCGATGATCAGCAGCCCCATGCCGACCCGCGCGGAAGTCTCCGACGTGGCCAACGCCGTGCTGGACAACACCGATGCCGTGATGCTCTCCGCCGAGAGCGCCGCCGGCCAGTACCCGGTGGAAGCGGTCAAGGCCATGGCGCGCGTCTGCGTCGGTGCCGAGAAGCAGCCCACCAGCAAGCTGTCCAGCCACCGCCTGGGCCATACCTTCACCCGGTGGGACGAGAGTATCGCCCTGGCCTCCATCTACGTGGCCAACCACTTCCCGGGTGTGAAGGCCATCATCAGCCTGACCGACACCGGCTACACCCCGCTGATCATGTCGCGCCTGCGCTCCTCGGTGCCGATCTTCTCCTTCGCCTCGAGCCGCGCCACCCAGGCCCGCACCGCGCTGTTCCGCAACGTGCACACCATCCCCTTCGACCCGACCACCATGCCGGCGAACAAGGTGAGCCAGGCGGCGGTGGACGAGCTGCTCAAGCGCGGCATCGTCGAGCACGGTGACTGGGTCATCCTGACCAAGGGCGACAGCTACACCAAGCGTGACGGCACCAACACCATGAAGATGTACCGCGTGGGCGACCTGCTGGTCTGATCCCTGCCGCCGGTCCTTGACCGGCGCTGACGAAAAAGCCCCGAACAGGCGACTGCTCGGGGCTTTTTCTTGGACCAGACAAGACCTGGCTGGCCTAGAAACCGCCCAGGGCGAGGTACGCCAGGTGCAAGGCGGCCGCGCCGAGCACGCCAAGGCTGCAAGCGATCAGGATGCCACGCTGCAACGAGCGCAGGCGCCCTTCCCGTCGGGCCTCCAGGCGGCTGGCCTTGATCAGGGCTACGCTGGCTAACGGTTGTTCACGCATCGTCTCGTTCCTCACCCTGTTAAATGCACTATATTCTCATTCTCACATAGATCAAGGGAGTCCGACGAGCGTCCGGCCGACTGTGGCAGAATAGCCGGTTTGGTGCGAACAGCCTGGGTGAACGATGGCGTTACGTTTCGAACGGCTCAAGTGGCAGGACTGGAAAGGCGCCTTCACGGAGCGCAACTACGAGCGTGGTCGGCGACTGGCGCTCGACGGCCTGGTGCAGCTGCGCTCGGCCGCCAAGGGCCAGCTCTATGCCGAGTGCCACAGCCCGGCCGGGCCGGCCTATCGGCAGGCGATCAGCCTGCGCGCGGGCGAGACCGCCTGGCGGGTCGACGCCCGCTGCACCTGTCCGGTCGGCCGCAACTGCAAGCATGCCGCCGCCGCCCTCATCGAGCTCGAACGGCTGCAACGCAGTGAGGCCGAATTGCCGGCCACGCCGGTCGCCAATCCGGAGCTGCCGCAACCGGTGCTAACCCTCGGCAGCCATACCCAGATCGATTACGACCGCCATATCGGCAAGATGAGGCCCACGGTGCGCCATCGCGCCGCCCTGGCCTTCGCCTATGGCCCACGGCGGCTGTTCGGCGCCCTGCCCCGCACCCCCGATGCCAGCTATCCCACTCGCCAGCTGCAGGCCGAACAACGCTGGCGGCAGACGCTGCTCGATCACGGGCTGCGCCTGGCGACCCGGCGCAGCGCTGCGCTGCCCGAGGACAGGGGCGAGATGTTCGAACTGCCGGACGACCCCGCCTGGCTCAGATTCGTGCAGCAGGTCATCCCCGGCCTGCGCGAAGCCGGCTGGCAGATCGAAGCCCAGCCCGAATTCACCTTCGACCTGACGCCGGTGGCAGGCTGGTACGGCCACCTCGAAGAGGTGCAGGGCCACACCGCCGCCGATGCTCAGTTCGATGTCGAGCTGGGCATCCGCCTGGGCCAGCGCCGCGTCAGTCTGATTCCGCTGCTGATCGACGCCATCCGCCGCGAACCCTCGCAGTACGAACCGGCGATGCTGGCCAAACGCGCCGACGACGAACCCGTGCTGCTGCGCATCGATCCTCCGCGGGTTACCGGCCAGCAGGGCCGGGTGCAACGGGTCGCCGTGCCCCTGGGGCGACTCAAGCCGATCCTGCAGATCCTCGGTGAACTCTATGCCACCGACCGTCTCAGCCAGGACCGTGCCTTGCGCCTGCCGCGCCTGGACGCCGCGCGTCTGGCCGAACTGGACGAGCGCCTGCCGCTGGAATGGGAAGGCGGCGAACGCCTGAGAAGCTTCGCCGAGCGCCTGCGCAGCTATGCCGCCGAGCCAGTGGTCCTGCCGGACACCCTGCATGCCGAATTGCGCCCCTATCAGCGCGAAGGCGTGGCCTGGCTGCAGGCCCTGCGCGAACTGGACGTCGGCGGCATCCTCGCCGACGACATGGGCCTGGGCAAGACGCTGCAGACCCTGGCGCACATTCTCGTCGAACAGGCCGCCGGCCGCCTGACCGCGCCGGCGCTGATCGTCATGCCGACCAGTCTGATCCCCAACTGGCAGGACGAGATCGCCCGTTTCGCCCCTGGTCTGCGCGTGCTGACCCTGCAGGGCAGCGCCCGCAGCAGTCGCTTCGAGCGCATTCCCGAGCACGACGTGGTGCTCACCACCTATGCGCTGCTGCCCCGTGATGCCGAGCGCCTGGCCAGCTACGACTTCCATCTGCAGGTGCTGGACGAAGCCCAGTCGATCAAGAACGCCGCCACCAAGGCCGCCCAGGCCGCACGCCACCTGCGCGCCCGCCATCGCCTCTGCCTGACCGGCACACCGCTGGAAAACCACCTGGGCGAACTCTGGTCGCAATTCCACTTCCTGATGCCTGGCTGGCTGGGGGACGAGAAGGGCTTCAAGCAGGCCTATCGCATCCCGGTAGAGCGCGAAGGCGATGTGCAGCGCCTGGCGGCGCTCAAGGCACGGGTGCGGCCCTTCATGCTGCGCCGTACCAAACAGCGGGTCGCCAGCGAGTTGCCGCCCAAGACCGAGATCATCCAGTTGGTGGAACTCAGCACGGCGCAACGCGAGCGCTACGAGGACCTGCGGCTGCTGCTGGACGAACGCGTCCGCGCCGAGATCGCCCGCCAGGGCATCGGCCGCAGCCAACTGCTGATCCTCGATGCCCTGCTACGGCTGCGTCAGGTCTGCTGCGATCTGCGCCTGGTGCCCAACGAAGACGACAGCGTGGCCAAGCCCTCGGCGAAACTGGCGGCGCTGAACGAACGACTCGACGCCCTGCTGCCCGGCGGCAGCCGGGTCCTGGTGTTCTCCCAGTTCACCAGCATGCTCGATCTCATCGCCGCCGACCTCGATCAGCGCGGCATCGAGTACGTCACCCTGACCGGCGAGACGCGGGATCGGCGCACCCCGGTGCAACGCTTCCAGAATGGCGAGGTACCGGTGTTCCTGCTCAGCCTCAAGGCCGGCGGCAGCGGTCTCAACCTGACCGCGGCGGATACCGTGATCCACTTCGATCCCTGGTGGAATCCGGCCGCCGAGCAGCAGGCCAGCGACCGCGCCTACCGTATCGGCCAGGACCGGCCGGTGTTCGTCTACAAGCTGATCGCCCGCGGCACCCTGGAAGAACGCATTCAGCAGCTGCAACAGGAAAAGGCGCGCCTGAGCGCGGGCATCCTCAGCGAGAACAGCGGCGACTGGCGTCTGACCGAAAGTGACCTGGCCCAGCTGCTGGCGCCACTGGATCGCTAGGCCCCGACCGGCTGGTCATCCTGACGGCGCGGCACCTGGCTCAGCCAGCCGCGTCGCCAGGAGCGAAGCGGATAGGGACTGCGCAAGCTACTTGTCGCCCTCGCCCACCACATCCCCCGTCGCATCGAGCACCTTACTGGAAGGAAACTTGTTCGAGGCGACGCGGACCGCCAGTACCGAGAGCGACAGCAGAAAGATCCCGCCGCAGAGATACAGCAGCCCGGCATCCGGTGGCCGATGGTGCGAGACATCGCCGATCAGATAGCGGGTCAGGGCAGTGATGGCGATGTAGAGCAGAAAGCGGATGGGCAGGTGGTTGGTCTTGAAGTAGATGCCGACCATGGCACCCAATTCCAGGTAGATGAAGAGCAGGAGAATGTCATCGATGCTCGCCTGGCCCTTGTCGACCATGCCCATGAAGGCCATCACCGAGGCCCAGGCCGTGGCCGCGCCGATGGCGAACAGGCCGAAGTAGTGGAAACCTTCCACCATCAGGTTGCCAAGGGAGTTCGCCCCGTCGTGCATGCGTTTGCGACCGCTGTCTGCCCACTTCATGGCCGGCTGCTCCCTGCACAAGGGTGAAGACGTCCATTCGAAGATTCGTCCATGTGGAACTCCCACTCTCAAGATTGCTCTGGCACTAGCCGTTCTTATAGCGGGAAGCCGGACCGCCGACCAGTGCACAACTGTCGCAGACTGGACGGCCCGGCGCTGGCAGGCTAAAACCTGAGGAAAAGGCCCCAAGGGCCCTGGAGTCTGCTGTGGACGCGCGTCTATTCTGCCTCGCCTGCCTGGACCGGCCCGATCCCCGGCTGCTGGAAGCCGCCCTGTGGATCGCGGCCGAGCACCATGAACAGATCGATCCCTCCGCCCTGCTGCACTCGCTGGATGAGCTGGCCCTGCGTCTGGTCGCCACCCTGGATGGCGATGCCAGTCACGCCGAGCGTGCCCAGGCCTTGTTACGGCAACTGTGCGATGCCGGCTTTCGCGCCGCCGAGTGGCCCCTGAATCCCACCGCTGCCCTACTCGATGAGGTTCTGGCGCGACGGCGCGGCCAACCCCTGTCGATCGCCCTGGTGGCCCTGGAACTGGCCCGACGCCTGGAGATCGACCTGCAGGGCATCGGTTTTCCCGGCCATTTCCTGCTGCGCGTGCCGGGCGCGGATCATCTGCTCGAACCCTTCGGCGGGCGACGCCTGTACATGAACGACTGCCGCCAACTCCTGGTGGATCAATTCGGCCCCACTGCGCAATTGCAGGCCAGCTATCTGGCGCCCCTGGGGCCGCGGCAGATGATGCAGCGTCTCTCGCGCAATCTGCGTGAATTGCATCGCCAGAGCGACCAGCCGCTGGCCGCGCTCAAGGATGCCCAGCGCGTCATCGAACTGGGAGCGGTCGGGGTCATCGATCATCTGGCGCGCGCCGATCTGTACCGCCAACTCGACTGTCCCCAGGCCGAGCGCTACGACCTGCAGCACGCCCTGCTGATCAGCGAAGACGATGCCGAACGCGAGCAGGTACGGCGGCGGCTGGAGCAATTGAGCGCCCCTTCCGCCACCCTGCACTAGCCGCGTAACAGCCAGAGCACCAGCTGCGCACCGAGCAGATTGCTCAGGCCGGCCAGTACCATGACCAGGCCGGCCACAGTGCCCTCTTCCAGGCCGACCTCGTAGGCCTTGCTGGTGCCCACGCCATGGGCGCCCATGCCGAACAGGGCGCCACGGGCCAGCGCCGACTTGAGCGGCAGCAGCTTGATCAGCAGGCTGCCGAGGATGGCCCCACCCAGTCCGGTGATCATCACGAAGGCCGCGGTCAATTCGGGGACGCCGCCGACGGTCGCGGACATCGGCATGGCGAAGGGGGTGCTGATGGAGCGCGGCAACATGGACAGCAGCACCCGGTCGTCGAGCAGCAGCAGCCGGGCCAGCAGCCAGGAACTGCCGATGGCCACACCGCTGCCGACGCAGAGTCCGGCCAGCAGCGCCTGCCAGTAGCGCGCCAGCAAGCGGCGTTGCTGCCAGATCGGCACGGCAAAGGCCACCGTCGCCGGTCCCAGCAGGGTGATCAGCCAGTGGCTGTAGTGGGCGTATTCGGCATAGCTCACCTGCTGCCAGAGGGTGGCGGCATAGAGCAGCACCGTGACGAAGATGATCGGACTGACCACATACCAGCGCAACCGGGCATAGAGCAGTCGACTCACCACATAGCCCGCCACCGTCAGCAGCAGCCAGAAGAGTCCGGGCAGATCAAGCATCGCGACGCCCCCGGCGGCGGAACATCCAGTCCACGGTATAGGCGGTGGCGACCATCGTCAGCACGGTGCTGAGCAGGATCGCCAAAAGGATACGCACGCCCTCCTGCCGCAGCAGGGGGCCGTAGTCGAGCAGACTCAACAGCGCGGGAATGAAGAACAGCAGCATCTCACCCAGCAGCAGACGCACGCCACCCTGCAACCATTCCGGTTCGACGAGGCGCGCGGCCAGCAGCAACAGCAGCATGGCCAGCCCTACCACACCGCCCGGTACCGGCAAGGCGAAGGAGGTCGCCAGCCAGGTACCCACGCCCCACAGCGCGCCCAATCCGCACAGCTCCAGAGCCAGGCGCAGATATCTATTCACCCAGGGCTCCATTTCAAACAGTCATCAGGCGCTCAAGGATACCGAGGCTGAGGGGACGAAGACAGCAAACCGGGCCAGGCGGCGGGATCAGAACGGGTAAAGCAGCTTTGCCGCCTGGGCAAGATCAGCCCAGCGTGGCGATGACCTCGGCGACCCAGCGCTCGGCATCTTCGTCCGGCGTTACCGTTTCGCTGGCGTCGATGCGCAGCATGGGCAGCAGTTCGCGCAGCCCCAGCTCGGCGAACAACTCCTGCATCAGCTCGCCGCCACCGCAATAGGTGTCGCCATAGCTGGAATCACCCAGGGCCAGCACGGCGCCGGGCCGTCCGGACCAGGGCGGCAGCCGATCGCGCAGCTGGAAATACAACGACTCGAGATTGGCGGGCAGTTCGCCCATGCCGGTGGTGGAGGTAATGGCCAGCAAGGCTTCGGGTGCGAAGGCCTCCAGGCTGGCAAGATCGGCATTGGGCTGGTGCCAGACCTCATGGCCTGCCGCGCTCAGCCGCGCCTTCACCTGACGGGCGATATCTTCCGCGGTGCCATAGACCGAGCCATTCAACAGTGCGACTTTCATACGGACCTCTTGCGTGGAATCCCGCCCAGTATGCCTGGCCCGGCAGGGCTTGGCGCTCCGTCAGCAAGACGCCTCCGCTGGCAACCCCCGCTGCAGCCAAGGGTCTCAAGGCTTGTTATGCTAGCGCCGCCTGCTACACCAGGCGTTTTCGCCACCTGTCCGCCTACCCGGCGGCGTGACGGCATCCGGCCTATCCGGCCCGATCGCCCGGAGTTGGAGCATGAATCAGCCTGTTACCCTCATGGTCGCGCGGCGCGTCGCGGCCGGCCAATACGACGCCTTTCTGGTCTGGCTACGCGAAGGCGAAGCCCTGGCCACCGGGTATCCCGGCTATCTCGGCTCGGGTGTCCTGACCCCGCCACCGGGCGACAACCTGGTGCAGATCATCTTTCGCTTCGCCTGCCCCCAGACCCTCGACGAGTGGGAACACTCGGACACCCGGCGCCTCTGGCTGGAGCGTGGCCAGGGCCTGTTCGAAGCGCCCCAGGCACGACGGGCTCAGGGCATGGACGACTGGTTCGGTGCCGGCCTGCAGCCGCCGCCGCGCTGGAAGCAGAGCATCGCCGTCTGGCTGGCGTTCTTTCCCATCTCCCTGCTGTTCAATGCCGCCTTTGGCGATTACCTGGCACATCTGCCGTTGCTGCCACGCATCCTGCTGAGCACCCTGATCCTTACCCCAGTGATGGTCTGCGTCTTCATTCCCCTCATCACCCGGGCGTTGAAGGGCTGGCTGCACAACGCCTCATCGCGGGCCAATGGCTGGCGAGGCAGCGCTCGCTAGGTCGATAGCGGATCAGCCTGCATCCTGACGAGTCGAATGCGTACAATAGCGGCCAGCCTCATGACCGCTTCGCTCATCAGGATCGGGTACCCTTCATGTCCGCAACCCTTCCCCTTCTGGTCACCGGTGCCAATCGCCGCGTCGGTCTCGCCTTGACCCGCCGGCTGCTGGCCGAGGGCCAACCCGTCATTGCCGTCTATCGCGACGATCCCGGCCCCTTGCGTGACCTCGAGCTCGAAGCCTATCAGGTCGATCTGACCGAAGAGGCGCAGCGTGACACCCTGCTGCAGCAGCTCCATGAACGTCACCCCGCACTGCGCGGTATCGTGCACAACGCCTCGGTCTGGGCTGAAGATGGCCTGGACAATCTGCGGCTGCTCTATCGCCTGCATCTGGAAGCGCCCTATCACCTCAACCTGGGCCTGCAAGATCTGCTCTTGGCCGCACCCCGGGCCGACATCATCCATATCGGCGACGACAGCGCGACCCGTGGCAGCCGCAATCACATCGGCTACGCCGCCACCAAGGCCGCCCTGCACAATCTGACCCTGTCCTTTGCCGAGGCCCTTGCCCCCACGGTGCGGGTCAACACCATCGCGCCAGGGCTGCTGATCTTCAAGGAAGGCGCCGACGAGGCCTATCGCCAGGCGACCCTGGACAAGGCGCTGCTGGATTTCGAACCCGGCGCCGACCCCATCGTGGATACCGTGCTCTATCTGCTGTCGACCCAATACGCGACCGGCAGCACCTTCACCGTCAACGGCGGGCGCCACCTGCGCCATGGCCGTCGCTAGCAAGAGGAATCAGTCATGACCGAACAAGACCGCCTGGAACTGGAGGCCGCCGCCTTCCGCACCTTGGTCGAGCACCTGCGCAAGCGTACCGATGTGCAGAACATCGACCTGATGAATCTGTCCGGCTTCTGCCGTAACTGCCTGTCCAAGTGGTACAAGGCCGCAGCCGACGACAAGGGTCTGGAGCTGAGTCTCGATGACGCCCGCGAAGTCGTCTACGGCATGCCCTACGCGGACTGGAAAGCCCAGCATCAGACGGAGGCCTCCCCGGCCCAGGCCGCGGCCTTCCAGGAGCAGCAGCGCAAATGAGCGACCTCTCCCGCTTTCGCGCCAGCCTAGCCCAGGGCGATCACGCCTTCGCCGACACCCTGGCCTTCGTCGCCGAGCACTACCACTACCAGCCCACCGCCTTTCGCAACGGCGGGGTGGACAATGCCGCCGGCCAGAACGAAGGCTCCTGCAAGACCCTGGGTCTGGCCAAGCTCGAAGGCCTGAGCGATGAGGAAGCCCTGCTGGCCTTTGGCGAGCACTACCGCAGCGTGCTGCAGACGCCGGAGGGCAGCGATCACGCCAACATCCGCGCCCTCGTCGCCCAGGGCCTGGCCGGCGTGAGCTTTCAGGGCGAGCCCCTGACGCGTCGCTAGACCTTTCGGCGATCATAAAAAAAGCCCTGCGGATGCAGGGCTTTTGCTTGGGACCGGGCTCAGACGGCAGCCGCGGGTCTCATATAGGAAATGGGTGCCAGACCGGAGTCTTCGAAGGTCACCACTTCCCAGGCATCACGATCGGCCAGCAGCGCACGCAGCAGGCGATTGTTCATGGCATGGCCGGACTTGTAGCCACGGAATTCGCCGATGAGGCTCTTGCCCAGCAGGTAGAGGTCGCCGATGGCGTCGAGGATCTTGTGCTTGACGAATTCGTCTTCGTAGCGAAGACCGTCTTCGTTGATCACACCCTTCTCGTCCACCACGATGGCGTTGTCGACGCTGCCGCCCAGGGCCAGGTTGTGCGAGCGCAGGAATTCCAGGTCGCGCATGAAGCCGAAGGTACGGGCACGGCTGACTTCCTTGAGGAAGGAGGTGCTCGAGAAGTCCACCGAGGCCTTCTGGGTGCGGTTGTTGACCACCGGATGATCGAAGTCGATCTCGAAGGTCACCTTGAAGCCGTCGAAGGGCACGAAGGTGGCGCGCTTGTCACCGTCGACGACGCTCACTTCACGCTTGATGCGGATGAACTGCTTGGCCGCTTCCTGTTCCTGCAGACCCGCGGACTGGATCAGGAACACGAAGGGACCGGCGCTGCCGTCCATGATCGGCACTTCGACAGCGGACAGCTCGACGTAGGCATTGTCGATACCCAGACCGGCCATGGCCGACAGCAGGTGCTCAACGGTACCGACCTTGACGCCGGTGTCGCTGAACAGGTTGGTCGACATGGTGGTTTCACCCACGTTCTCGGCCCAGGCCGGGATTTCCACGACCGGATCGAGATCGGTGCGACGGAACACGATCCCCGTATCGACGGGAGCCGGCTTCAGGGTCAGGTACACCTTCTCCCCGGAATGCAGGCCGACGCCGGTGGCGCGAATGGTGTTCTTGAGGGTGCGTTGTCTAATCATGCCAGGGCCGCTCGGTCGCAGGGTGCGAATGGTGTTCAACGAAGTCGCGATGATAGCAGAAGCGAAAATCGATGCCCACTAATCACACCCTGGCTTGTGATATACCCGATCAATCAGCCTGACGACGCAGGAAGGCCGGGATGTCCAGGTAGTCCAGGTCGTCGTTGGGATTGACCTTGGTCGCCGCTGCCGAGCCGCCATGCTGCTGGCTGCCACGACCGGAGCGCATCGAGGTCGGGTACTTGAGGTCGTCGTAGTTGACGGGAGCGGTTTCCTGACGGGCAGCGGCCAGGGTCTGAGCGGTGTTGTCCACCACCTTGACCGGCTTCTCGATGCGCGCGCCCAGGCCGGTGGCGACCACGGTGACGTGCAGCTCATCGCGCATTTCCGGATCGATCACCGCGCCAACCTTAACGGTGGCATGTTCGGAGGCGAAGTCCTCGATGATCTCGCCGACGGCGGCGTATTCACCCAGGGACAGATCCAGGCCAGCGGTGATGTTGACCAGGATGCCGCGGGCGCCGTGCAGGTTGACGTCTTCCAGCAGCGGGTTGCGGATGGCGGCTTCGGTGGCTTCGCGCGCACGGTTCGGACCGCTGGCGTGGCCGGTACCCATCATGGCCATGCCCATCTCGCCCATCACGGTCTTGACGTCGGCAAAGTCGACGTTCATCAGGCCGGGACGCTGCATGATGTCGGAGATACCGCGAACGGCGCCGGCGAGGACGTCGTCAGCCTTGGCGAAGGCGGCCAGCAGGCTGGCGTCCTTGCCCAGAATGGTCAGCAGCTTCTCGTTGGGGATGGTGATCAGCGAGTCGACGCATTCGGACAGGGAGCGAATGCCTTCGTCGGCGACCTGCATGCGCTTGCGGCCTTCGAAGGGGAACGGACGGGTGACCACGGCAACGGTCAGGATACCCATTTCCTTGGCCACTTCAGCGATGATCGGCGCGGCACCGGTACCAGTGCCACCGCCCATGCCGGTGGTGATGAAGACCATGTCGGCACCTTCGAGGACTTCGGCGATGCGCTCACGATCTTCCATGGCCGCCTGGCGGCCGATTTCCGGGTTGGTGCCGGCACCCAGACCCTTGGTGACGCCTGGGCCGAGTTGCAGCACGGTACGGGATGTGACGTTCTTCAGGGCCTGGGCGTCGGTATTTGCACAGATGAATTCGACGCCTTCAACACCGCTTTTGACCATGTGGTTGACGGCGTTGCCACCGCCACCGCCCACGCCGATGACTTTGATCACGGCGCTTTGTGGAATGTTGTCTACGAGTTCGAACATGGTCCCCTCTCTTCCTTTCGGATCTTCGCCTACTGCCGCGGTTTAATTGTGAATTACAAGTTGCCCTGGACCCAACGCTTCATGCGTTCCAGGACTGTGGATTTGGTTTCGCTGCTATATCCGCCAGAAACAACCGGCAAAGGATCGGTCTGCTTTTGCAGACCATAGAGCAACAGGCCGACGCCTGTGGAATAGATCGGGTTGCTGATTACGTCAGTCAGACCCTTGACCGTCTGGGGCACCCCCAGGCGTACCGGCATATGGAAAATCTCTTCCGCCAGTTCGACCGCGCCTTCCATCTTCGCAGTACCACCGGTGAGTACGATCCCAGCGGGGATCAGATCCTCGTAACCACTGCGGCGCAGTTCCGCTTGCACCAGTGTGAATAGCTCATCGTAACGGGGCTCGACCACTTCCGCGAGGGCCTGACGCGACAATTCTCGCGGCGGACGATCACCCACGCTGGGCACCTTGATGGTTTCGCCCGGTCCAGCCAGTTTCGCCAAGGCACAAGCATACCGAATCTTGATTTCTTCGGCATATTGCGTCGGGGTTCTCAAGGCCATGGCAATGTCATTTGTGACTTGGTCGCCAGCAATGGGTATTACCGCCGTATGGCGGATGGCGCCTTCGGTAAAGATGGCTATGTCGGTAGTGCCGCCACCGACATCCACCAGGCAGACGCCCAGTTCCTTTTCGTCGTCGGTCAGTACCGAATAGGCCGAGGCCAACTGTTCCAGAATGATGTCGTCGACTTCCAGGCCGCAACGGCGAACACATTTCTCGATGTTCTGCGCGGCGTTGACGGCGCAGGTCACCACATGGACCTTGGCTTCCAGGCGCACGCCGGACATGCCCAGGGGCTCGCGTACCCCTTCCTGGTTGTCGATCACATAATCCTGGGCCAGGGTGTGCAGTACGCGCTGGTCGGCGGGAATGGCTACCGCCTGGGCGGCATCGAGCACCCGCTCGATGTCCGCAGGACTCACTTCACGATCGCGGATCGCCACGATGCCGTGGGAATTCAGGCTGCGAATGTGATTGCCGGCAATGCCGACGAAGGCCGAATGGATCCGGCAACCGGCCATCAGCTGGGCTTCTTCGATGGCCCGCTGGATGGAGGCGACGGTGGACTCGATGTTGACCACCACGCCCTTCTTGAGCCCGCGCGACGGATGGGTGCCGATCCCGACGATCTCGATCTGACCATCGGAAGACACCTCGCCGACCAGAGCCACGACCTTGGAAGTGCCGATGTCGAGGCCGACGATCATCTTGCCGCTTTGCACGCTTGCCATAGTAAAAAACTTCTCCTCAATGCTTGGCCGGTTCGGTCACGGGGGTGGCGGCGACAGCGGGATCACGCCAGGCCACGGCCAGACCGTTCGGATAACGCAGATCGATCCGCGCGATATTGTCCATCTGTGCCTTGAGCACCTGATCGTACAGGCGCATGAAGCGCCGCATCTTTTCCACCAGCTGGTCGCGGCCGAACACCAGTTCCAGGCCCTGACCGGTGGTGAGGTACCAGCTGCCACGCTCGTGCATTTCCAGGCGCGCCACGGTGTAACCAAGCGGCCGGAGCATCTGGCTGAACATCTGGTACTGCTGCATCACTTGCTGCTGGGCCCGCTTGGGGCCGTACAGCCGCGGTAGATTGTCATAGTTGGCCAGATCCTGCGGGGCAAAAGCCTCACCCTGGTTGTTCAGCAGCGCCTCGTCGCCCCAGCGGGCGATGGGCATCTGCTCTTCCAGGCGGATGCTGATCTCGTCCGGCCAGACGCGGCGCACCTCGGCATGGGCGATCCACGGCATGGTTTCCAGTTCATGGCGCATGTCGGCCAGGTCGACCTGGAAGAAGGTGGTGCCGACGAAGGGCGCGATCCGTTGCTGTACCGCCGCCTGGCTGATGTAGGAGAGATCGCCCTTGACGCTGACCTTGGCGATCGGCCGGTCGGCATAGGGCAGCAGCCGCTGGGCGCCTTCATAGGTGCCGAAGCCCAGCCCCAGCAGCAGGAACGGCCAGAGGATGCGTTTGAGCAGACCCAGGCTGGGACGCGGCAGGCGCGTCGACAGCGGCTCTTCGGCGACCAGACGACTGGCTCCGCGTTGCTCGACGTTGCGCGACCGACCGAAGCCGGGCTGGTTGTGACGTAGGGTGGCGACCAAGGTTCAGCCCTCCACGTGCGCGCCGGCAACAGCGGCTGCCGGCAAGGGGTTGTACGGATGACGGCTCATGCCGAACTCCCGGCGGTCGCGGCGGTGGCGAACAGCGGGTGGTTGAGCAGTTGCGGTGCCAGTGCGCCGATGTCGCCCGCGCCCTGGCAGAGCAGGATGTCGCCCGGGCGCAGCAGCGGCTTGACCAGCGGGGCGATGTTGCTGCCGCGCTCCACATAGATGGGATCGAGCTGACCGCGCTGGCGGATGCTGTGGCAGAGCTGGCGGCTGTCGGCTCCAGGAATGGGTTCTTCGCCGGCCGGATAGACTTCCATCAGCAAAAGGACGTTGGCATCGGCTAGCACCTGGACGAAGTCTTCGTAGAGATCGCGAGTGCGACTGAAGCGGTGCGGCTGATAGACCATCACCAGCCGGCGCTCGGGCCAGCCACCGCGCACGGCCTTGATCACCGCGGCGACTTCGCGCGGGTGGTGACCGTAGTCGTCCACCAGCATGACGCTGCCACCGGCGACCGGCAGTTCGCCGTAGACCTGGAAGCGCCGCCCTACCCCCTGGAAGCCGGACAGGCCATTGAGGATGGCCTCGTCACTGACGCCTTCGTCGGTGGCGATGGCGATGGTGGCCAGGGCGTTGAGCACGTTGTGCACGCCCGGCATGTTGACCGAGACCGCCAGGGGCGCACGGCCCTCGCGCAGCACGGTGAAATAGGTGCGCATGCCGTCCTGGCGGATGTCCACGGCGCGCACGTCGGCGTCCTCGGCGGTGCCGTAGGTGACGGTGGGCCGGGCGACCTGGGGAATGATCTCGCGCACCACCGGATCATCGACGCAGAGCACCGCCAGGCCATAGAACGGCAGGTTGTGCAGGAAATCGACGAAGGTGCGCTTGAGCCGATTGAAGTCACCCTCGTAGGTGCTCATGTGGTCGGCGTCGATATTGGTGACCACGGCAACCATGGGCTGCAGGTGCAGGAAGCTGGCGTCGCTCTCGTCGGCCTCGGCGATCAGGTAGCGGCTGGTGCCGAGCTGGGCATTGGTACCGGCGGCATTGAGGCGGCCGCCGATGACGAAGGTCGGGTCCAGGCCCTCGGCTGCGAACACCGAGGCGATCAGACTGGTGGTGGTGGTCTTGCCATGGGTACCGGCGACGGCGATGCCGTGGCGATAGCGCATCAGCTCGGAGAGCATCTCGGCGCGGGGCACAACGGGAATGCGCTGCTCGAGGGCGGCGGAGACCTCGGGATTGGATCTGTTGATGGCGCTGGACACCACCAGCACGTCGACCTGATCCAGGTTCTCGGCGCGGTGGCCAATGTAGATACGCGCGCCGAATTGCTGCAGGCGCGCGGTCACCGCGGATTCCTTGAGGTCCGAACCCGAGACTTCATAGCCCAGGTTCAGCAGCACCTCGGCGATGCCGCACATGCCGACGCCGCCGATACCGACGAAGTGGATGCGCCGGATGCTGCGCATGCGCCGAACCTCGGCCTGAATGGCACTTTGCGACTTAACCACGGGCAACCTCCAGACAGGCGTCGACGACTGCACGGGTGGCATCGGGTTTGGCCAGGGCACGGCTGCGAGCGGCCATGCCGGCAAGACGTTCGGGATGCATCAGGACCTCGGTAAGCTGCGCGGCGAGATCCGCCGGGCGGGTGGAATGTTGCGGCAGCACCACACCGGCACCGGCGCGCTCCAGGAAGCGCGCATTGCTGGTCTGGTGGTCGTCGATGGCGTGCGGCAGGGGGATCAGCAGCGCCGGCAGACCGGTGGCGGTCAGCTCGGCGACGGTCAGGGCACCGGCCCGGCAGATCACCAGATCGGCCCAGGCATAGGCGGCGGCCATGTCGGCGATGAAGGGCTGGACATCGGCCTCCACGGCGACGTTGGCGTAGCGCTCGGCGGTCACCTCGGCATGCTGGCGGCCGGCCTGGTGGCGCACATTGGGTCGCAGGCCCGCGGGGAGCTGGGCCAGGGCGTCGGGCAACAGCTTGTTGAGCGGCTCGGCGCCCAGGCTGCCGCCCAATACCAGCAGGTTGGCGGCGCGCTCTTCCAGCGGCGCACGGGTCACCGGAGCGAAGAGTTCGGCGCGCACCGGATTACCGGTGGACAGGCGTTTGGCGGACGCCGGAAAGGTGTCGGCAAAGCCTTCGCAGACGCGGGCGGCCATGGGCACCAGCAGGCGGTTGGCGGTGCCGGCATGGGCGTTCTGTTCATGGATCACCAGTGGGATGTTGCACAGCTTGGCGGCCAGGCCACCGGGACCGGTGACGAAGCCACCCAGGCCCAGCACGCAGACCGGCTTGAGCCGGCGCATGAGACCCATGGCCTGCATGAGGGCGCCACTGAGTTGCAGCGGTGCCTTCACCAGAGAACGCAAGCCCTTGCCGCGCAGTCCGGTGACCGGAATGTGGTGCAGGCTGATGCCGGCCTTGGGCACCACGTCGTTCTCGATGCCGCGCGGCGTACCCAGCCAATGCACGGTATAGCCGCGGGCTTCGAATTCACGGGCGCAGGCCAGGGCCGGGAAGACGTGCCCGCCGGTGCCGCCGGCCATGATGAGGACGTTAGCGGACATCGGCGAAATCCTCTTCGGTGAATTCCACATCCTCGGTATCGACCAGCGTTCGTCTCTCCCACTCGATGCGCAGCAGCAGACCCATGCTCACGCAACAGATCACCAGGGAGCTGCCGCCATAGCTGAGGAAGGGCAGCGTCAGCCCCTTGGTCGGCAGCAGGCCGACGTTCACGCCGATGTTGATCAGGAACTGGCCGATCCACAGCATGGACAGGCCATAGGCCACATAGGCCGAAAAGAACTGCTTGGACTGCTCGGCCCAGTGACCGATGAACAGACCGCGCACGCAGACGAAGAGGAACAGCCCGACCGTGGCCATGGCACCGATCAGCCCCAATTCCTCGGCCAGCACGGCGAAGAGGAAGTCGGTATGGGCCTCGGGCAGGTAGAACTGCTTCTGGATGCTGTTGCCCAGGCCGAGACCGGTCCAGCCGCCACGGCCGAAGGCGATCAGTGCCTGGGTCAGCTGGTAGCCGGAACCGAACTGGTCGGCCCAGGGATCGGTAAAGGTGATCAGTCGCTGCATCCGGTAGGACTGGGTCTGCACCAGGACGAACACCGCGAACACGGCCAGGGCGACCATCAGCATGAAGCGGAACAGGCCGACACCGCCGAGGAACAGCATGGCACCGGCGGCGCCCATCATCACCACGGTGGCGCCGAAGTCGGGCTCGCGCAGCAGCAGCATGGCCATCGGCAGCAGAACGATGAAGGGCTTGAAGAAGCCGGCCCAGGTGTGGCGCACCTCATGCTGACGACGGACCAGGTAACCAGCCAGATAGAGCACCACGAAGACCTTGGCGATCTCCGAGGGCTGCACGTTGAAGATGCCGAAGCCGATCCAGCGCAGGGAACCGTTCACCTCGCGACCGATGCCAGGCACCAGCACCGCTATCAGCAAGAGGAAAGCGATGATCAGCAACGGAAAACCGAAGCGCTGCCAGGTGGCCATGGGAATCAGCATCACCACGCCGCAGGCAACGAAGCCAATGGCCAGGTAGACCAGGTGGCGATACATGAAGTACAGCGGATTGCCGGACTGGGCCGCGGCCACTTCCGAGGAGGCCGAGGTCACCATCACCAGGCCGAGGCCGAGCAGCAACAGGCAGCCGGCCAGCAGCGGGAAATCCAGGTCGATGCCGTGGCGGCTGGCCAGCGGCGAGGGATAGGGACGCAGCAGGCTGAGGATCATGACAATGCTCCTACGGCCTGGGCGAACAACCGTCCGCGCTCTTCGAAATTGCGGAACATGTCGAGGCTGGCGCAGGCCGGCGACAGCAGCACGGCATCGCCCGGCTGGGCCAGCTGGCGGCTTTCATTCACCGCCTCGTCCAGGGTAGCGACGCGCACCTGTTGCACGGTGGCCGGCAGGATCTCGGCGATCCGCGCCGCATCGCGGCCCAGCAGCACCACGGCGCGGCAGTGGCGCGCGATGGGCTCGCGCAGGGCGCTGAAATCGGCCCCCTTGCCGTCGCCACCGGCGATCAGCACCAGTTGCCCGGCGATGTCGTCACCCAGGCCTTCGACCGCCGCCAGGGCAGCGCCGACGTTGGTGGCCTTGGAATCGTTGTAGTAGTTGACCCCCGCGACCTCGCCCACCCACTGGCAGCGATGCTCCAGCCCCGGGAAGGCGCGTAGCGCCTCCAGCATGGGCGCCAGCGGCAAGCCGGCAGCCTGACCCAGCGCCAGTGCGGCCAGGGCATTGCTGTGGTTGTGGGTGCCCCGGATCTTGAGTTCCTCGACATCCAGCAGGTTGTCGAAGGCCAGCGCCAGATAGCGATGGCCCTCCTCCTCGCGAATGCCGAAGGCACGGAAATCCGGACGTCCCAGGCCAAAGGTCAGGCAGGGCACGCCCTCGCCGATCAGCGGCCGCGACAGCGCATCGTCGCGATTGACCACCACCTGGCGGGCGCCGCGGAAGATGCGGTGCTTGGCCTGGTGATAGGCCGGCATGCCGCTGTAGCGATCCATATGGTCTTCGCTGAGGTTGAGCACCGTGGCCACCTCGGCGTCGAGCCGCTCGCAGGTCTCCAGTTGGAAGCTCGAAAGCTCCAGCACATAGAGTTCGACGTCGTCGGCCAGCAGATCCAGCGCCGGAGTGCCCAGGTTGCCGCCCACGGCGACGCGCTTGCCGGCGCGCCGGGCCATGTCGCCGACCAGTGTGGTGACGGTGCTCTTGGCGTTGGAGCCGGTGATGGCGACGAGGGGTGCCTTGGCGTGACGCACGAACAGATCGATGTCGCCGGACAGCCGCACGCCACGGGCAGCGGCCTCTCGCAGCGCCGGCGTTTCCAGGGCCAGACCGGGGCTCACATAGAGTTCGGCCGCGCGGCAGAGGAAGTCGGCATCCAGCTCACCGCAACGCACCTCGATCCCGGGATACTGGGTGCGCAGCGTTTCCAGTTCCGGCGGCTGTTCCCGCGTGTCGGCCACGGCAAAGGGCACGCCCCGGCGCGCGAGAAAGCGCACCAGCGACATGCCACTCTTGCCGAGGCCGACGACGATACGGAACTGGTCGGAAGCGATGAGCACTGCGATTACCTCAGTTTCAGGGTGGCGAGACCGAACAGCACCAGGATCACGGTGATGATCCAGAAGCGCACGATGACCCGCGGTTCGGGCCAGCCCTTCAATTCGAAATGGTGGTGGATCGGCGCCATGCGGAAGACGCGCTTGCCGGTCAGCTTGAAGGAGGCGACCTGGATGACCACCGAGAGGGTCTCCATGACGAAGACGCCACCCATGATGAACAGCACCACTTCCTGGCGGACGATCACGGCGATGGTGCCGAGAGCGGCGCCCAGCGCCAGGGCGCCGACGTCACCCATGAAGACCATGGCCGGATAGGTGTTGAACCAGAGGAAGCCCAGACCCGCCCCGATCAGGGCGCCGCAGAAGACGATCAGCTCGCCGGAGCCTTCCACATAGGGAATCAGCAGGTAGTCGGCGAATTTCACGTTGCCCGACAGGTAGCAGAAGATGCCCAGGGCGCCGCCGACCATTACGGTGGGCATGATCGCCAGGCCGTCGAGGCCATCGGTGAGGTTGACCGCGTTGCTGGAGCCGACGATGACGAAATAGGTCAGCACAACGAAGAAAATCCCCAGCGGGATTTCGATGTTCTTCAGCAGCGGCAGGATCAAGGTGGTTTCGATTGGGGCCTTGGCCGTCATGTAGAGGAAGATCGCCGCCCCCAGGCCGAACACCGATTGCCAGAAGTACTTCCAGCGACTGGGCAGGCCCCGGGAGTTCTTCTCGATCACCTTGCGATAGTCGTCGACCCAGCCGATGGCGCCGAACAGGAAGGTCACCCCCAGCACGGTCCAGACATAGCGGTTGTGCAGATCGGCCCACAGCAGGGTGCTGATGCCGATGGTGGTCAGGATCAGGGCGCCGCCCATGGTGGGAGTGCCGGATTTGGACAGGTGCGACTGGGGGCCATCGTTGCGTACGGCCTGGCCGATCTGGCGGATCTGCAGGGTGCGGATCATCCAGGGGCCGAGCCACAACGACAGCATCAGGGCGGTCAGAACGCCCAGAATGCCGCGCAGGCTGAGGTATTGGAAGACGGCGAAGCCCTTGTAGAACTGTTGCAGGAACTCCGCCAACAGCAGCAGCATCAGTGTTTCTCCTCGGTGTTGAGAGCGCAGAGCGCGGCGACGACCTTGTCCATCGCGGCGCTGCGGGATCCCTTGATCAGCAGGGTGGTTCCGGCCCGGTCCTCGTCCGCCAGGGCCTCGATCAGTTGTTCGCGATCGGCGAAATGTCGGGCCTCGGCGCCATAGGCGCGGGCCGCATGGGCCATCGAAGGACCGACGCTGTAGAAGGCGTCCACCTTGCCGCGGGCATGCTCGCCCACGTCGCGATGGCCCTGTTCGGTCCATTCGCCCAGCTCGGCGATGTCGCCCAGGACCACCACCCGACGGCCCGGCAAGGCAGCCAGCAGATCGATCCCGGCCTTCACCGAGGCGGGGTTGGCGTTGTAGCTGTCGTCGATGACCTGGGCGCCGCGCTGGCTGGTGCGGGTCAGGGTGCGACCCTGGACCGGTGCCGCTGTGGCCAGGCCACGGGCGACGGTGGTCAGGTCCAGGCCCAGGCTGAGGGCGGCCGCGGCGGCGGCCAGGGCATTGCCGACGTTGTGGGCACCCAGCAGTTGCAGGGTGATGCGTACGTCGTCTTGGGCAGTGTGCAGGGTGAAGCTCGGACGACCTTGGCTATCCAGGCTAACCTCGGTGGCGCGGACATCGGCGCGGGCATCCAGGCCGAAGGCGATGACTTGGCGCCCGGCCGCACGGCGTTGCCAGGTCTCGAAGGCGGCGTCATCGCGGTTGAGCACCACGGTGCCCGCCTCGCCCACGCCTTCGATGATCTCGCCCTTGGCCTCGACGATACGATCGACGCCGCCGAACTCGCCCACATGGGCCTGGCCGGCGTTGGTAATGATAACGACATCCGGGCGTGTCAGGCTCACGGTATAGGCGATGTCCCCGACGTGGGAAGCGCCCAGCTCGATGACGCCGAAGGCGTGCTCGGCGGCCAGTTGCAGCAGGGTCAGGGGTGCGCCGAGTTCGTTGTTCAGATTGCCTTGGGTGGCCAGCGTGGCACCCTGCTGACGCAGGATGGCGGCGAGCAGTTCCTTGACCGTGGTCTTGCCGCTGGAGCCGGTCACGGCGGCGAGCTTGCCTTGGAACAGATCACGATTGAAGGCGCCGAGGCGACCCAACGCCAGGCGGGTGTCGGCTACCACCAGTTGGGGCAGATGAACCTCGGGCACGGCGCGCTCCACCAGGGCTGCCGCGGCGCCCTGGGCGGCCACGTCGGCCAGATAGGCATGACCATCAAAGCGCGGCCCGCTCAGGGCAACGAAGAGTTGTCCGGCCACGGCCTTGCGACTGTCGGTGCCGACGCCATCGAACAGGGCATCGGCGCCCAGCAGGTTGCCGGTCAGGGCCTCGGCCACTTCGGTGAGGGTGAAGGATCTAAGCATGCTGTCGCTCCCAGGCGGTCAGGGCCCGCTCGGCCTGGTCGAGATCGGAAAAGGGATGGCGGACACCGGCGATTTCCTGGTAGGGCTCATGGCCCTTGCCGGCCAGCACCACGATGTCCTGGGCGGTCGCCGCGGCCACGGCCTGGGCGATTGCCACCTCGCGCCGGCCGGCGAAGCTCACCTGCTCAGGCTGCGCGAAGCCCGCGCGAATGTCGGCGACGATGGCGGCCGGATCCTCGGTACGGGGGTTGTCGTCGGTCACCACCACCTGGTCGGCCAGGCGCTCGGCCACCGCGGCCATCTCCGGCCGCTTGCCGCGATCGCGATCGCCGCCACAGCCGAACACGCAGACCAATCGACCCTGGGCACCGACATGGGGCCGCAGGGCAGTGAGCACCTTGTCCAAGGCGTCGGGGGTATGTGCATAGTCCACTACCACCAGCGGCCGCCCGGCGCCGCCCAGGCGCTGCATGCGTCCGGCCGGGCCCTGCAGCTGCGGGAGGATGGCAAGGATGGCGTCGAGGCCATGCCCCAAGCCCAGCAGCGCACCGATGGCGGCCAGCAGATTGCTCAGGTTGAAGAGTCCGATCAGCTGGCTGCGCAGCTCGCCGGTGCCCTGGGCGGTGGCCAGCTGGGCGCGCACGCCGTGGTCGTCGAACTGGACAGCCTGGCAATAGATGCTGGCAGCCGGATCGCTCAGGCTGTAGGTCAGGGTCGCTGCCGGGCTGGGGCGAGCTGCCAGCTCTCGGCCAAAGGCATCATCCAGATTGAGGACGCGGGTGCCGAGCCCGGGCCAGGCGAACAACTGGGCCTTGGCTTCGCCATAGGCGGCCATGGTGCCGTGGTAATCGAGGTGGTCACGGGATAGATTGGTGAAGACCGCGACCTTGAAGGCCAGCGCTGCCACCCGGCCCTGGACCAGGCCGTGGGAAGAGACCTCCATGGCCACGCTGGCGGCGCCACCGGCGGCCAGTTCGGCCAGGGTCGCCTGTAGCTTGAGGGGGTCCGGGGTGGTGTGGCGGCCTTCGGCGAGGGCGCCATGGAAGCCGTTGCCCAGGGTGCCGACGATGCCGCAACGCTGACCGAGCAGATCGCAGGCCTGGGCGATCAGCTGGCTGACACTGGTCTTGCCGTTGGTGCCGGTGATGCCGACCAGCGCCAGGCGCTGGCTGGGTTCGCCATGGAAACGACCAGCGATGGCGGAAAGCTTGCCGGCCAGACCTTCGACGGCGATCAGCGGGATGTCCAGGTTCGGCAGCGCGGGAGCGTCCTTCACCTCGTAGGCGATGGCTGCGGCACCCCGTTCGGCGGCACTGGCGATATGGGTACGGCCATCGCTGTGCAAGCCGGGAATGGCGAGGAACAGCGAGCCCGGCCGAACGTCGCGACTGTCCAGCGCCAGGCCGTCGATGTCGACGGCAGCGCTGGCCTCAGGCAGGAGTTCGGTCAGCAGACGGCTCATCGATCACGCTCCCCGACCAGCAGCGGCTTGGCGGCAGCCTGGGCCTGGGCCTGTTGCACCGGCAGCGGCTGCAGATTGTCCGGCTGGATGTTCATCAGGCGCAGAGCGCCGGACATCACGCGGCTGAACACCGGCGCCGACACCACACCACCGTAGTAGCCGCCCTTGCTGGGACGGTCGATCACCACTACCGCGGCCAGGCGCGGATTGCTGGTGGGGCCGAAGCCGGCGAACAGCGAGCGATAGGAATTTTCGGCATAGCCCCGGGTACCGGTGCTGGTCTTGCGCGCGGTGCCGCTCTTGCCGGCGACGTGGTAGCCCGGCACCTGGGCGCGGAAGGCACCACCGGGAGCTTCCACGACCTGTTGCAGCATGCCTTGCAGGGTCTTGGCGACGCGCTCGTCCACCGCCTGGTCGCTGGCCGGAGCCTTATCCAGGCGCACCATGGATAGCGGTACCGAGCGCCCGTCGTTGGCCAGCACCGAATAGGCATGGGCCAGCTGCACGGCGGTCACCGCCAGGCCGTAGCCATAGGACAGGGTCGCGGTCTCGGCCGGACGCCAGGTGCGGTGGTTGGGCAGATTGCCGACCCGCTCGCCGGGGAAGCCCAGACCGGTGTCCTGGCCGAGGCCGACGGCGCGCATGGCGTTGTAGATGTTCTCGCCACCGACATCGAAGGCGATCTTGCTCATGCCGACGTTGCTGGACTTGATGAGGATGCCGGTCAGGTCCAGGGCGCCATCGCTGTGGGAGACGTCCTTGATGGTGTAGCGACCGATCTGCAGCGAACCGGGATAGACGTTGACCTTGTCGGTGGGCTTCCAGCGACCGCTGGCGAGCGCCGCGGTCATGGAGATCGGCTTCATCACCGAGCCGGGCTCCATGACGTCGATCATCGCCCGGTTGCGCATAGCGGCCGGTTCGAGGCTGCGTCTGTTGTTGGGGTTGTAGGTGGGCATGTTGACCATCGCCAGGACTTCGCCGGTCTTGACGTCGACGATGGTGAGGCTGCCGGCCTCGGCTTCGAACTGGGTCAGGGCATTGCGCAGCTCGCGGGCAGCGAGATACTGCAGACGCAGGTCGATGGACAGCGCCAGGGTATTGCCCGGCTTGGCGTTCTTGGCGACCTGCACATCGCGGATCAGCCGACCGCGACGATCCTTGACCACCTGGCGACGACCCGGCACGCCGGACAGCCATTCGTTGAAGGCCAGTTCGATGCCTTCGCGGCCGTGATCGTCGATATCGGTGAAGCCGACCACATGGGCCGCCACCTCACCCGCCGGATAGAAACGCCGAAATTCCTCGATGTCGTAGACACCGGGAATCTTGTGCGCCTTGACCTGGCTCATCACCGCTTCGCCCTGCTCGGGCGTCAGGCCGCGGGCCAGGTAGAGAAATTCCTTGCTGGCGTTCTGCTCGATGCGTTTGGCCAGTTCCGCACGCGGCTGGCCGACGGCATCGGCCAGGGTCGGCCAGCGATCCTCGGCGCCCAGCAGCTCCTTGGGATTGATCCACAGGGTGGTGACCGGCGTACTCACGGCCAGGGGTTCGCCATTGCGATCGGTGATCAGGCCACGGTGCGCCGGGATAGGAATGGTGCGCACGCTGCGCGCATCCCCCTGCCCCTTGAGAAAGGCCCGGTCGATCACGTGCAGATCGACGATGCGCCAGATGATGGTGCCGACCATGACCAGCAACAGCCCGATAATCAGGCTGAAGCGCCAGGGCAGGCGCGCGATCAGGCCTTTCACGGATTGACCATCCGGATTTCGGTCGGATCGGGAATGCGCATCTGCAGCTGACCGCTGGCCAGGGCCTCGACGCGGCTGTGGGCGGTCCAGGTGCTCTGCTCCAGCAGCAGCCGACCGTACTCGGCCTGGGCCTTGTCGCGGATGGCCATCTCGCCATAGAGGGTATTGAGCAGCTGGCGATTCCAGTGGGCGCTATAGGCCACGGCTACCGCCGACAGCAGCACGCCAGCGAACAGCACCAGCATGACGCTGCTGCCCAGGGGCAGTTTCTTGACGAAGAGCCGGCTCATTTCAGCTTCTCGGCAACGCGCATCACGGCGCTGCGGGCGCGGGGATTGGCGGCCAGTTCGGCTTCGCTGGCATAGACCGGCTTGCCCAACAGGCGCAGCGAAGGCTCGAAGACCGTGGCGCGGATCGGCAGGTCGCGCGGCAGCTGGTCGGCCTCGCCCTTGGCCAGTCGGCGCATGAATTGCTTGACGATGCGATCTTCCAGGGAGTGGAAGCTGATCACCACCAGCCGGCCACCCACCGCCAACTGCTCGTAGGCGGCCTGCAGGCCCTGCTCCAGATCGCTCAGTTCGCGGTTGATGTAGATACGCAGCCCCTGGAAGGCGCGGGTGGCGGGATGTTTGCCCTTTTCCCAGGCCGGATTGGCCTCGGTGAGCACCTTGGCCAGATCACCGGTGCGTTCGAAGGGCTGGATCTCACGACGCTGCACCACGGCGCGCGCCATGCGCTTGGCGAAGCGCTCTTCGCCGAATTCCTTGAACACCTGGGCGATATCGGCCTCGGCAGCCGTGGCGATCCAGGCGGCGGCGCTCTGCCCCCGGCTCGGATCCATGCGCATGTCCAGGGGACCGTCCTGCATGAAGCTGAAACCGCGCTCGGGATCGTCGAGCTGGGGCGAGGAGACGCCCAGATCCAGCAACACGCCATCGACCTGGCCGGACCAGCCACGGCTGACGAGTTCATCGCCCAGCTCGGCGAAGCTGCGCTGGACGATCTCGAAACGCGGATCTTCCGCGGCCAGGGCCTGGCCGGCAGCGATCGCCTGGGGGTCCTTGTCGAAACCCAGCAACCGCCCTTCCCCACCCAGCAGGCGCAACGCGGCCCGGCTGTGTCCGCCGCGGCCGAAGGTGCCGTCCAGATAACGGCCGGCAGGCTGGATCGCCAATGCCTGTACGGCCTCGTCCAGGAGAACGGAGACGTGGTGGAAGACTGGGTTCATGGTCACAGGATCAAATCGCGCATTTCATCCGGCATACCGCCGGGTTCCTTAATCGCCAGGAGATCCGCGTCGCACACGGCACTCCAGGCATCCTCATCCCATAACTGGAACTTGTTGAGCTGCCCGACCAGCATCACGCGCCGGTCCAGCTTGGCGTATTCACGCAGGCGCGGCGGAACCAGGAAACGGCCACTGCCGTCGAGCTCCAGATCCACCGCATTGCCGATCAGCAAGCGCTGCAAGCGGCGAGTCTCCTCGCGTAGCGAGGGCAACTGCCGCAGCTTGCTTTCGATGATTTCCCATTCCGGGAGTGGATAGACGCAAAGGCAGGGGTCGACGGCATCGATCGTCACGATGAGCTGGCCGGCACAACGCTCCAGCAGCTCGTCACGATACCGGCTCGGCATCGCGGCGCGCCCCTTGGCGTCGAGACTGATGGCGTTCGCTCCCCGGAACAATTTCGCGTCCTCTAATAGGCTGTCCTTGCCATTAAATCCCACTTCGCCCCACTTCGTACCACCGGCCGCCACTATATTGAGGAGGGCCGCTTTCAGTCAAGGTAAGCGAGGGGGTTCCCAGGCCGCGTGGGACGCGGATTTCGAGCAAATTGCACGAGTTCACGACCAAGACGAACGACATCGATTTCCGACAAACGGAAATGAAGTCAATTGATTGGCTCAATTGATTAAAGTGATGTCTTAAGAAGAGGTCTCAGACCCCAGGCGTAGAGGCCCGGGAGGGAGGGAGTGCGAGAGCCGACCTGTAAGCCGGGTTCTGTCGAGGACAGTCATTCCTCTGGGACAACCATCGCTGATTGCCTCTAGCGACCTACCCGAATCCAGCGCGGGCCACGCCTATGGATTCCTATTTGGTCTTGCTCCAGGTGGGGTTTACCTAGCCACGAACTGTTGCCAGCCGTGCGGTGCGCTCTTACCGCACCTTTTCACCCTTACCGGCGCTTGCGCGCTTAGGCGGTTATTTTCTGTGGCACTTTCCGTAGGCTCACGCCTCCCAGGCGTTACCTGGCACCTCGCCCTATGGAGCCCGGACTTTCCTCCCTCGCGACCCTTGCGGATCACGACAGCGACTGCCCGGTCGGCTCTCGCGGCGCAAGGGTATAGAGACTGGGGGCGGATAACAAGGAAAGATGCCCACTAATTCGCCCTACTCGCCCTTGCGCTCCAGCGCTAGCTGGTAGAGCAGGTTCTTGCGCGCGCCGGTGATCTGGGCGGCCAGGGCGGCGGCGCGCTTGACCGGCAGCTCGGCCAGCAGCAGATCGAGGATGCGCAGGGTTTCGGCATCGACCTCGGCGTCTTCCGGCGCGGTCCAGCCGGCCACCAGCAACACGCATTCGCCGCGCTGCTGATCCAGATCCTCGCGAATCCAGGCCTGCAGCTCGCCCGCGGGCAGGCCGCGCAGGGTCTCGAAGGTCTTGGTCAGCTCGCGCCCCAGCACGATGTGCCGCTCGGGCCCGAAGATGCTCACCATGTCGGCCACGCAGTCGTCGAGGCGATGGGGCGCCTCGTAGAAGATCAGGGTGCGCGGGTCTTCGCGCAGGGCCGCCAGCCGCCCCTGCCGGCCCACCGCCTTGGCTGGCAGGAAGCCCTCGAAGCTGAAGCGGTCCGAAGGCAGCCCGGCCGCCGACAGCGCCGCGATCAGCGCGCAGGCACCGGGAATCGGCGAGACCCGGATGCCCTGGGCGCGCGCGGCGCGCACCAGGTGAAAGCCCGGATCGGAAATCAGCGGCGTGCCCGCATCGGAGATCAGGGCGACGTCCTCTCCCGCCAGCAAGCGGGTGATGAAGCGACCTCCGGCATCGCGCTCGTTGTGGTCGTGACAGGCGGCAAGTGGCGTTTCGATACCGAAATGGCGCAACAGGCGCGCCGAATGACGGGTGTCTTCGGCGGCGATCAGGGCCACGTCGCGCAGGACCTTGAGGGCACGGGTGGTGATGTCGTCCAGGTTGCCGATGGGGGTGGCAACCACATAAAGAGTACCCGGCGAAATCATGATGAAACCTGACGGACTGGAAATAGCCCAACAGTGTACGCCGCTCTCGCCCTCGGCGTTCGCAGCGCCTGGGTGCTGTGAGACAATCGCCCCTTTCCGAACTCTGCTCAGGAACCACCGCATGAAGTTCCGCCTGCGTCCGCTGATCTGCGCCACCGCCTTCGCCCTGCTCGCCGCCTGCAGCAGCTCGCCCACCACGAGCAGCCTCGGGGCATTGCCTCAGCCCAGCCAGGCCAGCATCGAGCAACTGCTGAACCAGGCCGGCTCCAGTCAGTCCGAGCAGGCCAATCTGCTGCGTCTGACCGCCGCGGACAAGGCCTATGCCCAGCAGAACGCCCGCGAAGCGCGGCAGATCCTGGGCTCCATCAATCTGGAAGGCTTGAAGCCGGCGCAGCAGATGTTCGCCCAGACCTTGCTGGCCCAGCTCGATCTGCTCGACAAGCAGCCGGCCCAGGCGCTCAAGCGTTTCGACCATCCCAGCTTCGCCCAACTGGGCGAATTGCCGGCTCAGCAGCAGATCCGCAGCGGCCTGACCAAGGCCGAGGCCCAGGCCGCCAATGGCCAGCCGCTCGCCGCCGCCCAGGAGCGCATCTTCCTGGGGCCGCTGCTCGAAGGCGATGCCGCCCACGACAACCGCGAGCAGATCTGGCAGCTGGTGACCAGCCTGTCGGATGCGCAACTGCGCCAGAGCGTGAAGGATGCCGATCTCAATGGCTGGCTGGCCCTGGCCGCCATCACCCGCGGCAACCTGGCGCTGGACCAGCAATTGTCGGCCATCGAGGAATGGCAGCAGCAGCACCCCGGCCATCCCGCCGCGCGCAATCTGCCCGATGACCTGGAACGCCTGAAGACCCTAGCGCGCGAGCCACTCAATCGCGTCGCCCTGCTGCTGCCCCTGCAGGGCCAGCTCGCCGGCGTCTCCCGCGCGCTGCAGGACGGCTTCATGGCCGCCCGTTACGAGGCCCTGGCTGCGGGCCAGACCGCCCCGGCCGTGACCGTCTACGACAGTACCCAGATGGGCTCGCTGGACGCCTTCTACCGCCAGGCCCAGGCCGCCGGCATCCAGCTGGTGGTCGGCCCGTTGGAAAAGAATCTGGTCAAGCAGCTGAGCGATCGCCCGCAATTGCCGCTCAACACCCTGGCGCTGAACTATGGCGACAGCCAGGGCGCCCAGCCGCCGCAGCTCTTCCAGTTCGGCCTGGCCGCCGAGGACGAGGCCCGTGAAGCCGCCCGCCGTGCCTGGGCCGATGGCAAGCGCAGCGCCGGTGCCATGGTGCCCCAGGGCGACTGGGGTACCCGCGTGCTGGCCGCCTTCCAGAACGAGTGGCAGCAGTTGGGTGGTCGCCTGGTCGCCGCCGAGCGCATCGGCCAGCCGGTCGAGATCGCCAACCGCATCACCAGCCTCCTGCAGATGCGCCAGGGCATGGACTTCATCTTCCTCGCCTCGACGCCGGCGCAGGCCCGCCAGATCAAGCCGATCCTGGTCTACCAGAACGCCCGCGATCTGCCGGTGTACGCCACCTCCAACCTCAACAGCGGGGTCAACGAACCCGGCGTCAACCAGGATCTCAACGGCATCCTGTTCTGCGAAACGCCTTGGCTGCTGGACCCGAGCAATCCGCTGCGCGCCAAGATCACCGCCCAGTGGCCCCAGGCCGGCACCAGCATCGGTCGCCTCTATGCCATGGGCGCCGATGCCTACCTGCTGGCGCTGCACCTGCAGCAGCTCAAGGCCCTGCCCAACTCCGAGCTGCCCGGCCTGTCCGGCAATCTGAGCGTGGCGCCCGATCAGCGTGTAATGCGTCACCTGCCCTGGGCGGAATTCCGCAACGGCGTGGCCCAGCCGCTGCCAGCCAACAATGCACCGCTGCCCACCACCAGCGTGCCGGCCTCGCTCAGCACGCCGTGAAGCAGGCCCCGCACCTCCAGCGCGGCAAGCAAGGCGAGGACCGTGCGCTGCAGTTCCTGCAGACGCACGGTCTGCGCCTGATCGCCCGTAACTGGCGCTGGCGTGGCGGTGAGCTCGATCTGGTCATGCTCGACGGCGATACAGTAGTATTCGTCGAGGTACGCGCCCGCAGGCACACCGCCTGGGGCGGCGCCGCGGAAAGCATAGATGCCCGCAAGCGGCAGCGACTGGTCAACAGCGCCGCCCTCTTTCTGCAATCCGAAGCGCGCTGGGCCAAGCGGCCCTGTCGTTTCGACGTGATCGCGATCGGCCCCGGGGCCGACGCATCCCCTCAGGCACTCGAATGGATCAAACAGGCCTTCGAGGCCTGAGGCCCTCCACAGCACAGGTCAAAGATATCGCGATGGACACCCACGCCCGCATCCAGAAACTCTTCCGGGACAGCATCGAAACCAAGCGTCAGGCCATGGAAGTCCTGATTCCGCATATCGATCTGGCCAGCCAGGTCATGGTCGCGGCCCTGCTCAACGAAGGCAAGATTCTCACCTGTGGCAATGGCGGTTCCGCCGGCGACGCCCAGCATTTCTCCTCGGAACTGCTGAATCGCTTCGAGCGCGAGCGGCCCAGCCTGCCGGCCCTGGCCTTGACCACCGACACCTCGACGCTGACTTCCATCGCCAACGACTACAGCTACAACGAGGTGTTCTCCAAGCAGATCCGCGCTCTCGGTCAGCCCGGCGACATCCTCCTGGCCATCTCCACCAGCGGCAACTCGGCCAACGTGATCCAGGCGATCCAGGCCGCTCACGACCGCGAGATGACCGTGGTCGCGCTCACCGGCCGCGATGGCGGCGGCATGGCCTCGCTGCTGCTGCCCGAGGACGTCGAGATCCGCGTACCCGCCAAGGTCACCGCCCGCATCCAGGAAGTGCACCTGCTGGTGATCCACTGCCTGTGCGACCAGATCGATCAGCAACTGTTTGGAAGCGAAGAATGAAGAAGGCTCCTCTGCTCGCCATCCTGGCGCTGTCCTTTGCGGTCGCCGGCTGCAGCAACGTGGTCACCGCCAGCCGCGACAAGCCCATCGACGACAACCGCGGCACCCGTACCCTGGGCAGCACCGTCGACGACGCCCTGATCGAGACCAAGGCCGCGGTCAACATCTCCAAGGCCAATGCCGACCTGGCCAGCTCGCACATCGTGGTGGTGAGCTACAACGGCGTGGTACTGATCGCCGGCCAGACACCGCGCGCCGATCTCAAGGCCCAGGCCGAACAGGCGGTGCGCAGCGTGCAACGGGTCAAGACGGTGCACAACGAACTGCAGGTGACCGGTAACTCCTCGCTGCTGGCGCGTAGTAACGATTCCTGGCTGACCACCCGCATCAAGACCCAGATGTTCGCCGACCAGGACATCCCAGGCTCGCGCATCAAGGTGGTCACGGAAAACGGCATCGTCTATCTCCTGGGCCTGGTGACCCAGCAGGAAGCCGCCCATGCCGTGCAGCTGATCCAGAGCGTCTCGGGTGTGCAGCGCATCGTCAAGCTGTTCGAATACATCAACTGATCCCTATTCGCCGCCCAACAAAAAGCCCCGCAATGCGGGGCTTTTTGTTGGGCGGCGTGCCTTAGGCGGCCTGCCACTCGCTTTCGGCTTCGTCGCGGGTCTTGGACAGGCGTACCTGGCTGCCTTCCACGGACTGGACCCAGCTCAGCGGAATGTAGTGATGCTTGCCATCGGCGTCCTGATCGCGCTTGGTCAGCTTGATGCGATCGGCGCCCTCCATGTGGTCGACGGTGCCCACGTGCTGGCCGTCCGAACCGACAACTTCCGCATGCTCTTTGATCTGGGTTGCATCTACCATGGTGGTTCTCCGGCAGGTTAAGAAAAAGGAGGCGCCTCTCTGAGTGCCTGCAGGATAGGAGGCGTGAGCAGCCGTCTGGGTTCGGCCTGTGCCGACGAAAGGCCATCATTGAGGTCAGAAGCCCGAGAACGGCGAAGAGGATCCACCGATGAGCGACGAGCCAAGCAAGCTGACCCGTTCCAAGGAACGCTGGGCCCAGGAAGGCCGCTTCCTCACCGGCCAGGGCGCACGCCCGGACAGCGAACGCCTGCCGCCCGGCCAGCATCGGGTCAGCAACTGGCCGGTCCTGGATCTAGGGGTACGCCCGGAAGTCAGCCAGGAACGCTGGCAACTGGCGGTGACCGGCGCGGTCGGCAAGACGCTGCGCTGGAACTGGGAGACCTTCGCGGCGCGGGCGACCACCCAGGCCATCAGCGACATGCACTGCGTCACCACCTGGTCACGCTATGACAATCACTGGATCGGCCTGCCGGTAAGCGAACTGCTGGACGAGGTACAGCCGCGGGACGAAGCGACCCATGTGCTCCTGCACAGCTACGACGGCTACATCACCAACCTGCCGCTGGCCGATTTCGCCGCACCTGGCGCCATGCTGGTGCACAGCTGGGAAGGCCAGCCGCTGACCGCCGAGCACGGGGGCCCGGTGCGGGCGCTGATCCCGCACCTCTATCTGTGGAAGAGCGCCAAGTGGCTCAGGCGTATCGACTTCCGGGTCGGCGACACGCCTGGCTTCTGGGAGATGCGCGGCTATCACGACCGGGGCGACCCCTGGCAGGAGCAGCGCTACTCCGACGACGACGCCTGAGGCTCTCTCAGCGTGCGGCGGGGGCCAACTGCAGCTCCACCGGATCGCCGGGGTTGAGACTGCGGATACGGAATTCGTCGCGGGTGAGACCGAGGATTTCCGTGGGATAGGTGATGCCTTCCTCGATCAGATTCAGGCCCTTCTCGGTGCGCGTCCAGCGGCCCAGGGAGGGCTGGCTGCTCGGCGAGGCCATCACCAGGGTGCCATCGCTGAGAAAGACATAGAGCATTCCCGGCTCGATGCTGTTGCTGGTCTTGATCTGCCAGACCTTGTTGACGAAGCCTTCCTGGGCACTGCCCTGCTTGTCGCCACCGCCCTGCCCGTAGCCGATCAGCCCGGCCACGACACAGAGCGCGCCTATCACCAGCACCACCACGCGCCAGTAACGACGCGCCTTGTCTTGCAAACTCATGTCACTCCTTGGGTGTTCTTGAGGCTGGCCAGGTAGGTGCCCAACGGCGGGCGCTCCTGGAAATAGCCATGCAGTCCGGCAAAGATCGAATCGGCCAGCTGCTTCTGGTGGCGACTGTCGAGCAAGCGCCGGCAGTCGCGATCATTGGAAATGAAGCCCGTCTCGACCAGGATTGAGGGGATGTCCGGCGATTTGAGCACAGCGAAGCCCGCCTGCTCCACCCGTTTCTGGTGCAGGTTGGTGATGTTCGCCAATTGCCCCAGCACCTTGTGGCCCAGGTCCAGGCTCGAGGAGATGGTGGCGTTCATCGACATGTCCAGCAGCACGCCGGCCAGCATGGGATCGCGGCCCTTGAGAATCTCGTTGGCACCGATCAGGTCGACGTTGTTCTCGCTGTCGGCCAGGAAGCGCGCCGTGGTGGAGGTCGCGCCTCGCTCCGACAGGGCATAGACCGAGGCCCCATAGGCCGTACGTCGCGGTGCGGCATCGGCGTGCACCGAGACGAACATGTCGGCGTTGTAGCTGCGGGCGACCTCGACCCGCTTGCGCAGCGGCACGAAGAAGTCGTCGTTGCGCACCAGCTTGGCCTTGAAGCCCTTCTGCAGGTTGATGCGCCGCGCCAGATTCTGCGCCACGATCAGGGCGATGTCCTTTTCCCGATCACCGCGGGCGCTCAGCGCACCGGGATCCTTGCCACCATGCCCGGCATCGACCACCACCATGATGTCGCGCCCCGTGGCCAGGCCCTTGCCACGCTTGACCTCCAGCGGCGGCTCGGCGTCGACCGGCTTGCGTGCGGCCACTGCCGGCGTCCCGGCGCGCTTGAGATCGAGCACCAGGCGGTTGGACGCGCCCTCGCCCGGGCCGAGGATGAAGCTCTCCATCTCCACCGGATGGGCCAGCTCCAGCACCACCCGGGTGTCCTGGGCGCCATAGCGGGCGCTGCGCACGGCGCGCACCGGCGACCCCTGCAGGGCGAGGTGGTTGAGCACCGCGGGCGCCTGGGTATCGGCGAGATCGAGAATGATGCGATCCGGCGCCACCAGGGTAAAGGTCTTGTAGCGCACCGGTCCGGTGAGATCGAAGACCAGGCGGAGCTTCTCAGCGTCCTGCCAGGCCCGGGCACCCTTGAGTTGCTGCCGGGCGGCAAACGCCGGCAACCCGACGGGCAAAGTCATGCCAGCCAGGATCAGATTGAGCAGACGACGGCGATTCATGGGGTCCTCGCGAGAAACGAGAAACGGCTAGGAAGTTACAACATAACGCTAAAGATCGCCTGCCGACTGGCCCCTGTCAACTGCCATTCGGACAAAATATTCCTTAGAAAACGAGGGCATAGCGTTCGTTTGCAGAATCAGCTTTAGATACAGTCACTTGCCGCTCTCGCGAGCCGACCGTCAAAGGCGCGAACGGCGAGAAGTGCGACGGAGAGCGAATTTATCGGCGCCGTCATCGTCGAAGTGTCAGGCACTTCCGCCTTTGAAGGGATCACACCATGAACAAGAAGATTGCAGTCGCGACCGCCCTGCTGGCCGGCACCGTGCTGGCGGGCTGTTCCTCGGTCAAGAACACCGCCGACTACACCGTGGGTCGCGTGGAATTTCGCGAGCAGCCGCTGGTGAAGCAGGTGGAAAAGGGGATGGCCAAGGCTGACGTCCTGCGTATCGGCGGCACCCCGTCGAGCACCTACACCCGCAAGTATCGTCCGGGTACCTGCAACAACTATGTGCTCAACAAGGACGGCAAGGAGCAGGTCTATTCGATCGGCTTCGACAGCATGAACCGCGTCGACAGCAAGGACTTCGAGACCTGCGAAAGCGCCGACCGCGCCTGATCGGGGATCTGACCGGCCAGCCAGGCCGGGTGTCCTGACGGACGCTGGCGGCGTCTGATGGACAGGATCGGCGAGCGGCAGCACCCTAAGCCCTCGCCATCCATGAACGTTGCGCCGACGTCCTGCACTGCGGATCGACGCAGGCACGGCCAGCGCCGCCAGGCTCTACCCATCGTTCCAAGGAATTCAGGCATGTCCAGACGTCACCTCATACTCACAGCTGCGGTGCTTTCCCTGACTGGCTGCGGTGGCTATGACTACAGTTGCGATGCGGCCAAGACCGCCGAACTGGTTCGTCAGCAATACGCCCAGACCATCAACGAGATCTATGCGGACGACATCGCCGCTGGCCAGCCCGCGCTGGAGGCCAACCAGATCTCGCTGGTCGACATCAAGACCCAGGAAGAACCCTCAGACAGTGGCGAAGCAGGCTTCTATACCTGCAATGCGACCGTCGAGGCCACCTGGCCCAAGGCCGCTCTCGAACGCCTGGCTCCGGCCGCCGCTCAATTGGCCAGCGTGGGTGCCATCCTCGAAAACGGCCACCTGCGCCATGCGCTCAGCTACGAGTCCTCGCTGGAAGGCAGCGACAAGCAGCGCGTCGACATCACCCTGCCCGAAGCCGTGGACCTGAGTCTCAAGACCCTGGCCGGCCAGGAACCGATGGACGAATACCTGGAAGACGCTCCCGACGGCGAACAGGAAGCGCCCTGATCCACCGGCGCCCGCGCTGCTGTGCAGTGCTGGCGCCCGGGTGTATGATCCGGATTCCCCTCCGCCAGCATCCTCCGGCGGGTTCGTGAGCCCCGGCACCCCTGTGGAGATCCCGCATGGCGTCGTTGCCCTCCGGCCCGGCAATCGTCACTTCGCGTTTGCACCGTGCCTCGTCCGCGCTCACGATGACCAGAACCGTGACCTAGAAAGCCGCCTCGGAGAGACGCTTCATGCCTGACTATCGCTCGAAAACCTCCACCCAGGGCCGCAACATGGCGGGCGCCCGAGCGCTCTGGCGCGCCACCGGGATGAAGGACGAAGACTTCAAGAAACCCATCATCGCCATCGCCAACTCCTTTACCCAGTTCGTGCCGGGCCATGTCCATCTCAAGGACTTGGGCCAGCTGGTCGCCCGCGAGATCGAGAAGGCTGGCGGCGTGGCCAAGGAATTCAACACCATCGCCGTGGACGACGGCATCGCCATGGGCCACGACGGCATGCTCTATTCGCTGCCGAGTCGCGAGATCATCGCCGACGCCGTGGAGTACATGGTCAATGCCCACTGCGCCGACGCCCTGGTGTGCATCTCCAACTGCGACAAGATCACCCCCGGCATGCTGATGGCCGCTCTGCGCCTGAACATCCCGGTGGTGTTCGTCTCCGGCGGTCCCATGGAAGCCGGCAAGACCAAGCTGGCCAGCCACGGCCTGGACCTGGTCGACGCCATGGTCATCGCCGCCGACAGCTCGGCCAGCGACGAGAAGGTCGCCGAATACGAACGCAGCGCCTGCCCCACCTGTGGCAGCTGCTCGGGCATGTTCACCGCCAACTCCATGAACTGCCTGGTCGAGGCCCTCGGCCTGGCCCTGCCCGGCAATGGCTCGACCCTGGCTACCCACGCTGACCGCAAGGAACTGTTCCTGCAGGCCGGCCGCACCATCGTCGACCTCTGCCGTCGCTACTATCAGGAAAACGACGAGTCGGCGCTGCCGCGCAACATCGCCTGCCATGCGGCCTTCGAGAACGCCATGACCCTGGACATCGCCATGGGCGGCTCGACCAACACCATCCTGCACCTGCTGGCCGCCGCCCAGGAAGCCGAGGTGGACTTCGATCTGCGCGACATCGATGCCCTGTCGCGCAAGGTGCCGCAGCTGTGCAAAGTGGCGCCGAACATCCAGAAGTACCACATGGAAGACGTGCATCGCGCCGGGGGCATCTTCAGCATCCTGGGCGAACTGGCCCGTGGCGGTCTGCTGCACACCAACCTGCCCACCGTGCACAGCCGGACCCTGGGCGAAGCCATCGAGCAGTGGGACATCACCCTGACCCAGGACGAGGCGGTGAAGACCTTCTTCCGCGCCGGTCCCGCCGGCATCCCGACCCAGGAAGCCTTCAGCCAGGCGACTCGCTACGACACCCTGGACGATGACCGCGCCGAGGGCTGCATCCGCAGTGTCGCGCACGCCTATTCCCAGGAAGGTGGTCTGGCCGTGCTCTACGGCAACATCGCCCTGGACGGCTGCGTGGTGAAGACCGCCGGCGTGGATGAATCCATCCATGTGTTCGAGGGCAATGCCAAGGTCTTCGAGAGCCAGGACGCCGCGGTGCGCGGCATCCTCGCCGACGAGGTCAAGGCCGGCGACATCGTCATCATCCGCTACGAAGGGCCCAAGGGCGGTCCGGGCATGCAGGAGATGCTCTACCCCACCAGCTACCTGAAGTCCAAGGGCCTGGGCAAGCAGTGCGCCCTGCTCACCGACGGTCGCTTCTCCGGTGGCACCTCGGGCCTGTCCATCGGCCACGCCTCTCCGGAAGCTGCAGCCGGTGGTGCCATCGGCCTGGTGCGGGATGGCGACAAGGTGCTCATCGACATTCCCCAGCGCAGCATCAACCTGCTGGTGAGCGACGAAGAGCTGTCCCACCGCCGCATCGAGCAGGACAAGCTGGGCTGGAAGCCGGCACAACCCCGTGCCCGCCGCGTGACCACGGCGCTCAAGGCCTATGCGCTGCTGGCCACCAGCGCCGACAAGGGCGGCGTGCGCGACAAGGCGCTGCTGGGCTGACCGTTACTGCGAGGCGATGGCAGCTGCCGTCGCCTCGCAGCACTGCTCCATCACTCCCCTCTACTCTCCACGCTCTATTTCACCCCTCTAGCTACGCTCTCTCCTCGCCACTCCGCCTGCCCCTGCCTTCCTTACAGCCTCCGCGCGGGTAACCCCCATTCCAGAGGGGTTCCACAGTTGCTTGGCTTGCTAATTTTGTAGAAGCGCAACCTGTGATTCAGCTCACACCTCGCGATTAGCGAGCCGCTAGGCCGTTGAGTGATCAAAGGCTACCCTCCGTCTGCCGCTGAATTGATTCAGCGATAAGTTTGTAGTCAGGTTGAGCCCCAATGGTCACACCTATGCTGATCTTCCGCTGGAGCACGGCGGGTCAGGTGTAGGCCAGGCACGCGTCACACAACAACAATAAACAGGGAACATAAATGAATAAGAAAAAGGCTATGCCCTTGGCCAGGGTTTCGGTCGCCTCCTTGATGAGCACCCTCCTGCTGATTCCTTCGGCACACGCCCTGGAAACGATCGGGTACTTCCGTACCGGGCTCGGCGATTCCTCCGGTTCCGATTCCATGCGCTGCTTCAAGCTGCAGGGCGCGCAGTCCAAGTACCGCCTGGGCAACGAGTGCGAACAGTACGGCGAACTGGCACTCAAGCAGGACGTCCTGACCCTCAACGACGGCTCGGCAGTCGGCGTATACGGCATGGGCAGCTTCTTCAACCGCTACGACCGCACCCCGACCTTCAACGGGGACAATGGCGAGATCCGTGCCGTCCAGGCCTATGCCTACTGGAACAACATCGCCGCGCTGAACGGCGGTAATCTCTGGGCCGGCCGCCGTTACTACAAGCGGAACGACATCCACATCTCCGACTTCTTCTACTGGAACCAGAGCGCCACCGGCGGCGGTATCGAGGACGTCAACATCGGCGGTCTCAAGTACAGCCTGGCCTTCTCGCGCAAGGACAACCAGAACCAGAAGGACTTCCAGAACCGCCTCGACTTCAACGTCGCCGGTTTCAACACCAACCCCAATGGCTCGCTGGAGATCGGCGTCAGCTACCTGGACAAACCCACCAACCAGCCCAACGCCAACAGTGGTGTAGCCGTGACGCTGCAGCACAAGCAGGCCAACTTCATGGGCTGGGGCGGCGTGAACACCTTTGCCGTACAGCGCGGCCAGGGCCCGGGCACGGCGCTGGGCAGCACCGGCGATCCGACCCTGAGCAGCGCCGACGTCTCCTATCGCGTCGTCGACTTCTTCGACTGGCAGATCAGCCGCTACTGGGGTGGCCAGATCGCCGCGGTCTACCAGAAGGACGAACGTCCCAACGGCAATGACCTGCGCTGGACCTCGCTGGGTGGCCGTCTGGTGTACGGCATCACCGACCAATTCAAGTTCTCCACCGAACTGGGCCATGATCAGGTGCAGGCTCCCGGCGGCACCCGCAAGCTGACCAAGCTGACCCTGGCGCCTACCTGGTCGCCCAAGGGCCCGGAATTCAAGACCCGTCCCGAATTCCGCCTGTTCTACACCTATGCCGCCTGGAACCGGGCAGCTCAACAAGCGGCCGACGACTTCGACGCCGGCTCCGCGCTGTCGAGCACCGGCACCTTCGGCAACGATCTGCACGGCTCCAACATCGGCTTCCAGATCGAGCAATGGTGGTAACAGCTTCACCGCGACCGGCGTGCTGCCGGTCGCGTTCCTGTCTCCCAACCTGAGCGCACAACAATGAAAAGAACCGTCTCCCTCGCGTCCTTCGCTGGTTGCCTGTTGGCTGCCGCCCTCGCCAGCGGCACCGCCCAGGCAGCACCCGTTTCCGCCTGCCTCATCACCAAGACCGATACCAATCCCTTCTTCGTGAAGATGAAGGAAGGCGCCAGCGCCAAGGCCAAGGAGCTGGGGATGACGCTCAAGGCCTATGCCGGCAAGATCGACGGCGACAGCGAAAGCCAGGTCGCCGCCATCGAGACCTGCATCGCCGACGGTGCCAAGGGCATCCTCATCACCGCGTCGGACACCAAGGGCATCGTGCCCAACCTGCAGAAGGCGCGTGAGGCCGGCCTGCTGGTGATCGCCCTGGACACCCCGCTGGATCCGGTGAGCGCGGCCGACATGACCTTCGCCACCGACAACCTCCTGGCCGGCAAGCTGATCGGCCAGTGGGCGCGGGAGACCCTGGGTGACAAGGCCAAGGACGCCCGGGTGGCCTTTCTCGACCTGAACGCCTCCCAGCCCTCGGTGGACGTCCTGCGCGACCAGGGCTTCATGCTCGGTTTCGGCATCGATCCCAAGGATCAGAGCCGCATCGGCGACGAGACCGATCCACGCATCGTCGGCCACGACGTGACCAACGGCAACGAGGAAGGCGGCCGCGCAGCGATGGAAAACCTGCTGCAGAAGGACCCGACCATCAACGTGGTGCACACCATCAACGAACCGGCCGCCGCCGGCGCCTACGAGGCGCTCAAGGCCGTGGGTCGCGAGAAGGACGTGCTGATCGTCTCCATCGACGGCGGCTGCCCGGGCGTGCACAACGTCGCCGACGGCGTCATCGGCGCCACCTCCCAGCAGTACCCGCTGCAGATGGCCGCGCTGGGCATCGAGGCGATCAAGACCTTTGCCGACAGCGGCAAGAAGCCCACGCCCACCGAAGGCAAGAGCTTCGTCGACACCGGCGTGAAACTGGTGACGGACAAGCCGGTGCCCGGCATCCAGTCCATCGACAGCAAGACCGCCCTGCAGAAATGCTGGGGCTGATGGCCCCTCGTCTACGCTAGAGCAGACCGATCGCCCCGCCAGCCGCGCCGGCGCGGGCGATCGCCTCTCGGCCGCTTTCCCGCTCTCAGGAGATTGCCATGAGCGATCCGACCTCGCCCTCCTCGTCCGGCCAGCCCTTCGAACAGGTGCTCAAGCACAGCGCCACGGAAGTCGCCTCCTTCGCCCGTGACGAGCGCAGCCCACTCGTCAAATTCCGTCACTTCCTGCATTCGCGCCCCTCGGCGGTCTCGCTGCTGGTGCTGCTGCTGTCGCTGGGTATCTTTGGCGCCCTGCTGGGCGGCAAGTTCTTTTCCGCCTTCGCCCTCACCCTGATCCTGCAACAGGTCGCCATCACCGGCATCGTCGGCGCGGCCCAGACCCTGGTGGTGGTCACCGCCGGCATCGACCTTTCGGTAGGCGCCATCATGGTGCTGTCCTCGGTGGTCATGGGCCAGTTCACCTTTCGCTACGGCCTGCCGGTGGAGTTGGCGATCCTCTGCGGCCTGGTGGTGGGCACCCTGTGCGGCATGGCCAACGGCTGGCTGATCGCCCGCATCAAGCTGCCGCCCTTCATCGTCACCCTGGGCATGTGGCAGATCGTGCTCGCGGCCAACTTCCTCTATTCGCGCAACGAGACCATCCGCGCCCAGGAAATCGGCGCGACCGCGCCGCTGCTGCAGGTGTTCGGCGACAATTTCCGCCTGGGGGGCGCGGTCTTCACCTACGGCGTGATCGCCCTGGTGGTGCTGGTCGCCCTGCTCTGGTACGTGCTCAACCACACCGCCTGGGGGCGTCATCTCTATGCCGTAGGCGACGATCCCGAGGCCGCGGCGCTGGCCGGGGTCAACGTCCGCCGCATGCTGATCACCGTGTACGGCCTGTCGGGGCTCATCTGCGCCTTCGCCGGCTGGGTGCTGATCGGCCGCATCGGCTCGGTCTCGCCCACCGCCGGCCAGTTCGCCAACATCGAGTCCATCACCGCCGTGGTGATCGGCGGCATCTCGCTGTTCGGCGGCCGTGGCTCCATCCTCGGCATGCTGTTTGGCGCCCTGATCGTCGGCGTCTTCGCCCTCGGCCTGCGGCTGCTGGGCACCGACGTGCAATGGACCTATCTGCTGATCGGCACGCTCATCATCGCGGCCGTGGCTATCGACCAATGGATCAGAAAGGCGGCCAGCTGATGACTACCGAACCCCTGCTGATGGCGCGCGGCCTAGTGAAGCGCTATGGCCGCGTTACCGCCCTCGACCACGCCGACTTCGACCTGCTGCCCGGCGAGATCCTCGCCGTGATCGGCGACAACGGCGCCGGCAAGTCCTCCTTGATCAAGGCCATCTCCGGTGCCCTGCGCCCGGACGAGGGCGAGATCCGCTTCGAGGGCCAGCCAGTGCAGTTCGCCTCGCCCATCGCCGCGCGGCGCGCCGGCATCGAGACGGTCTACCAGAACCTGGCGCTGTCGCCGGCGCTGTCCATCGCCGATAACCTCTTTCTCGGTCGCGAACTGCGCAAGCCGGGGCTGCTGGGCACCCTCTGCCGGACCCTGGACCGCAAGGAAATGGAGCGCATCGCCCGGGAAAAACTCTCCGAGCTAGGGTTGATGACTATCCAGAACATCAACCAGGCGGTGGAAACCCTGTCCGGTGGCCAGCGCCAGGGCGTCGCCGTGGCCCGGGCGGCGGCCTTCGGTTCCAAGGTGATCATCCTCGACGAACCCACCGCGGCGCTGGGGGTGAAGGAGTCGCGCAAGGTGCTGGAGCTGATCCTCGACGTGCGGGCCCGCGGCATCGCCATCGTGCTGATCTCCCACAACATGCCCCATGTGTTCGAGATCGCCGATCGCATCCACATCCACCGGCTGGGTCGCCGGTTGACGGTGATCGATCCGCGCGAGCATTCCATGGCCGACGCCGTGGCCCTGATGACCGGTGCCCAGACGGTGGCCGCCTAGTCGACTTCGACTGACCAGGCACCCTCCCGGGTCTTCCAGCCGGCAGTCGCCTTGGAAGACCCGGGTGGGGCCGCCTACCCAGAAGCGGATCGTCGCTTCTGCGACGAAAATCTGACCGAACGCTCAAGTTATCGCGCACTTGCACCGATAAAGCCTGAACAATTATTTCGGAGCTACACAACGTGCCTGCCTTGTCGTTGAAACAGAAACTCTCGTTGTCTGCCACCGCGGCCGTGCTAGTGGTGGGTGTAGGTCTGACGACAATCAACTTCTTCAACACCCGTGCGGCCCTCGAAGCCTCCACGATCGAACAGCTGAAGACCGTCAGCTTCGTCTTCAACGGCGGTGTCCGCCAGTGGTTCGACGGCAAGGCCGCAGCGTTGCGCGCCCTGGCGGCGGACACCCAGGAGACGAACCTTCCGGCTGCTCTCAATCAGGTCAAGCGTTCCGGCGGCTTCGACAACGTCTTCTATGCCCGCGGCGATGGCAGCCAGGTCAATGCCAATGGCGTCCAGCTGCCGCCGGACAACAACGATCCGCGCCAATGGCTGTGGTACCAGCAGGCGCAGCAGAATCCCGGCAAGGTGTTCTTCTCCATACCCACGGTGGCGGCGGCGACCAAGCAGAACGTGCTGTCCCTGGGCTGGGCGTTGCAGTCCGGTGGCAAGACCAGCGCCATCCTCGGCGCCGACGTCAGCATCGGCGACATCCTCGATCAGCTCAAGCGGGTGCAGCTGCCGGGTGCCGGTAGCGCCGTACTGGTCAACGGCCAGAACATCGTGCTGGGGCATGAAAACACCGCCCTGTTGGCCAAACCGCTCACCGAGCTCTATCCCCAGCTCACCGCGGACACCCTCCAGCGGCTGGCCCAGGCGCCCGGCGAGCGCTATGTCGAGACCGCCGCCGGCCAGCGGCTCTATGCCGCGCCCATGAATCGCGACGGCGAGACCCTGGTGATGGTGGTCGACAGTGGCGTCCTGCTGGCACCGCTACAGCGGCAACTCTGGATCAGCATCGTCATCCTGGCCGTGGTGCTGGGGGGCTCGCTGCTGCTCATCAACCTGCTGTGCAGCTATCTGCTGCGGCCGCTGGGTGTGGTCTCGAACGGTCTGCAGGTGATCGCCGACGGCCAAGGCGACCTGACCCGGCGCATTGCCGTACAGAGCAACGATGAAGTCGGCGGCCTGGCCGGCCACTTCAACCAGTTCGTGGCCAGCCTGCACGGCCTGATCGGTGGCGTGCGCCAGCATGCCCAGAGCGTGGACGCCGAATCGCAAAAGGTCCTGCAGCGCAGCGCCGCGGCTACCCAGGAGCTGGGACGTCTGCAGCAGGAGATCACCCTGGTGGCCACCGCCGTGACGGAGATGTCCTCGGCCACCCAGGAGATCGCCCGCAATGCCGAGCAGACCGCCGCGGCCATTCGCCAGTCCTCCGATAGCACCGCCCAGGGTCTGACGCTGGTGCAGACCAGCAAGGAATCCATCAACAGCCTGGCCCGGGAAGTCGACGACGCCACCCGGGTGATCGGCGAGCTGGATCACCACTCCCAGGCCATCGCCAAGGTGCTGGACAGCATCCAGAGCATCGCCGAGCAGACCAACCTGCTGGCGCTCAACGCGGCCATCGAGGCGGCCCGCGCCGGCGAACATGGTCGCGGCTTCGCGGTGGTCGCTGACGAGGTGCGGACGCTGTCGCAGCGGACCCAGGCCTCGACCCGGGAGATCAACGAGACCATCGGCACCCTGCAGCAGATGACCCGCCAGGCGGTGCAGCGCATGGACAGCAGCATGGCCATCGCCGAGCGCAGCGTCGCCGACGTGGAACGCGCCTCCAGCGCCCTGGAAGAGATCGCCCAGAGCGCCGGCGTCATCTCCGAAATGTCCCTGCAGATCGCCACGGCGGCCGAGGAGCAGACCTCGGTCACCGAGGAGATCACCCGCAACGTCATCACCATCAAGGGCCTCGGCGACACCCTGGCCAGCGGCGCCGAGGATTCGGAACGTCAGTCGCGCTCCCTGCAGCATCACGCCGCCGATCTCAATCGCGACGTGGCCCGCTTCATCCTGTAAGACGCAAGGCATAGCCGCCGCCCCCCAGGTCGGCGGCTTTCTCCAGGCCGAAGACCCTGCGCCACGGGGCGGGCATCCGGTAAGATCGACGCTTTTTCCGCGACGACTCCGCCATGTCCCAGCCTTCCCGCTCCGAACTGCTCTACGGTCCCCAGGACCGACCGCGCCCGCTGATCGCCCTGCTCGCCGCCATCCAGCACCTGCTGGCGATCATCGTGCCCATCGTCACCCCCGGTCTGCTGATCTGCCAGGCCCTCGGCGTCTCGCCGCGCGACACCAACCTGATCGTGTCCATGTCGCTGGTGATCTCGGGGATCGCCACCTTCGTCCAGTGTCGCCGCTTCGGGCCCTTCGGTGCCGGGTTGCTGATCGTCCAGGGCACCAGCTTCAACTTCGTCGGCCCGCTGATCGCCGGTGGCGCGCTGATGGTCAAGAACGGCACCCCGGTGGAAGCCGTGATGGCGGCCATCTTCGGCGTGGTCATGGCCGGTTCCTTCGTCGAGATGGGGGTGTCGCGGGTGCTGCCCTTCGTCAAGCGCCTCATCACCCCGCTGGTGACCGGCATCGTGGTGCTGATGATCGGCCTGACGCTGATCAAGGTCGGCCTGATCAGCATGGGCGGCGGCTTCGCGGCGCTGGGCAACGGTACCTTCGCCAATGGCGAGAACCTGCTGCTGTCGGGCACCGTGCTGGCCACCATCGTGGTGCTCAATCGCCTGCCGCTCCGTGGCCTGCGCAGCAGCGCCATCGTCGTCGCCCTGCTGCTGGGCTATGCCCTGGCGGCCTGGCTGGGCCGGCTGAATTTCACTGGCATGCACGAGGCCGCCTGGGTGCAGATCCCCATGCCACTGCACTTCGGCCTGGGCTTTTCCTGGTCGCTGTTCGTGCCCCTGCTGGTGATCTATCTGGTGACCTCGCTGGAGGCCATCGGCGACATCACCGCCACCAGCAAGGTCTCCCGCGAACCGGTGGAAGGTCCGCTGTGGATGCAGCGGATCAAGGGTGGCGTCTTGGTCAACGGCGCCAACTCGCTGCTGGCCGGGCTCTTCAACACCTTTCCCAGTTCGGTGTTCGCCCAGAACAACGGAGTGATCCAGTTGACCGGCATCGCCAGTCGCCATGTCGGCCTGTGGATCGCCGCCATCCTGGTCCTGCTGGGGCTGTTCCCAGCGGTGGCCGGGGTGATCCAGGCGGTGCCCGAGCCGGTGCTCGGCGGCGCGGCCATGGTGATGTTCGGCGCGGTCGCCGCCTCGGGGATCAACATCCTCGCCAGCGTCGAACTGGACAGACGCGCGCTGCTGATCATCGCCGTGTCCCTGGCCCTGGGCCTGGGCATTTCCCAGGTGCCGGAATTTCTCGCCCATATGCCTGCGGGCCTGAGAGCGGTGCTGGAATCCGGCGTCGCCACCGGCGGCCTGTGCGCCCTGCTGATGAACTGGTTCCTGCCGGAGACGCCCAAAGCCGCTGGCTAGACCGATTTTTCATCCGCGGGCTGAAGTTCCACGCGGGGGTGCCGATAGCCTGGGCAAGTCACCTGTGGACTCGCCACGATCGTCGTTTCGATCGTGAGCGACCCACCCAGCAGAGCGCCCATGATCAGCCCGGATGTTCCTGTCGTTAAGGTCCCGCTGCGCGAATATGCTGCCTTGGCGCGCGCCATGGGCGCCACCGTCTTTGCCCAGAACCTCGAGAAGCAGCCGGGCGAACTGGTCGGCTGGCGCTTTCCCAAGGGCTGCTTCGTGCAGAAGGCGTACTTCCAGATGCTGCTGGGCCGCCAGCCGGAAACGCTCTAGGGGTTACCGTCCAGCGCCGCGAGAAAGCGCTGCGCCTCGGCCAGTTCGGTCTCGTTGAAGACGGCGACCCCGGCGCGCTTCAGCGCCGCCGCAGTGACGCCCTCACCGGCTACCCGGGTGCCGCTGAAGCGGCCATCGTAGTTTTCCACATTGCCGCACGAGGGACTGCGGGCCTTGAGCACCGCCACGCGGATGCCATGGCGCGCGATCAGTTCGAGGGCGACCATGGCACCGGCGACAAAGGCGGCGCTGACGTCCTCTCCTGTCTCGGTCATGACTGGTAGCCGACCGTCCAGCACCGCCCCGCCCTGGCCGCCGGGGATCTCCGCGGGCGGACGCGGCGTGGGCAGGCCACCGGCCACCTCCGGGCAGAGGGGCACGATGCGCCCTTCCGCCTGCCAGACGCCCAGCAGATCGAAGGGGCCATGGGCACCGCCGTCATAGCGCACCCGATGCCCCAGCAGGCAGCGACTCACCAGTATCTTTTCCATGCACCCTCCCGGTCCGCCGCCAGTCTACGCCCTGGGCTTTGTCTGAAAAGTGCCTGCGCTCGGCCATGCTGCGTTAAAAATCCGCTGGGTCGCCAGCCCGGCCTAGGCGGCCCCGTCGCAATGCTCATTTACCACTCGTAAACTCGAGCGCGAGTCCGATCCGTATCCTCACGGATTTTTGCCTTGCCTAGCCTTCGCTCGGCGACTTTTCAGACAAGCCCTAAGCCTGCAGCGGATTCTCGCCACGGCGGCGGAACCAGCCGGTCAGCGACAGCCGTTCGCGAGTGGCCGGCAGCACCTCGTGGGGCAACTGGCCGGAGAGAAAGCACACCAGGCTGCCCCCCAGGGGCAGGACATCCTGCTGGCGCTGCTCATCCAGATAAAGGCGCAGCTCGCCGCCCTGCTCCGGCAACCAGGCGTCGTTGAGATAGAGCACCAGGGAGACCATGCGCCGGTCGTCGTCGCGGAAGCGATCCAGATGCCGGGCATAGAAGGCACCGGGCGGATAGAGGGCGAAGTGGCTCTCGTAGTCTTCCAGGCCCAGGAACAGGGTGCGGTTGAAGGCCTCGCGCAGGGTATCCATCAGGTGCAGGTAGCGCTGCACGCCCGGATGGGCATCGTCCGGTTCCAACCAGGCGATGTGATCGCCACGCACGCCCTCACGGATCAGCGGGCTGTCGCCACGGCCGATGCCGGCGCGCTCCAGTTCGCCGCGGGCATGGCGCAGCCGGCATTCGGCGGCCAGCTCGGCGGTGAGGTCCGGCGGCAGGAAGATGCTCTGCCGCGACCAGCCATGGCTGGCGAGATCGTCGACGATACGTTGCAGCAGGGGATGCTCGGGGTGCAGAGCCATCGCGGGAACCGTAGGAACCGGACCAGGCCGGCGGGATGCCGAGTGTAAGAGAAGTCGGCCACGGCTGCGCGCCTGCCTTGACCAGGCGACGAATGCCCGGGATGAGCGCCTCGACAGCCAGCCTGGGGTTGCCGACAATGGCGGACTTTCCGGCTCCGTGCCGCTGCCCGAGGTGTCCATGCGCGTTCTGTTCGCTTCCCTGCTTTTCGCCATCAGCCTGCCCGCCCTGGCCGACGATACGGTCAGCCTCTATCAGGCCGCAGGTTGGCCCGAGCAGCGCGGCCACTTCCGCGACGCCCTGCAGGCCGCCCAGCAGCGCTATCAGAACAGCCTGCCGCCGGCGCTCTACCAGAGCCTGGTGGACAACAGCAACAAGCGTTATACCGCCGCGGCCATCGACCAGCGGGCCCTGGCCGCGCTGCGCCAGAGTCTGCCCGCCGAAGGCCCCGCACTGCAGTTCTTCCAGTCGCCCGTCGGGCGCAAGGTGGTCGCCGCGGAAATCGCCGCCACCCGCAGCGATCAGCTGGCCAAGCATGCCAACGGCGTCCCCCAGGTGCAGGCCAGCCCGGCCCGGCGCGCCCAGGCCAAGCGCCTGGCCACTGCCCTGCCCGTGCGTGAAGCCGGCGCCGAGGTCAGCGTGGCCCTGGCGGGCCTCGCCGCCGACAGCCTGAGCTCGATGCTGCCGGGCCTGATGGGGCAGCAGCAGTCCGGCGGCATGATCGAGCAGCAGCGCCAGCGTTTCATCCAGCAGATGAATGCCGGTGACCTGGAGAACACCCTGCTCTATGTCTACCGCACTCTGAACGACAACGAACTCGGTCAGTTCGCCGACTTCGCCAGTTCGCCCAACGGCAGTGCCTACTACCGGGCCGCCGTGGCCGCGCTGCGCGCCGGTCTGGGCAGCGGCGGGCAGTAAGACGGCTCAGGCGAGACGCTCGTCCAGCCAGCGAAAGTAGCGCTGGCGCAGGGCCTCGGTCTCGTTGACCAGATGGTGCCGCGCCTCCGGCAGGCGCAAGACCTCGGGCCGGGTGAACTTGGCCTCCAGCACCCCCAGGTTGTGCCGCCAGTCGACGGTGAAATCCTGCTCGCCCTGGATCACCAGCGGGCTACGGGTACTGGCCGGCGCCCCTTCCAGTTGCGGAATCCAACGCGCCAGGGCGCCGACCCATAGGGCCGGCAGTTCCCTGGGCTGCAGGCTGTCCTGCTGCAGAAAATCGAGAAAGGCCGGATCGCCGGAATTCACCGAAAAGCGCCGCGGCAGGGCCCGCACGAAGGGCTTCACCAGCCGATAGGTCCACAGGCTCTGGCGCCAGGCGTGGGGCCTGACCAGAGGCGCCAGCAAGATCGTCTCGCCCAGCTCGGGGGCAGGCTCGCCGCGCAGCAGATAGTCCAGCAGGATGGCGCCGCCGGTGCTCTGGCCCAGCAGGTGCCAGGGCCGGGGCAGGTCCAGGCGCCGGGCCTCGGCGATCAGCGCCGTCAGGGCGGTCTGGTATTCGGCGAAGTCGTTGATGCTGGCGCGGGCGCCACTGGACAACCCATGCCCAGGCAGGTCGCAGGCCAGCACCGCCAGCTGCCGCGACAGGGCCCAGTCCACCACATGGCCATAGAGGCCCATGTGATCGTAGTAGCCGTGCAGCATCAGCAGGCTGCCCCGCGGCTCGCGCGGCCACCAGCCCTGGATGGCGAGCTGATAGCCACCGGCCGCGAGCGCGCCCAAGGCCACCGTCACCTCGGGTCGCGTCCGGCTGTCCGCCAGGCGGTAATGGGCGCGATAACCCAGGTGGTCGTCAGCCGCGGGCAGGTCGCGGTGCAGGGGCACCAGGGTCCCGCGCAGTCGGTCTAGATCGAAGGAAGAGATCATGGGTCGGTTCAAGGTGAAGTTGCCACCATGATCAGCGTCCAGACCGCCACGGGACAAGGGGCCGTCAACAGACTTTTCCAATTGTTTCAAAATGCGCAACTCTCCCCTGCGCAAAGGTGTCTGAATATTTCACTGCCTAGGCAGTATTCTGGATGCGCTTGATTGCCTGGGCAGATACTGCAATGTCACATTTCGACCGTAGCAACTTTCCATTGCGCAACTCCGTAGGTCATCTGATCCACCTGGCGAACCAATACAAGGATCGCGTGCTGGACAGCCACCTGGCGCCTTACGACATCACCGCTGCCCAGTTCAAGGTGCTGCTGCTGCTCGCTCGCGACCAGACCGACACCCCGGCCGAACTCAGCCGCTGCCTGTCCCTCGACAGCGGCGCCATGACCCGCATGCTCGATCGCCTGGAAGCCAAGGGCCTGCTGCGCCGGGTGCGCAGCCTGAGCGATCGCCGCCAGGTGCGGCTGGAGTTGACCGCCCAGGGTCAGGCCCTGAGCAGTGAACTCATGCAGATCGGCGTGGATGCCCTCAATGACCTCACCCACTGCCTGGATCGCCAGGAGCTGGATGACCTCGAACGCCTGCTGCGCCGCCTGCTCAGCCCCTCCGGCCTGCTGCCGGAGACCTCTGGAGACCTCTGACCCATGACCTTTCGCCTGCCGTTGACCGCCCTCTGCGCCGCCCTGCTGCTGGCCGGCTGCGTGTCGTCCGAAGGGCTGAACACCCAGGGGCACGCCGTGGATCCGGCCACCCTCAAGGGCGACGCCACCTTTGCCGGCGATCGCCTCTCCCCTGTCCAGTGGCCGAGCGCCGACTGGTGGACGCGGCTGGGCGATCCGCAGCTCGACAACCTGATCCGCGAGGCCCTGCGCGACAGCCCTTCGCTGCAGGAAGCCGATGCGCGCAGCCGCCAAGCCGATGCCGCGGTGCTCGCCGCCGATGCCAATCGCTATCCACAGATCGACGCCAATGCGGGCGTGACCCGCTCGCGTCTGGCGCGGCCAGACGATCCGGTCGGCCAGGGTGACCGTTACAGCACCTTGCGCCAACTCAATGTGAGCGGCAGCTACAGCTTCGACCTCTGGGGTGGCCAGCGCGCCGCCTGGGAGGCCGCACTCGGTCGCGCCCGCGCCGGTGAAGTGGATCGCCAGGCCGCACGCCTGACACTGGCCGCCGACGTCAGCCGCGCCTACAACCAGCTGGGTCTGGCCTATGCCAATATGGACGTGGCTCAGCAGGACCTGGAGCGTACCCGTGGCATGCTCGACCTGGCCCAGCGCCGGGTGGACGCCGGCCTCGACAGCGACTACCAGCTGCAGCAGACCCAGAGCCTGGAGGCCAGCGCGGCGGCGTCCCATACCGCAGCTGAACAGCAGGTGCGAACGGCCCAGATCCGTCTCGCCGTGCTGTTGGGCAAGGGGCCAGACCGTGGCGCCGAGATTCCACGGCCCAAGCTGATCGCCCCCGCCGCGGTGAACCTGCCTGCCCAGTTGCCGGTCGAGCTGGCCGGGCGTCGTCCGGACCTGATCGCCGCCCGCTGGCGGGTGGAGGCCGCGAGCAAGGACATCGTCGCCAGCAAGACCAACTTCTATCCCAACCTGGACCTGACGGTGGCCGCCGGCAGCAAGGCCATCCTCGGCGACGCCTTGCTCGGCGGTCCGGCGCGCTTTTTCAACGTCGGCCCGGCGCTGTCGCTGCCGATCTTCGATGCCGGTCGTCGCCGCGCCGATCTCGCCAGCCGCGATGCCGACTATGACCTCGCGGTGGCCCAGTACAACCGGACCCTGGTGCAGGCACTGGGCGACATCGCCGACGCCATCACCCGCCAGCGCTCGCTGGACCAGCAGATCGTCGAGCAGCAACGGGCACGGGACATCGCCAAGAGCTCCTTCGACATCGCCATGCAGCGCTATGGCGCCGGCATCGGCAACTACCTCGATGCCCTGACCGTGGAGCAGCAACTGCTGCAGACCGAACGTCAGCTGGCCAGCCTCCAGGCCGACCGCGTCGACAGCGGCGTGCTGCTGATGCAGGCCCTGGGTGGCGGCTTCCAACCGTCCAAACTGCCGCCGGCGCCCGCCGCCGCGGCCACACACTGATACCGAGAGCCCGACCATGGCCGATTCCGCCGCAACCCCCAACGACAATGCCCAGGAGCAGAAGCCGCAGCGCTCCGGCAAACGCAAATTCCTCCTGCTGCTCCTGCTGCTGATGGTGATCCTGGCCGGCGTGGGTGTCTACTGCTACCACCTGTTCTATGGCCGCTTCCATGCCGATACCGACGATGCCTACGTCAACGGCAACCTGGTGCAGATCACGCCCCAGGTCGTCGGCACCGTGACCCGCATCGCCGTGGATGATGGCGACTACGTCCGCCAAGGCCAGCCGCTGGTGGAATTCGATCCCAGCGACACCGCCGTCGCCCAGCAGAGCGCCGAGGCCAACCTGGCCAAGACCGTGCGCCAGGTGCGCGGCCTGTACAGCAACGTCGACAGCTACAAGGCCCAGGTGGCCGCCCGGCGCGTCGAGGTCGAACGGGCCCGCGCCGACTACGCCCGCCGCCAGCAACTGGCCAAGGGCGGCGCCATCTCCAAGGAAGAACTGGCCCACGCCCGCGACACCCTGGTGTCGGCGCAGAGCTCCCTGACCTCCGCCCAGCAGCAACTGGACACCAACCAGGCACTGGTGGACGACACCGAGATCGCCTCGCACCCGGACGTCAAGGCCGCCGCCGCCCAGCTGCGCCAGGCCTACCTCAACCATGCCCGCAGCACCCTGGTGGCGCCGGTCAGCGGCTATGTCGCCAAGCGCTCGGTACAGGTCGGCAGCCGCGTGCAACCCGGCGCGGCCTTGATGGCCGTGGTGCCGCTGGACCAGATCTGGATCGATGCCAACTTCAAGGAAACCCAGCTCGCCGAGATGCGCATCGGCCAGCCGGTGGAGATCCACTCCGACCTCTATGGCGACGACGTGCGCTATCGCGGCGTGGTGGAAAGCCTGGGCGTGGGCACCGGCAGCGCCTTCTCGCTCCTGCCGGCGCAGAACGCCACCGGTAACTGGATCAAGATCGTCCAGCGACTGCCAGTGCGTATCCGCCTGGAAGGCGACAACCTGGACAAGCATCCGCTGCGCATCGGCCTGTCGACCGTCGTCGATGTCGACCTGCACGACCAGGACGGCGCCCGCCTGCCCACCACCACGCCGCAGCAGCCGCGCTACAGCACCGATGTCTACGATCACCAGCTGGCCGAGGCCGATCAGCTGATCCAGCAGATCGTCCACAACAACGGTCCGGCCGCCCGCGCCGCCGGTGTCGCCAAGCGCTGACAGCCAAGGAGGCTCCCAGCGAGCCTCCCCGTCCACCCCTTCTGGTAATCCGTCATGAGCGATAACGCCTTTCGCCCGGCGAGCCTGCTGCTCGCTACGGTGGGCCTGTCCCTGGCCACCTTCATGCAGGTGCTCGACACCACCATCGCCAACGTCGCCCTGACCACCATTTCCGGCAACCTCGGGGTGAGTTCGGAACAGGGCACCTGGGTCATCACCGCCTTTGCCGTGAGCAACGCCATCGCCCTGCCGCTGACCGGCTGGATGGCGCGCCGCTTCGGTGAGGTGAAGCTGTTCATGGCCGCCGTGGTGCTCTTCGTCATCACCTCGTTCCTGTGCGGCATCGCCACCTCCATGCCGGAGCTGGTGATCTTCCGCGCCATGCAGGGTTTCGTCGCCGGCCCGCTCTACCCCATGGCCCAGACCCTGCTGCTGGCGATCTTTCCGGCGGCCAAGCGCGGCATGGCCCTGGCGCTGCTGGCCATGGTGACGGTGGTGGCGCCCATCATCGGGCCCATCGCCGGCGGCTGGATCACCGACAACTACAGCTGGCCGTGGATCTTCTTCATCAACATTCCCATCGGCATCTTCGCCACCCTGGTGGTCTGGAGCCAGCTGGGCAAGAAGCCGGAAAAGCTGGTGCACCAGCCCATCGACTACGTCGGGCTGATCCTCCTGGTGCTGGGTGTGGGCGTATTGCAGGTGGTGCTGGACAAGGGCAACGACCTGGACTGGTTCGAATCCAACCTGATCTGCCTGGGCGCGGCCTTTTCCGCCGTGGCCCTCACCGCCCTGGTGATCTGGGAGCTGACCGACAAGCATCCCATCGTCAACCTGCGGCTGTTCCGCTATCGCAACTTCAGCTTCGGCACCCTGGCGCTGGTGCTGGGCTATTCGGGCTTCTTCGGCATCAACCTGCTGCTGCCCCAGTGGCTGCAGACCCAGCTCGGCTACACCCCGGTGTGGGCGGGCCTGGCCGCGGCGCCCATCGGCATCCTGCCGGTCATCCTCTCGCCGCTGGTAGGGAAGTTCGCGCACAAGACCGACCTGCGCCTGCTGGCCGGGGGCTCCTTCCTGGTGATCGGGGCCTCGTGCTTCATGCGCGCCACCTTCAACAACGAGGTGGACTATCGCCACATCGCCGAGGTACAGACCTTCATGGGCCTGGGCGTGGCGCTGTTCTTCATGCCCACTACCAGCATCCTGCTGTCCAGCCTCAAGCCGTCGGAGCTGGCGGACGGCGGCGGTCTGGCGACCTTCCTGCGGGTGTTGGGTGGCAGCTTCGCCTCCTCCCTGACCACCTGGTTGTGGCAGCGTCGCGCCATCCATCACCATGCCCAGCTGACCGAGGACGTCACCGTCTACAGCCCGGCCACACAGCATTACCTGGACGCCCTCGGCGGGCCGTCGCAGCAGGCCTATGCCCAGCTGGACAAGGTGGTGGAAGGCCAGGCCTATATGCTCTCCACGGTGGACTACTTCACCCTGCTCGGCTGGATCTTCATGGGGCTGTTCCTGATCATCTGGCTGGCCAAGCCGCCCTTTGCGGCCAAGCCGGGGGCCGGCGGTGGCGACCACTAGGACAGGGTCTAGGGCGCGTGATGCTGGGTCTGCAGGTAGTCGGCGATGTCGCCTAGATCCTCGGCGTCACCGATGCCCCAGAATCTCATCTTGGTGCCTGGCACCTTCTGCTCGGGATCACGCAGAAAGGCCGCCAGGGCCTCGCGATCCCAGGCGAAACCGGCCTGGCGCATGGCTTCGGAGTAGTTGTAGCCGGCCAGACTGCCGGCCTGGCGGCCGAAGAGGTCGTTGAGCTGGGGGCCGAAGCCGGACTGGGCGCCGGGCCCCACCGAATGGCAGTTGTGGCAGCGCCGCAGGAAGAGATTGCGGCCGTTGTCGGCATCGGCCCAGGCCAATTCACCACTGAGCAATGCCAGCACGGCCAGCCCAGCCAGGCCCTTCATCGCTGGCACTTCCGGCAATAGACGCTGGCGCGCTGGCCCAGGCGGATCTCTTGCAGGCCCGTCCCGCAGACCTTGCAGAATTCGCCCTTGCGGCCGTAAACGAACAGCTCCTGCTTGAAATAGCCCGGCGCGCCGTCGCCGCCGATGAAGTCGCGCAGGGTGGTGCCGCCACTCTCGATGGAGCGCGCCAACACCTTCTTGATCTCGACGGCCAGGCGCTCGTAGCGCGCCCGGGAAACGCTGCCAGCGGCCCGGCGGGGATCGATGCCGGCAGCGAACAGTGCCTCGGCGGCGTAGATGTTGCCCACCCCCACCACCACGGCGTTGTCCATGATGAAGGGCTTGACCGCCATGCTGCGTCCACGCGACAGCTCGAACAGCCGACCGCCGTCGAAGGCCTCGGTCAGGGGCTCAGGGCCCAGCTTGCTGAGCAGCACATGGGCGTGGGGATCCTGGGTCCAGAGCAACGCACCGAAGCGCCGGGGATCGGTGTAGCGCAGCGACAGCCCGGATTCCAGCTCGATGTCGACGTGCTCGTGCTTGGCCGGCGGCTGGTCGGCCGGCACCAGGCGCAGGCTGCCGGACATGCCCAGGTGACCGATCAGGGTGCCGCTCTCGGCGCGGATCAGCAGGTACTTGGCCCGTCGCTCGACGGCCTCGATGCGCTGCCCGGACAGACGCACGTCCAGGTCCTCGGGTACCGGCCAGCGCAGCCGGCCATCGCGGACGATGACCCGGCGCACGCGCTGACCGACGACATGGGGCGCGATGCCCCGGCGAGTGGTTTCGACTTCAGGTAGTTCGGGCATGAGGATCCAGGAGGCTTATTCCAGAGATTTGGCTTAAAAGGCGCCGAGCGAAGGTCAGGCAAGGCGAAAAACAGCGAGGAAGCGGAGTTTACAAAGGGTAAATGAGCATTCCGAGCTGGTTTTCAACGCCGCATGGCCGAGCGCAGGCCCTTTTAACCAAATCTAGTAATTGATCCGACCGCTGCCCATCTCAAGGATGGTCTCCTTGAGCGACTCGAAGTCGTACTCGGACAGGCCGACGTGATCCAGCACCCGCGGGGCGATGGCCTGCCACTCGTGATCCTCGTCCTGGCCGCCCAGGGCGCGATAGCAGCCACAGATGTGCTCGGCCATCTTCAGCAGGGCCAACAGATTCTTGATCTGGATATCGGTGGTCGAGTCCTCGTCGAAGACCGACTGGGCGTTGTGGTGATTGGCGATGGCCTGGCCGACGTGCTCCGGCAGGCGCCAGGAGCGGGAGATGAAATAGCCCACCACGGCGTGGTTGGTGTTGAATATCCGGTTCTCCACGTCCACCACCCGCACCTGCTCGTTGACGCTGGCATAGGCCTCTTCCAGCACCGCCATGTAGTTGGGGAAGCGCTTGAGCATCAGCGGGATGCCACAGTTGTGGAACAGGCCCAGGGCATAGGCCTCGTCCGGGGTCGGGTAGCCGGTCTTCTTGGCCAGGCTCAGGCAGGTCTCGGCCACGTCTTGGGCGGTGTCCCAGAAGCGGTTGAGGATGACGATGGTCTCGTCGGTGAGCTCGCCCTTGATCGACTGGGCGTTGATCAGGTTGATGACCGACTGGCTGCCCAGCAGATTGACCGCGCGCTGGATCGAGGTGATGCGATTGCTGAGGCCGAAATACGGCGAGTTTACCAGCTTGAGCAGGGCGCCCGACAGCCCCGGGTCCTGGCCGATCAAGCGGGAGATGACCTTGAGATCGGGGCTGGGCATGAGTTGTTCGAGCTGCAGATCCACCATGATCTGCGGCTGCGGAGGAATGCTGATGCCTTGCAGAGCCTGACGGATCTGCTCCTCGGTCAGCTGAGGGGACGCTTGGGACATGGGGACTACTCTGCGATGGATGTCGCAAATTTACTCCGCGCCGTGCGCCGATGCCATCGGGCGCGACGAAGGAACTTCAGAGGGGTAAAGCGAGACGGATTTAGGAGCGCTGGCAAAAGGCTAGCCCGACCGAATTCCAACCGAGGTATCCGCAACCATGGCTACATCCCTGAACGGCAAGAAAATCGCCATCCTGGTCACCGACGGCTTCGAACAGGCCGAGCTCACCGGCCCCAAGCAGGCCCTGGAACAGGCCGGCGCCCAGACCCACATCATCTCCGCCGAGAGCGGTGAGGTGCGCGGCTGGGACGGCACCGAGCCGGCCGACAGCTTTCCGGTTGACCTCACCTTCGCCGCAGCCAATGCCGGTGACTACGACGCCGTGCTGCTGCCCGGTGGTGTGGTCAATGCCGACACCATCCGCATCGACGCGCAGGCCCAGCAGCTGACCAAACAGATCGCCGATGCCGGCAAGCCGGTGGCCGTCATCTGCCATGGCGCCTGGCTGCTGATCTCCGCGGGCCTGGTGCAGGGCAAGACCCTGACCAGTTGGCCCTCGCTGACCGACGACCTCAAGAACGCTGGCGCCACCTGGCAGAACCAGGAGGTCATCGTCGACGGTCAACTGGTGAGCAGCCGCAAGCCGGACGACATTCCAGCCTTCAATCGCGAGTTCATCAAGCTGCTGGCAGGCTGACCCTCGGAGAATGGCACTTTGATCTCATAAGACTGAACTTATGGCAAAGTGCCAGGGTCTTATCGAGTGCCCCCAAAGCACTTTTAGCCCGCCCTGCCCGGCGGGCTTTCTTTTGCCTGGCGTTTGGCCTCAAGCCTGGAAGTCACCTTGCAGATCCACCAGATGGCGGTCGATAGCGGCCAGGCGCTGACCCTGATCGCCCATGCCCAGCCATTCCAGCTTGAGGTGGGCCTCGAACGGCAGCAGGTAGGCCAACTGGTAGCCCAGGGCCTGGCGGTCGGCGACTTCACCGCCCATGTCCAGGCTGGCGACCATGGGATGCTGGGCCAGGGCCACCAGCAGCGCCATGAGATCGGCGTCGCCATCGCGCAATGGCTGGGGCTCGCTTTCGGGGAGCCACTCCACCTCTCCCACCACCAGGTGATCGGGCTGTTCTTCCTGGCTCAGCAGGCGAAAGCGCCGGCCACCTTCGATGCGGATGCCCAAGAGGCCGTTGCTCTGCTGCTGCCAATCGCGGATCAGCGCCTCGCAGCCGTAGGCGCCCAGACGATTGGGCGCCGCACCGGTCTCGCGGCCTTCGAGGATGGTCACCACGCCAAAGCTGCTGCCCCGCTTGAGGCAACGACCGAGCATGTCCAGATAACGGGCTTCGAACAGCTGCAGATCGAGGCGGCAACCGGGAAACAGGGTGGTGTTCAGGGGAAACAGGGGCAGCGTCATGCAACCTCCAGGGCTTGAGGGTCCTGCTGGATAGAACATCGAGCGCCGCCGAAGGCTCCCGCGCGGCGACGCGCGGAACCCGGCCGGATCAGAAGCGATAGACCTCGGCGCCGGTGCGAATGGGCACCACGGCTGGCAGCGTCGGCCGGGCCTGGGCCTCTTCGACGAGTTTTTTCGGCTCCTTGCGCGCCACCTCGGCCCCACGCCGGCCGCGCTGGGCGACCTTGGTGAGATCGGTGGCCAGGCGTGCGGCCAGTTGCTGCAGCAGCTCGCTCTGGGCCCGCACCTGGGCTGCGCGGTCGCCGGCATGACGCGCCTGCAGATGGACCACTTCGCTATCCAGCAGGCGGCCCTGGCCATCGCGCAGCTGCCAGCTGGCATCTAGCGCCGCAGGTGCCTGATCGCCCGCATCGAGGCGGGTCACCACCAGCTCCACGCGATACTGGGGATCGAAGCCCGCGGGTTGCTCACCCACCACCACCCGGCCGCTGTTCAGGCGACTGGCGAGTTGGCGCTGCAGCAGTTGCCGCACATTGGCATTCAGCGGTCCGGCCCAGTGATCGCCCGTGGTCTTGAGACTGCCATCGGGCTGGCGTTCCAGCAGCACGTCGCGCTGCAGATAGTCGGCCAGTTGCAGGCTTTCGATCCACACCGCAAGCCCACGCTCGCTGCTCGCCGGCGCGCGGGCGTTGCCGCCGTCGAGCTGGTAGTAGTGGCTGGGGCCGAGGCTGGCACAGCCACCCAGGCCGGCCAGCAGGCCAACGAGCGCCAACCTGGCGAGACATATCCGTTTCATCGAGGCTCTCTCTCGACGGGCACCATGGCCCGGCGAGTCCTGGTCGAAAAAATCCGGGCTATGCTAGCGGCTGACTGCAGACGGCTCAAGTTTCCACCTGCAGCGAGTCCACCCGCTGGAAGCCACGCGGCAGCTTGTTGCCGCGCCGGCCGCGCTCGGCGCGGTAGTGCTCCAGGTCGCTGCCCTTGAGGGTATAGGGTCGCTTGCCGGCCTGCAGGGTCAGGGAAGCGCCGGCCGGCACCACGGCCAGATCGACCACGTATTCCTCGCGCTTGGCGACTCGCTCGCCAGGGATGGAGATCAGCTTGTTGCCCTTGCCCTTGGCCAGTTGCGGCAGCTCGGTGATGGCGAACACCAGCAGCCGTCCCTCGTTGGTGACCACCGCGATGGAGGTGTCCTCCAGGGAAGCCACCGGCTTCGGGGCCAGCACCTTGGCGCCATTGGGCAGGCTGATCAGCGCCTTGCCGGCCTTGTTCTTGGCCTGCAGGTCCTCGCCCTTGACCACGAAGCCGTAGCCGGCATCCGACGCCAGGACATAGAGACCGCTGTCGTCCGGCAGCAACAGGCATTCGAAGCTGGCCCCCGGCGGCGGCGTCAGGCGCCCGGTCAGGGGTTCGCCCTGGCCACGCGCCGACGGTAGCGAATGGGCGGCCACCGAATAGCTGCGGCCGGTGGAATCGATGAAGACGGCGAACTGATTGGAGCGACCCAGGGCCGCCGCCTTGAAGCCATCACCGGCCTTGTAGGACAGCCCGGTCGGGTCGACGTCGTGGCCCTTGGCCTGGCGCACCCAGCCCTTCTCGGAAAGCACCACGGTCACCGGCTCGGTGGGCATGAGCTCGGTTTCGGACAGGGCCTTGGCCTCGGCACGGGCGACGATGGGCGAGCGGCGGGCGTCGCCATAGGTCTCGGCATCCTTGATCAGTTCGTCGCGGACCAGGTTGCGCAGCTTCTTGTCGCTGCCCAGCAGGGTCTGCAGGCGCTTCTGCTCCTTGAGCAGTTCGGCCTGTTCGCCGCGGATCTTCATCTCTTCCAGCCGCGCCAACTGACGCAGGCGGGTTTCGAGGATGTAGTCGGCCTGGTCCTCGGAGAGCTCGAAGCGGGCCATCAGCGCCTGCCTGGGATGCTCTTCGGTGCGGATGATGTGGATCACCTCGTCCAGGTTGAGGAAGGCGATCAGCAGGCCGTCCAGCAGGTGCAGGCGGCGCTCGACCTTGTCCAGGCGGAACTGCAGGCGACGGCGCACGGTGCCGATGCGGTAGAGCAGCCACTCCTGGAGGATCTGCCTGAGGTCCTTGACCTGGGGTTTGCCGTCCAGGCCGATGACGTTGAGGTTGACCCGGTAGCTGGATTCGAGATCGGTAGTGGCGAACAGGTGCTGCATCAGCTCGTCGGCATCGATGCGGTTGGAGCGCGGCACGATGACGATGCGGGTCGGATTCTCGTGGTCCGACTCGTCGCGCAGGTCGGCCACCATGGGCAGCTTCTTGGCCTGCATCTGGGCGGCGATCTGCTCCAGCACCTTGGAACCCGAGACCTGGTGCGGCAGTGCGGTGATGACCACGTCGCCGTCTTCGCGGCGGTAGACGGCGCGCATGCGCACCGAGCCGCGCCCGGTCTCGTAGATTTTGCGCAGGTCGGCGTGCGGGGTGATGATCTCGGCTTCGGTGGGGAAGTCCGGACCCGGCACATGCTCCAGGAGTTCGGGAATCCCGGCGATGGGATCGTCCAGCAGGCGCACGCAGGCGGCCGCCACCTCGCGCAGGTTGTGCGGCGGGATGTCGGTGGCCATGCCCACGGCGATCCCGGTGGTGCCGTTGAGCAGCAGGTTGGGCAGGCGTGCCGGCAGCACCGCCGGCTCGTTCAGGGTGCCGTCGAAGTTGGGCACCCAGTCCACGGTGCCCTGCCCCAGTTCATTGAGCAGCACCTCGGAATAGCGCGACAGCCGCGCCTCGGTGTATCTCATGGCGGCAAAGGACTTGGGGTCGTCGGGCGCGCCCCAGTTGCCCTGGCCATCCACCAGCGGATAGCGATAGGAGAACGGCTGGGCCATGAGCACCATGGCCTCGTAGCAGGCCGAGTCGCCGTGGGGGTGGTACTTACCGAGGACGTCACCCACGGTACGGGCGGATTTCTTGTGCTTGGCGTCGGCGTCCAGGCCCAGTTCGCTCATGGCGTAGATGATGCGGCGCTGGACCGGCTTGAGACCGTCGCCGATGTGCGGCAGGGCGCGGTCCATGATGACGTACATGGAGTAGTCCAGATACGCCTTCTCGGTGAAGTCGGCCAGCGAACGGCGTTCGACGCCATCCAGGCTCAGGTCGAGGGGTGCACTCATGGGAGTCCTTTGGTGTTACGTCTTTGATCGGGGGGCCCGGTCCATCGCGGTCATGGACCGCTCCTACAGGCGCTCGATACACCTGTAGGAGCAGCCCATGGCCGCGACAAGCGCAGCCAACATATTTAGAGCAGCACTTCGGCGCGATCGCCCTTGGATTCCAGCCAGCTCTTGCGATCGGCGGATCTTTTCTTGGCCAGCAGCATGTCCATCATCTCGAGGGTGGCGGGCACGTCGTCGAGGGTCAGCTGCACCAGGCGCCGGGTGTTGGGATCCATGGTGGTCTCGCGCAATTGCAGCGGATTCATCTCGCCCAGGCCCTTGAAGCGGGTCACCTGAGGCTTGCCGCGTTTCTTCTCCGCCGCCAGGCGATCCAGAATGCCATCCCGCTCGGCGGGATCGAGCGCATAGTGAACCTCCTTGCCGAGGTCGATGCGGTACAGCGGCGGCATGGCCACATAGACGTGGCCGGCGTCCACCAGCGGGCGGAAGTGCTGCACGAACAGGGCGCACAGCAGGGTGGCGATGTGCAGGCCGTCGGAGTCGGCGTCGGCGAGGATGCAGATCTTGCCGTATCTCAGGCCGCTCAGGTCGGCGCTGCCCGGGTCGATGCCGATGGCCACGGCGATGTCGTGCACCTCCTGGCTGCCCAGCACCTCGCTGCCGTCCACCTCCCAGGTGTTCAGGATCTTGCCGCGCAGCGGCATGATGGCCTGGAATTCCTTGCTGCGCGCCTGCTTGGCGCTGCCACCGGCGGAGTCACCCTCCACCAGGAACAGCTCGGATCTCATAGGATCCTGGCCGGCGCAATCGGCCAGCTTGCCGGGCAGCGCCGGACCCTGGGTGATCTTCTTGCGCTCGACCTTCTTGCCCGCCTTGAGGCGGCGGCCGGCGTTGTTGATGGCCAGTTCGGCGATCTGCTGACCCAGCTCCGGATGGGCATTGAGCCAGAGGCTGAAGGCGTCCTTGACCACCCCGGCGACAAAGGCGGCCGCCTCGCGGGAGGACAGCCGCTCCTTGGTCTGGCCGGAGAATTGCGGCTCCTGCATTTTCATCGAGAGGACGAAGGCGATGCGCTCCCAGACGTCTTCCGGGGCCAGCTTGAGGCCACGCGGCAAGAGGTTGCGGAACTCGCAGAATTCGCGGATGGCATCCAGCAAACCTTGGCGCAGGCCGTTTACATGGGTGCCGCCTTGGGCGGTGGGAATCAGGTTGACGTAGCTTTCCTGCACCGACTCGCCGCCCTCGGGCAGCCAGAACAGCGCCCAGTCCACCGCTTCCCGGGCCGAGGCCAGGCTGCCGTGGAAGGGGGCCTCGGGCAGCCGCAGGGCATCGCCCACGGTGTCGATCAGATAGGATCTCAGGCCGTCTTCGTAATGCCACTCGCTGCGCTCGCCGCTCGCTTCGTCGAGGAAGCTCACCGCCAGGCCTGGGCAAAGCACCGCCTTGGCCTTGAGCACGTGCTTCAGACGGCTGACGGAAAACTTGGGCGAATCGAAGTACTTGGGATCTGGCCAGAAGTGCACGCTGGTGCCGGTATTGCGCTTGCCGACGCTGCCGACCACGGCCAGCTCACTGGCCTTGAAGCCGTCGGCGAAGGCCATGCCGTATTCGTTGCCGTCGCGCTTGACGCGCACCTCGACGCGGGTCGACAGGGCATTCACCACCGAGATGCCCACCCCGTGCAGGCCACCGGAGAACTGGTAGTTCTTGTTGGAGAACTTGCCGCCGGCGTGCAGCTTGGTCAGGATCAGCTCGACGCCGGAGACGCCCTCTTCCGGATGGATGTCCACCGGCATGCCGCGCCCGTCGTCGAGCACCTCGAGGGAGTTGTCGGCATGCAGGATCACCTGCACCTGGCGCGCATGACCGGCCAGGGCCTCGTCCACGCTGTTGTCGATGACTTCCTGGGCCAGGTGGTTGGGCCGGGAGGTGTCGGTGTACATGCCAGGGCGCTTGCGCACCGGATCGAGTCCGGAGAGGACTTCGATGGCGTCGGCGTTATAGGCGTTCTGCGTGGCCATGGGGTCTCTATTCGAAGGTGTTGAAATCCAGCTCGCGCCAGAGCGCCGGATCGAAGCCGGCCAGCTCCAGCAGCAGCGGCAGCTGGCGATGGAAGCCCTGGAAGCCATGGTCGCCGCCCTGCTCGATACGCAGGGTGCAGGCGCCGTAGTAGCGTTCGGCGTCGCGGTAGTCGAGGGTCTCGTCGCCGGTCTGCAGCCAGACGTGGAAGCGCTCGGGATCCGCCGGCGCCGCGACTTCCAGCGCACGCATGGCCTCGACGTGGGCCTCGGTGAGGATCCAGGTCTCGCCGGTATGGTGATTGCGCTGAAGCCCCAGGTAATGCTCCATGAAGCGCCAGGGCCGGACCGCGGGGTTGATCAGCACGGCCTTGAGCCCGTGGCGCTCGGCCAGGACGGTGGCATAGTAGCCGCCCAGGGAGCTGCCGACCAGCAAGGGGGCGTCCAGCTCGGCCAGTTCGTGCTCCAGGAGCGCGAAGGCGGCATCGGCATCGTTGGGCAGCGCCGGGGCGCGCAGGCGGTCCGCCAGGCCGAGTCGGGTCATGCAGGCGGTCAGCTGCCGCGCCTTCAAAGACGCGGGTGAGCTGTTGAAACCATGGATATAGAGGATAGACGGCATCGGGCCGCTCCTACTGGATAAAAAAACAGGTAAAGAGTAACCCGTTTCGACCCGCGCGACCAAGGCAGCCGACCGGCGTCGGCGTCAGTAGCCGGCCGCGCTGTGATCCACAGTGAAGGCATGCTGTTGCAGACGCGAGACACCGGTTTCCAGGGTGCCATCGGGCAACAGGCGCAACCAGCGATAGCCCGGGGCCTGGTCGCCCGCCTTGAAATCCTCGCTGCCCGGCTCGAATTGCAGACCGGTGGACGGCGAGGCCAGCAGGCGCACGCCGTTGCGCAGCTGATCGAATTCCTGGTGGATGTGACCCCAGAGCACGACCTTGACCTGAGGATGGCGATCCAGCACGGCGAACAGCTCGTCCGGCCGGTGCAGCCCCAGGGGTTCCATCCAGCCACAGCCCACCGGGACCGGGTGATGGTGCAGGCAGATCAGCGCGGGGCGTTCGGGCGCGGCGCTCAGGGCCTCGTCCAGGGCCAGCAGCTGCGCCTGCTCCAGCTCACCGAACACGCAGCCGCGCACGGTGCTGTCGAGCAGGATGAGACGCCAGGCGCCCAGGTCGGTGACGGATTCCAAAAAATCGCGATCGCCACAGGCCTTGGCCATGGGCGCGTTCTCGTCATGGTTGCCGGCCAGCCAGCGCATGGGCGCGTCCAGCGGCCTGGTCAGCGCGCAAAAGCGCTGATAGGACGCCACGGAACCATCCTGGGAGAGGTCACCGCTGGCCAGCAGCAGATCGATGCGTGGCTGCTCCCGTACCACCTGGGCGACCACCTGTTGCAGGCTGGCCGCCGTATCGATGCCCAACAGCCGGCCATTGGCACGAGCAAACAGATGGCTGTCGGTCAGTTGGACGACGAGGGGAGCGTTGACACTATCCGGCAAACTCACCAAAGCCTCCTAGGCATAAGGGGACAACGAGCGCAGGCAGGGTGCAGAAAAGTTCCCGGGAACTTGCGTGCATGCATCACATTTTCGCAGCTTGGCGAGCGAGAGGGAAGCCGCGGCTGTCAGCGTTGCGCCCTGGTACTCATCGCTGCAGGATGGGTTCAGCCTCGTGGCCACAGGCCAGGCAGTGACTCAGCCACTCGCCGAGAAACAGATTGAGCTGGTTCTTTTCGTCAGGCTGATGCATCGCCTGGTTGGGATAGGGATAGCGTCCGAGCAGGTGCCGGGAGGCCCCGGCCGACACCACTTCCGCCATCCGCGCATCGTGATAGACCCGCACTTCCAGCTCGGGAACCGGCAGCCAGGGCAGCCCCAGTTCCTGGCGGACCCGCAGCACCGTCGTATAGGGACAGGCCTCGGTGACCTCCAGCGCCAGCACCCCCAAGGGGCGCTCGCCTTGCGACAACATGACGCGGCGCGATACCACGGCTTCGCGCATCTTGGGCAGAAGCCGCATCAGCCGCACGTAGTTGGCCTCGCACGTGGCCTGCAGGCCCGGCAGGTCAACTCGATAGCGATCTCGCAGTTTCAGCCCCATAACCCCCGTACCTCGGCGCGATTGAGCGCCAACCATTGCAGGGCGATGATTGCCGCTGCGTTATTGATTCGACCGTCGCGCACCCCTGCCAGTGCCTCGTCCAGCGACCAGACATGGACGCGAATGTCCTCGCCCTCCTCCTCCAGACCATGGACGCCACCGGCGTCCGCGGAGCTGCAGCGGCCCAGGTAGAGATAGACCTGTTCGTCACTGCCGCCGGGCGAGGGGAAGTAGGTGGAGATGGGCCAGAGCGATTGCAAGGTCAGCCCGGCTTCTTCCTCGGCTTCCCGATGAGCGACCGCCTCGACGGCCTCGCCCTGCTTGTCCACCAAGCCCGCCACCGGCTCAAGCAGCCAGGGATGAGCGGTCTTTTCCATGACGCCGACGCGAAACTGCTCGATCAGCACCACCTCGTCGCGCACCGCATCGTAGGGCAGCACGCAGACGGCATCGGGACGCACGAAGACCTCGCGCTCCAGTTCCGGGCCCAAATCACCGGAGAACTGGCGATGGCGCAGCCGGAAACGGGCCATGCGGTAGAAGCCCTGAAAGCAGATCTCGCGGCTCAGGATTTCAATGGCGGGCGCCTGGGATTCATTGGCTTCGGTCATGGGCGCTCCAGCGCTGATTGCAGGTAATCAGATCATCGTAGCGTGCCGCCTGCGTGCGTGCAGCCCCCGGCGCGCCAAGTCGCGAAAAGGACAACAAGCCGGGAAACCTGCGCCCACCCCTGGCAAACTTATGGGGCCAGACGGGTTCGAAAGCCGTCGTTCTCTGTTTCCAGGACAAGGAATCCCATGCGTATCCGCCCGCTCCTCCTGCTCGCCGGCCTGCTGCTCGGTGGTTGCCAAAGCGTCTTCGGCCCCAACCTCGACAAACCCCTCACGCCTCGCCACCAGGCCTGGGAGCACCGCCCCGCCGGCTGCCAGGGCGAAGACTGCCCACTGATCAACATCGACTACGTGGAGTTCGGCGAACCGGCGCTGGACGCCCTGGTGCAACGCCACCTGCTGGGCCTGGCCCGTGCCGAGCCGGGCGCGCCCATCCCCGCCTCGCTGGCCAGCTACGAGCGGGATTTCCTCGCCAAGGCCCAGCCGCGCTGGAGCAGCTATCTGCAGGCCAAGGTGCGCGAACAGCATGACGGTCTGGTGATCATCGAATTCTCCAGCTACCTGGCCAACGGCGGCGCCCATGGCCTGGCCGGCCGCGACTTCGTCACCTGGGATCGCCATCTCGATCGGCAGATCACCCTGGGCGACATGTTGGTGCCGGGGCAGGAAGCCGAGTTCTGGCGCCTGGCGCAGCTGTCGCGGGAGGCCTGGATGCTCAGCAACGGTGTCGGCGATGCCGAATTCCGTCAGCAGTGGCCCTTCCTCAAGACCAACAACGTGGCCCTGGACTTCGGCGCCCTGACGCTCAAGTACGACATCGGCAGCATCGCCCCCTATGCCATGGGCCATCCGGAGCTGAAGATCCCCTATCCCAAGCTCAACGGCATCCTCAAGGGCGAGTATTTCCCAGGGCGCGGGAAGAGTCGCCAGCCGTAGTCCGCTGTGTTGGGCTTCGACGGTGGAGCCGTCTCAGCCCAACCTACGGTGTCACCTCGGACCGCAACCGACGTAGGTTGGGTTGAGCGCAGCGAAGCCAACAGGCCCTATTTAGCAGCGCACCGTTGGGCTTCGACGATGGAGCCGTCTCAGCCCACCCTACGCCTGCTAGGCCAGCACACTGTTCCCGTAGGTTGGCGCTGAGCGCAGCGAAGCCCAACAGGCCGGCCCCTAAACTCGCTTCAACCCCAGCAGCGCCTGTGCGGTACCGGCCACCACGATGGCCGGCAGGGTCGCGCCCCAGGCTGGCAGCAGGGTCGGCAGCAGGTGGTAGACAGCCACGCCCAGGGCCCAGGCGATCAGGGATTCCAGGCGCAACGCCCGTACCCGCTGCGGAGCCTTGCGGCGGCGCAGCAGGAAGTGATCCACCAGCACCACGCCGAACAGCGGCGCGAACACCGAGCCGATCAGCAGCAGGAAGTGCTCGTACTGGGCCAGGGGCACCAGCAGCGCCAGCAGGGTGCAGAGGATGCCGATGGCCAGGGTCAGCTGCCAGATTTTCACCTGGGCCAGGAAACCCGTGGCCACCGCCGCCGAATGATAGGCGGCGAAGGCGTTTTCCGATTCGTCCAGCAGGATCAGCAGCAGTGGCAGGCCCAGGCCGGCCACGGCCAGGGCGCGTAGCAGAGCGTCGGCTTCACCGCCGCTGGCGAAGGCCAGGGTGTAGGCGAAGCCCAGGCCCATCAGCCAGAGGTTGCCGCAGAAATAGCCCAGCATGACGCCTCGCCCGGCGCTACGCCCGGTGCGGGCGAAGCGGGTGTAGTCGGCGATCACCGGTAGCCACGACAGCGGCATGGCCACCACCAGGTCGAAGCCCAGGGCCTGGGTCAGGGAGCCATCGCCCGGACGCTGCCAGAGCGCGGCCAGGTCGGCGCGCAGGAACAGGTCCAGGGTCAACCAGCCGCAGGCGCCCAACAGCAGCCAGATACCCCAGCGGCTGAGGAAACGGCGCACGAAGGTCAGGGGACCGGCCACCGCCAGGGCCGTGGCCAGGGCGCCGAAGACCAGGGTCCAGAGCACCGGCGAGGCCCAGCTCTGCAGGCCCCAGCTGCCCAGCAGCACACTGGCCGCCTCGCGCATCACCACCAGTTCGAAGGCACCCCAGCCGATCAGCTGGGTGATGTTGAGCACCGCCGGCAGCAGCGCGCCGCGCTGGCCGAGGCTCTGGCCCAGGGCGGTCATGCCGGCCAGGCCGGTATCGCTGCCCACCAGGCCGGCGGCCGCCAGCAGCAGCACCCCGACCCCGGTGCCGAGCACCAGCACCAGCAGGCCATCGGCCAGGCCGAGGCCGGGTGCCAGCAACGCGCCGGCCTGGGCCACCATGAGACCGATGCCGAGGGAGAACCAGAGAGTGAAGAGGTCGCGCCCGCCAAGGATGCGGCGGTCCGCCGGAACGGGGACGGTGGGGGTATAGAGGCCGGGGGCCTGGGCCATGATGGGTCTCGTGAACAAGGGGTTGAGGGCGCCCAACGTCGTTGGGTGACGCCGGGTATTGTTGGGCTTCGCTACGCTCAGCGCCAACCTACGGTGGTTTGTCTGGAACCGTAGGTTGGGTTGAGCGGCTCCATCGCCGAAGCCCAACGGTCCGGGCTCGATTTCGGCACCGTTGGGCTTCGCTGCGCTCAGCGCCAACCTACGGTGGTTTGTCTGGAACCGTAGGTTGGGCTGAGACGGTTCCATCGTCGAAGCCCAACGGTGCGGGGTCGATCTGGACAACGTTGGGCTTCGCTGCGCTCAGCGCCAACCTACGGGTGTCAGACCTGCTTGTAGATCACCCCTCCTTCGTCCTTGAAGCGCGCGGCCTGTTCCTGGAAGCCGGCCTCGATGGCCTTCTGCTCGTCGGTCAGGCCGTTCTCCTTGGCGTAGTCGCGGACCTCCTGGGTGATCTTCATGGAGCAGAACTTGGGTCCGCACATGGAGCAGAAGTGCGCCACCTTGGCCGAGTCCTTGGGCAGGGTCTCGTCATGGAAGGCGCGCGCCGTGTCCGGGTCCAGGCCCAGGTTGAACTGGTCTTCCCAGCGGAATTCGAAACGCGCCTTGCTTAGTGCGTTGTCGCGGATCTGAGCGCCGGGATGCCCCTTGGCCAGGTCGGCGGCATGGGCGGCGATCTTGTAGGTGATGATGCCGGTCTTGACGTCGTCCTTGTTGGGCAGGCCAAGGTGCTCCTTGGGCGTCACGTAGCAGAGCATGGCGCAGCCGAACCAGCCGATCATGGCGGCGCCGATGCCGCTGGTGATGTGGTCGTAGCCGGGGGCGATGTCGGTGGTCAGCGGGCCGAGGGTATAGAACGGCGCCTCGTCGCAGCACTCCAGCTGCTTGTCCATGTTCTCCTTGATCAGCTGCATGGGCACGTGGCCCGGGCCTTCGATCATGGTCTGGACGTCGTGCTTCCAGGCGATCTTGGTCAGCTCGCCGAGGGTTTCCAGTTCGCCGAACTGGGCGGCGTCGTTGGCGTCGGCGATGGAGCCCGGGCGCAGGCCGTCACCCAGGGAGAAGCTCACGTCGTAGGCCTGCATGATCTCGCAGATGTCTTCGAAGTGGGTGTAGAGGAAGTTTTCCTTGTGATGGGCCAGGCACCACTTGGCCATGATGGAGCCGCCGCGGGAGACGATGCCGGTGACGCGCTTGGCGGTCAGGGGCACGTAGTGCAGGCGCACCCCGGCATGGATGGTGAAGTAGTCCACGCCCTGCTCCGCTTGCTCGATGAGGGTGTCGCGGAACAGCTCCCAGGTCAGTTCTTCGGCGACGCCATCGACCTTTTCCAGGGCCTGGTAGATGGGCACGGTGCCGATGGGGACCGGCGAGTTGCGGATGATCCACTCGCGGGTCTCGTGGATGTGCTTGCCGGTGGACAGGTCCATCACGGTGTCGGCGCCCCAGCGGATGCCCCAGGTCAGCTTTTCCACCTCTTCCTCGATGGAAGAGCCCAGTGCGCTGTTGCCGATGTTGCCGTTGATCTTCACCAGGAAGTTGCGGCCGATGATCATCGGCTCCAGCTCCAGGTGGTTGATGTTGGCCGGGATGATGGCGCGGCCGCGGGCCACCTCGTCGCGGACGAACTCAGGCGTGATCTCCTGGGGAATGCTGGCGCCGAAGCTCTGGCCGCGGTGCTGGTTGCCGAGCAGGCCGGCGGCGCGGGCCTCCTGCAGCTTCATGTTCTCGCGGATGGCGATGTATTCCATCTCCGGGGTGACGATGCCCTGGCGGGCATAGTGCATCTGGGAGACATTGCGCCCGGCCTTGGCCCGGCGCGGCTGGCGCGCCAGGTCGAATCTCAGGGCGGCGAGGCTCGGATCGGCGAGCCGCGCCTGACCGAATTCGGACGAGAGCCCGGCCAGCAGTTCGGTGTCGCCACGCTCTTCGATCCAGCGCGAACGCACGTCCGGCAGGCCCTTGCGCAGGTCGATGCGGGCGGTCGGGTCGGTGTAGGGACCGGAGGTGTCGTAGACGAACACCGGAGCGTTCTTTTCACCGCCAAAGGCGGTGGGGGTATCGGCGAGGGAGATTTCCCGCACCGGCACGCGAATGTCGGGACGCGAGCCAGTCAGATAGACCTTGCGCGAATTGGGCAACGGCTGGGTGGACTGGCGGTCGACGCGGGTAAAGTCGGTGACGTTGTTCTGCTTGTTCATCGAGGCTCTCCTGGTGGGCGCGTTGCCGAGGGAAGAACCTGGACGAAGGGGTGGGCACGCAGGAAGACGCAAGCCCGGACGGATGGCGACCACGGAGACGAATGCGGACGCCCTCTTGTTCCCTACGCAGGTTGACGCACCGCCATGCGGCGCGCCTAGCCTGATCAGGTTCAACGGGATCCGGGACTACCCGATCTCAGCGCCTCGTAGCGCACCCCGACAAGAACGCGGTCAGTGTAAACCCAGACCGGCAGAAACTTCGACCGCTATTTCCTCTCCTATGGCGGATTCGGACGAAGTCACTACACTGGCCCGGTCCCTCAAGGAAGGCTCCCAGAATGCGAAGATTCCTGCTGCTCGCGGCACTCTGCACCACGGCCGGTCTGGCCCAGGCCCAGGTGGCCGGCAGTGGCCTGCTCGACGTCTACCGCGAGGCGCTGGACAACAACGCCGACCTGGCCGCCGAGCGCGCCGGTCTCGGCGCCCAGCGCGAAGCGGTGCCCCAGGCGCGGGCCGGTCTGTTGCCGCAACTCGGCCTTGGCGCCCAGTTCAACGACACCCACACCAGCCTGGAGCTGAAGGACAATCCCGCGCTGGGCGTCCAGGGTGGCCGCTACAGCAGCGATCGCAGCAGCCAGCTGATCCAGGCCACCCTCAGCCAGCCACTGTTCCGCGCCGACCGCTGGTTCCAGCTCAAGGCGGCCCAGGCCGCCACCGAGCAGGCCGAGCTGCAGTTTTCCGCCGCCCAGCAGCAACTCATCCTGCAGACCGCCGAGGGCTATTTCAGCGCCCTGCGCGCCCAGGACGCCCTGGCCACCGCCCGAGCCGAGGAAAAGGCGCTGTACCGCCAGCTGGACCAGTCCCGCGAGCGCTACAAGGTCGGCCTGACCGACGACACCGACGTGCTCCAGGCCCAGGCCAGCTTCGACAATGCCCAGGCCAACCGCTCGCAGAGCGAGCAGCAGGTGGCGGACGCCTTCCAGGCTCTGACCCGTCTGACCGATCGTGACTACGGCAGCATCGCCGGCATTCGCCACGACCTGCCGATCCTGCCGCCGCAGCCCAACGATGCTCGCCAGTGGGTGGACACCGCCATGCGCCAGAATCTGCAGCTGCTGGCCGCCGGCCAGGGCGTGAACGCGGCGCAGGAAACCCTGCGCCAGCGTCGCGCCGGGCACCTGCCGACGGTGGATGCGGTGGCGCGCTATAGCCACAGCGACAACGATGCGGTGAATCTGCCCAACGCCGAGCAGCTGGCGCTGTTCGGCAGCCCGGTCAACAGCCGCAGCATCGGTATCCAGGTGGAGCTACCGCTGTACAGCGGCGGCGCCACCAGCTCCCAGGCGCGTCAGGCCTACCAGCAGCTGGACCGGAGCGAACAGCAGCAGGAAAGCCTGCGCCGCCAGGTGGTGCAGAACACCCGCAATGCCCATCGGGCGATCAACACCGACATCGAGCAGGTGCGGGCCCGACGGCTGTCCATCGCCTCCAGCCAGCGCGCCCTGCGCGCCACCGAGATCGCCTACCAGGTGGGCAGCCGCACCATCGTCGACGTGCTCGACGCCCAGCGGCTGCTGTACAACGCCGTGCGCCAGTACAACGATGCCCGCTACAACTACATCCTGGATACCCTGAGACTCAAGCAGGCGGCCGGCACCCTGGCGCCCAACGACCTGCTGGCGCTGTCGGGCTATCTCGACCCCCACTACGACCCGGATCGCGACTTCCTGCCGCCGGACCTGGCCAAGACCCGCGCCGACGTCCTGCCGGCGCGCTCGGCTCAGGGCGTGAGCAATTTATCCAGTCCGGAGAGCAGGCGCTCCAGCGCGCCCTGATTGGCGGCCAACACCGCCAGACCCGCCTGCCGGCGCCGCTCGGCTTCCGCCGGTTCGGCCCAGAGTCGGGCCACGGCGGCGGCGATGGCCGAGGCTTCCGCTACTGTTTCCAGGGCGCCGGCGTCGCGCAACTGGGCAACGATGTCGAGGAAGTTGAATACGTGCGGACCGCTGAGCACCGGCACCCCCAGGGCCGCCGGCTCCAGCGGATTGTGGCCGCCACGCTCGATCAGGCTGCCACCGACGAAGGCCACGTCGGCCAGGGCGTAGAGAAACAGCAACTCGCCCATGGTGTCGCCCAGCAGGACCTGGGTCTGCGGCTGCACCGCCTCCCCCGTCGAGCGCTGGATCACGCTGAAGCCTTCGCGGCGCACCTCGGCCAGCACCTCGGGAAAGCGTTCGGGATGACGCGGCACCAGGATCAGCAGGGCATCGGGGCGGGTGGCCAGCAGTTGGCGCTGGGCCTGGAGCAGGATTTGATCTTCGCCGGCGTGGGTACTGGCGGCGATCCACACCGGGCGACGGCCCCAGCCCTGGCGCAGCGCAGCCGCGCGGGCCGGCAGCTCAGGATCGATGCGCAGGTCGAACTTGATGGAACCGGTCACCATGACCCGCTCGGCACGGGCACCGAGGGCGCGAAAGCGCTCGGCTTCCACCGGTGTCTGCACCGCCAGCCAGGCCAGTTCCGCCAGCATCGGTCCGGTCACCCCGCCCAGTTTCCCGTAGCCACGGGCGGAACGCGCGGACAGCCGGCCATTGGCCAGAGCGATGGGAATGTCGCGGCGCGCCGCCTGGTGGATGAGGTTGGGCCAGAGCTCGGTTTCCATCACCACCCCCAGGCTAGGCCGCAGGCGATCGAGGAAGCGCCCGGCCAGCCCCGGCAGGTCGTAGGGCAGATAGCAGTGGTGGACGTCGCTGCCGAACAGGGCGCGAATGCGCTCCGAGCCGGTGGGCGTCATGCAGGTCACGGTGATCGGCAGATCGGGATGGCGCTGGCGCAGGGTGCGGATCACCGGTGCGGCGGCGATGCTCTCCCCCACCGACACCGCATGCACCCAGATGCCGCCGGGCGGCACCTTTGGCAAGCCCAACGCCAGGCGCTCGCCAATGCGTTGCCGATAGGCGGGCGCCTTGCGGCCGCGCCAGAGCAGGCGCAGCAGGATGAAGGGCAAGGCCAGGGTGAAGATCAGGCTATAGAGGGTACGGTTCATGGCGGCAGAGCTTAATGAAGCCCGGTCGCCAGTGCGAGCCTGTTCACTCTAGTGCGAATGCCGCGGCACCCCGCCTTCGCGGGCGATCACCTTGAGATGCAGGGTGGCCGGTTCCAGGCAGCCGCCGGTGGAAAGTTGGCCCACCAGTTGCCGATAGAGCTCCTGCCAGGGGGTCTGGGCCGGCGGCAGATTGGGCGTCCACTCAGCGCGACGGCGCTCCAGTTCGGCATCATCCAGCAGCACATCGACGCTGCGGGCATTGAGGTCCACGCGCAACCGGTCGTTGGTCTTGAGCAGCGCCAGGCCACCGCCCACCGCCGCTTCCGGCGACATGTTGAGGATCGACGGACTGGCCGAGGTACCGCTTTGACGACCGTCGCCCAGGCACGGCAGGGAGTCGATGCCCTTCTTGATCAGCGCTGCCGGCGGGGCCATGTTGACCACCTCGGCGCTGCCCGGATAACCCACCGGCCCGGCGCCGCGGATCACCAGGATGCAGCGCTCGTCGATGTCCAGGGCCGGGTCATCGATGCGCGCGTGGTAGTCCTCCGGCCCCTCGAAGACGATGGCCCGCGCCTCGAAGCTGTTTTCCTTGCCGGGTTCGGCCAGGTAGGTCTGGCGAAAGGCCTCGCCCACCACCGACATCTTCATGATGGCACTGTCGAAGAAATTGCCGCTGAGCACGATGAAGCCGGCGCGGTGCTTGAGCGGCGCTTCGTAGGGCTGGATCACCGCGGGATCCAAGCTGGCCGCACCTTCGGCGATGGCACCGATGGTGCGCCCGGATACCGTCAGGCAGTCGCCGTGCAGGCGCCCCGCCTTGAGCAGTTCGTGGAGCACCGCCGGCACCCCGCCGGCGCGGTGGAAGCCCTCGCCCAGGTACTTGCCGGCCGGCATGCAGTTGGCCAGCAGCGGGATGTCCTCGCCCAGGCGCTGCCAGTCGTCCAGCGACAGCTCGATGCCCATGTGCCGGGCGATGGCGATCAGGTGCGGCGGGCAGTTGCTGGAAGCGCCCAGGGCCGAGGCCACCACGATGGCGTTCTCGAAGGCCTCGCGGGTCATGATCTGCGAGGGGCGGACGTCGTCCAGCACCAGCTGGCAGATGCGCTTGCCGGTGGCATAGGCCATCTGCCCGCGCTCGCGATAGGGCGCGGGGATGCTGGCGCAACCGGGCAGCGACATGCCCAGGGTCTCGGCCAGGGCATTCATCGACAGGGCCGTGCCCATGGTGTTGCAGTGGCCCACCGAAGGCGAGGCGGCGGTGGTCAGGGCCATGAAGCCCTCGTAGTCGATCTCGCCGGTCGCCAGCAGGTTGCGCGCGTGCCAGAGCACGGTGCCGGAGCCGATCAGCTCACCCTTGAAATGCCCGTCCAGCATGGGCCCACCGGACAGCACGATGGCCGGCAGGTCGGTGGTGGCCGCGGCCATCAGGCAGGCCGGCGTGGTCTTGTCGCAACCGGTGGTGAGCACCACGCCGTCCAAGGGAAAGCCGTGGAGGATCTCCACCAGGCCGAGGTAGGCCAGGTTGCGATCCAGGGCCGCGGTGGGGCGGCGACTCTGCTCGGCGATGGGATGCACCGGGAATTCCATGGGGATGCCGCCCGCATCGCGGATACCGGCCTTGACCCGCTGGGCCAGCTCCAGGTGATGACGATTGCAGGGGGTGAGGTCGCTACCGGTCTGGGCGATGCCGATGATGGGGCGACCGGACTGGAGTTCGTCGCGGGTCAGGCCGTAGTTCATGTAGCGCTCGACATAGAGCGCGGTCATGTCGGCGTGGGCAGGATCATCGAACCATTGCTGGCTGCGCAGCGGGCGTTTGGCGGAAGTCATGATGGTCTCTAGTTGTTATTAGGAAAGAGCGGTTAGCGACCCAGCAGGCCGCGGGCGGCCAGGTTGTGCATCAGAGCACCGAGGCCGAAGCGCCAGGCCGGGGCCTGGTCGCTGGTGGTCACCCTATTGTGCAGGGTTCCCAGCAGCGGGCTGGCGATGCTCACCACGTCCCCTACCTTGTGGGTGAAGCCACCGCCCGGGGCGTCGCGATCCTGGGTCGGGGCGAATAGGGTGCCGAGAAACAGCACGAAACCGTCGGGATACTGGTGGTTGGCATTGAGGGTCTGGGCGGCGAGGTCGGTGGGATCACGACTGATCTGCGCCATGGAGCTGCTGCCATTGAGGTGAAAGCCGTCTTCGCCCTGGACTTCCAGGGTCACCACACACTGGCGGACCTGGTCGAGATCGAAGGTCTCGTCGAACAGGCGGATGAAGGGCCCCAGGGCGCAGGAGGCGTTGTTGTCCTTGGCCTTGCTCAGCAGCAGGGCGCTGCGGCCCTCGATGTCGCGCAGGTTGACGTCATTGCCTAGGGTGGCGCCATGCAGGCGGCCGCGGCTGTCCGCCACCAGCACCACCTCGGGTTCGGGATTGTTCCATTGGGACACGGGGTGGATGCCGATGGCGCTGCCGCTGCCGACCGCGGCCAGCACCGGCGCCTTGGTGAAGATCTCGGCGTCCGGCCCGATACCCACCTCCAGGTATTGCGACCACATGCCCTTCTCGATCAGCAGCGCTTTGAGCGCCTGGGCGCGCGGACTGCCCGGTTCCAGGCCCTGCAGATCCGCGCCGATCACCGCCTGCACCTGCTCGCGGATGGCCACGGCGCGCCCGGCATCGCCACCGGCTTGCTCCTCGATCACCCGCTCCAGCATGCTGGCGGCAAAGGTCACTCCGGCGGCCTTGATCACCTGCAGGTCGGCCGGCGGCAGCAGGTGCAGACGTGCGGGATCGGCCTGCTCGCCACTGTTAGCCAGCAGCTCCTCAAGGCTGCCGAGGTAGCGCCCAGGAGTATCGCGCAGGGCCTGCAGCGGCGCCTCTTCCTCGAACAGGGCGCTCAGCGTAGCGAAGCGTGCCGAGATATCGAAGACGCCGTCTTCGCGCAGTACCACGGGCGAGGGACCGGCCAGCGGACCGGGCACCCAGGCACGGCCCACCAGGGTGCCGGCCAGGCCATCGGCGGGAAGGGTATTGGCAGGCGAAAGACGAAGGGGCATGGGCAGGACTCCAGGGCTGATGGGTCCAAGCTAGGCAGCCAGACTGATAAACTCAAATGGGCTTATTTCATCATTCGATAACCTGCACTTATCGCCTGGGAGGTATACGTGTCCGAGCCGTCGTTCAGCCAGATCAGCCACTGGCTCAAGTTTCGCCACCTGCTGCTGATCGACACCCTGGGGCGCACCCGCAACATGCACCTGGCGGCGCAGCAGATGAATCTCAGCCAGCCGGCCATCAGCAAGATGCTCAAGGAGCTCGAGCATCTGCTGGGCTTCGCCCTGTTCGAGCGCCAGCCACGCAGCATGCCGCCCACCGCCCTGGGCGAGCACGTGCTGCGTTACGCCCGAGTGGCGCTCAACGATGCCCGCGACTTCGCCGAGCAGATCGACAGCCTGAGACGCGGCGGTCACGGCCAGCTCAAGGTCGGTGGCATCTTCGCCGCCACGGCGGTGGCCCTGCCGCAGGCCATCGTCGCGATCAAGCAGCGCTGGCCGCTGCTGGCCATCGAGGTGGTGGAGCAGACCAGCGATCACCTGATGGAGATGCTCGACGACAAACTGCTGCACCTGGCGGTGGCACGCTTCACCGACGAAGCCCAGGCCCAGCGTTTCGACTTCCAGCCCCTGGCACCGGAGCCCTTCCGTTTCGTGGTCAACGCCGATCATCCACTGGTGGGCAGCGGCCCCGTGGGCCTCGACCAGGTGCTGGCCTGGCCCTGGATCCTCTATCCCAAGGGCACGCCCATCCGCGGGCGCATGGAGCGGGCCTTCGCCGCCGCCGGCCTGCCGGTGCCGAACAACACCATCGACACCATCTCCATGCAGACCTTTCTCCAGGTGCTGCGCGCCGGCCCCATGATCGGCATGCTGCCGGAGGCCATGGTCGAGCCCTATCTCGCCAGCGGCGCGCTCAGTGCGCTGGAGCTGCCGCTGCACCTGCCGGCGCAGGACTACGGCATCCTCACCCGCAAGGGCGAACCCCTCGGCGAGGCGGCCCAGGAGTTCGCCGCCATCCTGCTGAGCCATGCCGGTCGCGAGGAGTCCGCAGCCTAGACAGCTCGATAACGCGCCGTTATCGAATGATCCGCAAATGCCATTGGGAAAGAATCGCTCCCGCTCCTAGAGTGGCCAGGCGATCCAGACGGCCACCCTGCATCCCTGGCCGCCTTCGACCTCTTCAATAACAACAACGGGCCCCAAGGCCCCGAAGGTCATTCCCATGTTCGAGACCACCGCTCCCCAGGGCGCCGCTGGCGACGCCTTCGAAGAACGCACCTACCGAAAAGTGGTGCTGCGTATCCTGCCGATCCTGCTGCTGTGCTACATCGCCGCCTACCTGGACCGGGTCAACGTCGGCTTCGCCAAGCTGGACATGCTCGACGACCTGGGCTTCAGCAACACCGTCTATGCCCTCGGCGCCAGCATGTTCTTCTGGGGCTACTTTCTCTTCGAGGTCCCCAGCAACCTGCTGCTGCATCGCTACGGCGCGCGCTTCTGGATCGCCCGCATCATGCTGACCTGGGCGATCATCTCCATGGCGGTGGCCTTCACCCAGCCGCTGGCGCAATTCTTCGGTCTGCAGTCGAGCACCCTCTTCTATGTGCTGCGCTTCCTGCTGGGCGTCTGCGAGGCGGGCTTCTTTCCCGGGGTGATCCTCTATCTCAACTACTGGTTTCCGACCCGCCGGCAGAGTCGGGTGATGTCGGGCTTTCTCATCGCCCTGCCCTTCAGTCTGAGCTTTGGCGGCGTGCTTTCCGGCTGGCTGATGAGCAGCCTGCACAACTGGCACGGCCTGGCCGGCTGGCAGTGGATGCTGCTGGTGGAAGGGGTGCCTTCGATCATCATGGCGGTGGTGGTGTTCTGCTGCCTGAGCGACAACATTGACAAGGCGCCCTGGCTGGACGCCCGGGAAAAGGCCCTGCTCAAGCGCAACCTGGAGCAGCAGAACGCCGGCAAGGCGTCGCGCCTCAGCGAGGTGTTCTTCAATCCGCGGGTCTGGCTGCTGGTGTTCATCCTGCTGACCTTCAACACCGGCTTCTATGGCCTGGCCTTCTGGATGCCCTCGATCATCAAGAACGCCGGGGTCAGCGGCAGCCTGCAGATCGGTCTGCTCACCGCCATCCCCTACAGCGTCGCCCTGGTGGTCATGCTGCTCAACGCCCGTCATTCGGCGCGCACTGGTGAGCAGCGCATGCATGCGGCGGTACCGGCCTTCGTCGGCGCCCTGGGGCTGGTGCTGAGTGCCTGGTTCATCCACAACATCGTGCTGTCGATCTTCTTCCTCACCGTGGCCGCCTCGGGGCTGCTGGCGCTGATGCCGATCTTCTGGTCGCTGCCCGGCACCCTGCTCTCCGGCGTCGCGGCGGCGGCGGGCATCGGCATGATCAACGCCATCGGCAACCTCTCCGGCTTCACCGGCTCCATGATCACCGCGACCATGGAAACCCTCACCGGCGACATCAACAACGGCACCTATGTGCTCGGCGCCTGCCTGTTCGTCAGCGGTCTGCTGATCCTGGCGATCCCGGCGTCGATGCTGCAGCGCACGCCGACCGCCGTACCGCTCGACCTCAAGCCCGCCTAGCCCGCCTCGGGCACGGCCGCGCGCCCGGCACCCGCGGCGCGCGGTCGCCCGATCCCCAGCGCCATTACCGCCGCGACGATGCCGGTCAGCCCAGCCAATACCAGGGCCTCCTGATAGGAGCCGAAGTGCTCGCGCAGGGCGCCGGCGAGAAAGGCCGCGCAGGCGGCGCCGAGCATGTGGCCGCAGAACACCCAGCCGAACACCACCGGCGCGCTCCTTTCACCAAAGCTCTGGTTGGTCAGCTTGACCGTGGGCGGCACCGTGGCGATCCAGTCCAGCCCATAGAAGATGCCGAACAGCAGCAGCTGCTCGGGGGCGAAACCGGAGAATGGCAGGTAGATCAGCGAAAGCCCGCGCAGGCTGTAGTAGACGAACAGCAGGCGGCGCGGATCGTATCTGTCGGTCAGCCAGCCGGAGGCGGTGGTGCCCACCAGATCGAAGATGCCCATCAGCGCGAGGATCCCGGCGGCCTGCACCTGGGACAGCCCGTGGTCATGGCCCATGGCGATGAAGTGGGTGCCGATCAGGCCATTGGTGGTGAAGCCGCAGACGAAGAAGGTCAGGAACAGCAGCCAGAAATCGCGCCGGCGGCTGGCCATGGCCAGGGTGCCGAGGGTCACGCGAAACAGATTGCCCGGTGCGGTGGCGACCGGCGCCTGATAGTCCGCCGGGGCGCCATGGGGTCGCAGGCCAACATCCGCCGGCCGCTCGGGCAGCAGCCAGGCCACCAGCGGGATTAGGGCAGCGCTGGCCACGGCCACGGTCAACACCACGGTCTGCCAGCCCTCGTGACTGGCGAGATGGGCCAGCAACGGCAGGAACACCAGGTTGCCGGTGGCGGTGCTGGCCGCTAGCAGGCCCATCATCAGGCCCCGGCGGGCGACGAACCAGCGATTGACGATGGCGGCGCCCAGCACCATGGCCACGCAGCCCGTGCCCAGGCCGCTGAGCACGCCCCAGGTGGCCACCAGGTGCCAAGGTTCGCGCATCAGGGTGCTCAGGGCGGTGGCGAGGCTGATCAGGGTGAGGCCGCCGAGCAGGGTGCGGCGGATGCCGAGGGTCTGCATCAGGGCGGCGGCGAAGGGCCCGACCAGGCCGTAGAGGAAGATGCCCACGGCGGCGGCGAAGGACACGCTTTCGCGGCTCCAGCCAAAGGTCTCCTGCAACGGCAGCAGCAGTACACCAGGGGTGGACCTAACCCCGGCCGAGACCAGCAGGGCGAGAAAGATCAGCGCCAGGACGACGAAGACATAGCGCTGGCCGAGGGCGGGAGGTGTGGTCATGGCGATCATCCCGGATCGAGGAGGAATGACCTGAGTATCGCAGCGCTCGCGCCTAGGCGCTGGTCAAGCTGCCCCACGGATTCGGCCAGAATACGACTGTCATGGGAAGAGGCCATGGGCAAGCGCTGAGGCTCCGTCATGTTGGGCTTCGCTTTCGCTCAGCGCCAACCTACGGCGCTCCGCGTAGGTTGGCGCTGAGCGCAGCGAAGCCCAACACATCGATTTCAACCAATCGCCCGCAACTCTTCGGCCAGCCGTTGCGCCAGCCAGCGCGCCGCCGGCCCCGGTGCGGCGTTGCGGCGCCAGGCCAGCTCCACCACCAAGGCCGGCGGCACCCAGTCGCAGGCCAGTTCGGCGAGCAAGCCCTGGTAGGAGGGATAGCGCGCCACGTGCCGCGGCAACCAGCCCCAGCCCAGGCCGCGCATCAGCAATTCGGCGAGCAGATAGAAGCTGTCGGCGCGCCAGACCTGGGGCGCGATCTGCTCGCCACCGGGATAGGGGTTCTCCAGCGGCGCGATCAGCAGCTGACGGTGGCGGGCCAGTTCGCGCCGCCCTACCCCGCGCTGGCTGGCCAGGGGATGCTGGGCGCCGCAGGCGGTGACCTGGGCGACATCACCCAGGGCCTGGCGCTCCAGGGCCTGGGGCATGTGCTCGTGGCGAAACAGCAGGCCGAGGTCGGCCTGGTCGGTGAGCAGCTTGCGCGCCACATCGCCCTGGGCGCCGCTGGTGAGCTGGACTTCCAGGTGCGGGAAGGCCGCGGCCAGAGCGTCCAGGGCATCGAGCACTGGCTGGTAAGGCATGGCTTCGTCCAGCGCCAGGCGCAACAAGGGTTCCTGGCCGGCGCAGAGGGCCTGGGCGCGACTGTCCAGCCGCTGGCACTGGCGCAAGACCTCACGCGCCTCCTCCAGCAGCGCCAGACCGGCCGCGGTGATGACCGGCGTGCGACCATTGCTGCGCGCGAACAGCGCGACGCCCAGATCGGTCTCCAGCAGGGCGATGGCAGTGCTCACCGCCGATTGCGCCCGTCCCAGACGGCGTGCCATGGCCGAGAAACTCGCGCCCTCGGCGATGCCGACGAAGATCTCCAGCTGCTCCAGATTCCACTGCACGACCCATCTCCTCAACGGATAGGTATCAACTTTCACCTATCGCCGCACAAGGCACAATGAAGCATTCGACAGGAGAAATCATCATGAGCGGATACATCTACCTGGCCATCGCCATCGCCGCCGAAGTCGTCGCCACCACCTCCATGAAGGCCATCAGCGGCTTCAGCAAGCCACTGCCGCTGTTTCTGGTCATCACCGGCTACGGCCTGGCCTTCTGGATGCTGACCCTGGTGGTGCGCAGCATTCCCGTGGGTATCGCCTACGCCATCTGGGCCGGCCTGGGCATCGTGCTGGTCAGCATTGCCGCGGCGGTGCTCTACGATCAGAAGCTGGACCTGCCGGCCATGCTGGGCATGGGGCTGATCGTCGCCGGCGTGGTGGTGATCCAGCTGTTTTCCGGCAGCACTGGGCATTGATGAGGGGCAGGACATTACACGTAGCGTGTAAAATTCCACGTAATGTGTAATGTCCTCGCTTTCTACTAGGTCTCGTTCATGTCCCAACCCTGCTCCACCGATATCCTCATCGTCGGCGGCGGCGTCGCCGGCCTCTGGCTCAACGCCCGTCTCAGACGCGCCGGCTACGCCACCGTGCTGGTGGAGACCGGTGCTCTGGGCGGCGGCCAGAGTGGCAAGTCCCAGGGCATCATCCACGGCGGCACCAAGTACGCCCTGACCGGGATGCTCACCGGCGCCTCCGAGGCCATCGCCGACATGCCGCGGCGCTGGCGCGAGAGCCTGGCCGGCAGTGGCGAGCTGGATCTGTCCGGCGTGCACCTGCTCTCCGAGGCCCACTACCTCTGGTCGCCCGGCAGCCTGGCCGGCAACCTCACCAGCTTCTTCGCCAGCAAGGCGGTGCGCGGCCGGGTGGATGCGGTCAAGGGCGACGAACTGCCCCCGGCCCTGCGCGACCGCGCCTTCAAGGGCAAGGTCTATCGTCTGGCCGAACTGGTGCTGGACGTACCCAGCCTCGTCGCGCGCCTGGCCGAGCTGGCCGGCGACAGCCTGCTGGCCGGGCATGACCTCCAGCCCCTGCGCGAAGACGGCGAACTGACCGGCCTGGTGGTGGACGGCCAGGCCATCCGCGCCCGCCGCATCGTGCTCACCGCCGGCGCCGGCATGGCCGATCTGCTCCAGGCACTCCATCTGGAACAGCCGGCCATGCAGCGCCGACCGCTGCACATGGTGGTGGTCAAGGGCCCCATGCTCAAACCCCTCTATGCGCACTGTCTGGGTGGCGGCCCCAAGCCGCGGGTGACCATCACCAGCCACCCCACCGCCGACGGCCAGTGGCTGTGGTACCTGGGCGGCGATCTGGCCGAGGCCGAGGGCGTGGCCCGTGAGCCAGCGGCGCAGATCGCCACGGCGCGCGAGGAATTGCAGCGCCTGCTGCCCTGGATCGACTTCGACGGCGCCCGCTGGGCAACCCTGCGCGTGGATCGCGCCGAGCCGGCGCAATCCGGACTGGTGCGGCCGGACAACGCCTTTCTCGCAGAGGAAGGCCGTCTGCTGGTGGGCTGGCCGACCAAGCTGGCGCTGTCGCCGGACCTGGCCGACCGTGTCCTCGCCAATCTCGCCCGCGACGGCATCGCCCCCGGACAACACCCCACCCTGCCCGCCCATCCGCAACCGCCGGTGGCCGCGCCCTTCTGGGAGGAACTGCTGCCATGAGCCTGCGCACCCTGCACGGCCTGCACCGCCCCCTGGGTAGCACCGGCCTGGAGATTTCCCCCCTGGGCCTGGGCACGGTCAAGTTCGGCCGCGACCAGGGCGTGAAGTATCCCAATGGCTTCACCATCCCCGACGATCGCACCGCCGCCGACCTGCTCAGCCTGGCTCGCGAGCTGGGCATCAACCTGCTGGATACCGCCCCGGCCTATGGCCGCAGCGAAGAGCGTCTGGGTCCGCTGCTGCGTGGCCAGCGCCAGCACTGGGTGATCGCCAGCAAGGTCGGTGAGGAATTCGAAGGCGGACTGTCCAGCTTCGACTTCAGCCCGGCCCATACCCGCCGCTCGGTGGAACGCAGCCTGAAGCGTCTGGAAACCGACTGGCTGGACCTGGTGCTGGTGCACTCCGACGGCAACGACCTGAGCATTCTCGAAGACAGCGGCTGCTACGAGACCCTGGCCGAACTCAAGCGCGAAGGCCTGATCCGCGCCTTCGGCTTTTCCGGCAAGACCGCCGCCGGCGGCCTCAAGGCTCTGGAAACCGGCGATTGCGCCATGGTCACCTTCAACCTCAACGAAGACGCCGAGATCCCGGTGATCCAGGCCGCCGCCGCCCAGGGCAAGGGCATCCTGATCAAGAAGGCCCTGGCCAGCGGTCACGCCGTACTCGGCGCCGGCCAGGATCCGGTGCGGGCCAGCTTCGCCCGGGTGTTCGGCGAGCCCGGGGTGAGCAGTGCGATAGTCGGCACTATCGATCCCCTGCACCTGTCACATAATGTCCGTACCCTGGCCGAAGTGATCACCGCTCGGCCCTGATCCAGAGCGTTTCGCTGAACCCTTGCCTTCGTCCACTGGACGCCCTGCCCGATCGCCCGGGACGGCGCGTCCGCGGCACACTACAACAGGAGTCGGCCATGCCCCAGCTCATCGCCCGCCACAATCCCAAGGCGTTCAAGACCCTGCCCCTTTCGGTCGAGGCCAATCATGACGGCCTCACCTACCAGGCCCTCGGCCAACCGCTGAATTTCAGCGAGATGCTGGAGCGGCGCCAGCCGATCGAGATCGAGGATGCCCAGCACTTCAGTGCGAAGCTCGCCAACCTGGGCGTCTCGGTGCGCCTGACGTTGAACTGGCAGGGCCAGGACCACTGGCTGCTGGTGCGCCAGCGCCGGCCCGATCGGGGCGACGTGGTGCTCAAGCTGATCTCCGGCTATATCCCGACCCACGAACTGGCCCTGCCGCTGCTCACCGCCGTGCAGGAGGTGGCCGAGGAGTGCCTGATCGAGACGCCGCGCGGCTGGCTGGCCGGGCGCTTCGCCGACACCTGGCTACCGACGCCCTATGCCCCGGCCCTGCCCTATCGCGAGGACGTGGCCTTTCGCCTGAGCCCGCGTTCGGGGGCGGCACGGCCGGTGCGCTGCGGCAGCCTGGCGCTGCTGGAGCGTCCGCGCGCCTATGTGCACACCCCCACCGCCTCGCTGCAACTGGTCTATGACCTGCTGCTGGAGCTGCCCAAAGAGTGCAAGGCGCCAAGTCTGTTCCACGTCGACGAGAAGATCGAGAACGGCCAGCTGCTGGCGCGCCTGGCCCGCCAGCGCCCGGATCTCTATCTGGTCGCTCTGGACGACGGCAAGCCCACCGGCGAGCTCTATACCCTGTCGGTCGGCCAGCGCCTGCCGGTGTCGACCCGCGGCCTCTGGCTGTCGGAAAGCTTCGCCCGCCAGGACGGCTGGCTGGTCCACGACAGCCGCGTGCGCTGGCGCGACTGGCTGGAGCGCATGGCGCCCCAGAGCGCCCTGCAACGGGCCTAGGACACAGGGAGAACTAGTCGCCACCCGCGCGGCGTTCGCCGACACCGCCGCCGGCCGCGGCCTGAACCCGGCCGGCTAATCGCGAAAAGGGCAGCGTCTGAATCCACACGGTGCCGTGACCGCTCAGGGTCGCTAGCACCAGGCCTTCGCCGCCGAACAGCATGCTGCGCAGGCCACCGGCCAGCTTGATGTTGTAGTCGATGCCACTGGTGAAGCCCACCAGGCAGCCAGTGTCCAGGCGCAGCGTTTCGCCCCTGAGTTCCTTGCGGATCACCGTGCCCCCGGCGTGCACGAAGGCCATGCCATCGCCTTCCAGCCGCTGCAGGATGAAGCCTTCGCCGCCAAAGAAGCCGGCGCCCAGGCGCCGGGTGAAGGCAACGCCGATACGGGTGCCCTTGGCCGCGCAGAGAAAGGAGTCGCGCTGGCAGAACAGGGTGCCGCCCAGGGCTGCCAGATCCAGGGGGATCACCTGACCCGGATAGGGCGCGGCAAAGGCGACGTGGCGCTTCTCCCGGCCCTCGTTGGTGAAATGGGTCATGAACAGCGACTCACCGCCGAGCATCCGCTTGCCGGCACCCCAGAGCTTGCCGAGCAGTCCGTCGGACCCATCGCCCATACGTGCGGTGAAATCGATGTCGGCCTCCATGTAGGTCATGGCACCGGCCTCGGCGATCACCGTCTCGCCGGGATCGAGACCGATCTCCACCGCCTGCAGGGATTCGCCGAGGATACGATGGTCGAGGATATGGCTGGCCATGGTGAGCTTTCTCGGTAGCTGCGGAAGCGTCCAGCCTAGCAGTCACCGGCCGCCTTGGCGCGCCCCTTCAGGCGGGTGAACGGCGCTTCGCTGTCCGCTCGCACTCGTCGGCCCGGCAGCCAGACGGTGGAACGCCAGCCCGCTTCCAGGGTTCCCCTCTAGGTACCCGCCGGCTTCCTGTCCGGCTCAGTTCCAGAGGTGAACATGACCAAGCAATCCGCCCATTCCCCCGCTCAACCCCTGCACGGCACCCAGGAGCACGGCAGCGCCGGGGGCTGGGGTGCGCTCAATGCCGTGACCCAGCACCTGAGCCGCCAGAAGGTGTTGATGCGCGGCAACAAGGCATTGCTGACCATGAACAAGCCGGGTGGCTTCGACTGCCCGAGCTGCGCCTGGCCCGATCCGAAGACCCCGCATACCTTCGAATACTGCGAGAACGGCGCCAAGGCAGTGGCCTGGGAGGCCACCCGCAAACGCACCACCCCGGAATTCTTCGCCGCCCATACCCTGAGCGAATTGCGCACCTGGACCGACCATGACCTGGAAGACCAGGGCCGTCTCACCCACCCCCTGCGCTACGACGCCGCCAGCGACACCTACCGCCCGGTGAGCTGGGCGGACGCCTTCGCCGAGATCGGCGCCGAGCTGCGCGCCCTGGACGATCCCTGGAAGCTGGAGCTCTACACCTCGGGCCGCTCGTCCAACGAGTCGGCCTTTCTCTATCAGCTGTTCGGTCGTCTCTACGGCATGAATAATTTCCCCGACTGTTCCAACATGTGCCACGAGACCACCACCACCGCCATGCCAGAGAGCATTGGCGTCGGCAAGGGCACCCTGGACCTGGAGGATTTCGCCCAGGCCGATGCCATCTTCATCATCGGCCAGAATCCTGGTACCAACAGTCCGCGAATGATGAGCGAACTGCACGACGCCGTGCACCGCGGCGTGCCCATCGTCACCTTCAATCCGCTGCGGGAAAAGGCCCTGGTGCGCTTCGCCTCGCCCCAGGCCGTGCGCGATATGGCCTTGCCGGGCGGCGGCGTGGCCATCAGCTCCCAGTACCACCAGGTGCGTATCGGCGGCGACATGGCGGCCATGCAGGGGCTGTGCAAGGTCGTCATCGAGGCTGACGACGAAGCGCGCCGCAGCGGCGCCCCGCGCATCCTCGACGTGGCATTCATCGAACAGCATTGCGTCGGCCTGGAAGCCTTCGCCGAACACTGCCGGGGGCTGAGCTGGGAGCGTCTGGAGCGCTATTCCGGCCTGACCCAGGCGGCCATGCGGGACGCGGCTCAGGTCTACATGAAGGCCGAGCGGGTGATCGCCTGCTGGGGCATGGGCGTGACCCAACACCGCCGCGGCGGCGATGTCCTGCAGCAGATCATCAATCTGTTGCTGCTGCTGCGCGGCAACGTCGGCAAGCCTGGTGCCGGCCCCTGTCCCATACGCGGCCACTCCAACGTCCAGGGCGACCGCACCGTGGGCATCTACCAGAAGCCCAAGGAACCCTTCCTGGCGAGGCTGGACCAGGCGTTCGATTTCCAGGCGCCCCGCGAGGGCGGCGACGACGTGGTGGAGTGCTGCGAAGCCCTGCTGCGCGACGAACCCCAGGCCTTCATCGGCCTGGGCGGCAATTTCTTCCGCGCCATTCCCGACATCGACCGGGTAGCGCCCCATGTCGCCAACCTGCGCCTGACGGTGCAGATCGCCACCAAGCTCAACTGGAGCCATACCCTGCACGGTCGCAGCACCTTCCTGCTGCCCTGCCTGGGCCGCACCGAACGCGATGTCCAGGCCAGCGGAGTGCAAACCATCACCGTGGAAGACTCCATGTCCATGGTGCACGGCTCAACCGGTAGCCTGGAACCGGCCTCGCCGGAACTGCTGTCGGAGATCGCCATCGTCGCCGGCATCGCCAAGGCGACCCTGGGCGAGCGCTATCCCCATATCGATTGGGACGCCCTGGTTGGCAATTACGCGCTCATCCGCGACAAGATCGAGGCGGTGCTGCCCGAACAATTCGCCGACTACAACGCCCGTATCGAACAGCCTGGCGGCTTCCGCCTGCCCAATGCGGCCCGTGAACGGAAATGGGATACCCCCACCGGCAAGGCCAACTTCCTCTTTCCCGGCGACGTGCTGGACGAGGACGACAGCCCGCCGGATGCCGAGCATCTGCAACTGATGACGATCCGCAGCCACGACCAATTCAACACCACCATCTATTCCAATCGCGATCGCTATCGCGACATCGACGAACGCATGGTGGCCATGCTCAGCCCGGAGGACATGCGCCGCCACGAGGTGCAGGAGGGTGACTTCATCGACTTCGTCGGTGATGCCCTGGACGGCTATCCGCGTCGGGCCGGGCCCTTCAAGGTCATCGCCTTCGACGTACCGGCCGGTTGTTGCGCCGCCTACTATCCCGAGACCAACAGCCTGGCCCCGCTGGCCAACCACGACACCCGCAGCCATACCCCGGCGTCGAAGTCCTTGCCGGTAAGAATTGAAAGGCTGAGTCAGGAACAGGCGATGCAACGGCGGGGGTTGATTGCGGCGGGATAGTCCTACGCGGCTACAGATCAACTCACGGAGTTCTCTTCACGCCGCCAGAGACTCAAGGCTTCCAGAGACTTGGTAGTCCTGAGCTGATTGGTTAAGTCAACTGCACTGCCTGGCAAAAGACCAACAAGATCCAGGCTGTGATTGCTGATCCTGGATAACCCTGGCGTAAGACGCCACATGCGGTGATAAGGAGGCCGCGGCCATGCGAGGCGCTTCCGTACGCCTGTAGTCCCCTGGCCATTGATTAAGGCTCAAGGGTAGGCGCAAATGAAGAGAGGGCGGGCTCTGGCGTTGTCGTGTCCAGAAAGGTCCCCATGCCTGCCTACGCTTCGCCTTGTTTGATCTCGAAAAACCTAGTGCGAATATGAGTTAGGGACCAATCACCTGGCTTCGGTCGGGAATGAATTTTCGCACACTTACATCAGGTCTTCTGCATATCTTGCCGGCCTAACCAGAGCCTTGTTCATAAGCTTGCGAAACAAGGAGCAACGCTCTGGATGCAACTGCGTAAACAATTGCCAAGCCTGTCATCATGAATGTTAAAAACCATGCCATCGTATTAATGGAATCAGGTGCCACCAAGTTAGTGACACCAATCATGAACGCCCCATAAAGCAGCGGGATTAATGAAAGGCAGAAGGCAATTTTAACCAGCCTCTTGAACTTTAAAATAGATTCGAATTTTTCACCGCACTGCGCCACTCTGCCAGCAGCATTCAGCTTTAGCAAAGCTCGAATCAAATCATAAATTGAAGCGGCGCCACCTATAAAGCAAACCCAAGCCATAGGGTCGTTCAGCATAAACTTAGACTGAGAGCCGAAGAAATACAAAACCAAGTAACCAATGGGTGCAACCAATAGGAAAAACACAACACCATACATATCGAAGGCGACATCGATGAATTGCTTCCTACTGTCTCCGCTCAGCTTTCGACTAATACGCCAGTACATAAGCGGCGTGATCAATATCACTATCACAAAGACAAAGGCTGTAGACACCTGAACCCATTCCTTGGCATAGAAGCTTTCGAACATCAGAACCTATCCTTACAGAAATACATAGAAATTAGCATCAGGAGGCACTATTGTTCTGATACAGCATGTGCTGTCTGCCTCTGACCTGTCCGTTCGCGAACCCCGTATCACCGGAGAGTAGTAGGCATTAAAAGCATGGCGCCGAGTATCATCAGCGCGGCGCCGATGACCCTGTCTAGTACGATTTGCTTGCTAAGCATCTTCTGACGGAGCATCTCTGCAGAGAAAAAGATAGCGACGAGACTGAACCAAGCCCAGTGAGAGAACGACATGAACAGACCGTAGGCGAAGTTTGTGACAAGAGAGCTGTCAGGCTTTACCACCTGAGTGTAGGTCGACACAACGAACAGCATTGTCTTCGGATTGAGGGCATTGGTAAGAAATCCTATCCGAAAGATCGACAGTAGGCGCTCAGATGTTCCAAAGCCAGCATTGAGGTCAACTCGGTTTTTGTTAGTGAATGATTTTATACCTATATATATCAGGTAGGCTGCCCCGAGCAGCTTCATAGCGAACAGTAGGCGAGGTGACTGCACAATCAACAGGGCGATACCGAATACTGTGTAGAAGACGTGTATCTGAACACCACAAGCAATACCCAAAGCTGCTGTCAGGCCGGCCTTTCGACCGTGCAGAAAGCTGTTACGGGTTACCATGGCAAAATCGGGGCCCGGGCTGATAACTGCCAATATGGTGATCAATGCTACAGCTAGAATTTCGTTCATGTCGATCCTTTATGATGGACGAGCCTGAATGGCCCGTCCATGAACGGCTCTACTTTTTATTGAAAGTAATGACCAAGACGTCTCGGTAGGCTTCTCGTTCGGTATCGAGCTGGATAATTGGCGTTACGCCGTGCATTACCCTTTCATCATTCACGATAGCAACGTCCATAGGGTTGGTGAGCGTGAAGGCAGTCAGCCGCCTCTTTTGCCTATCGTGTATAGATGTCTCACCGTTAACGACATTAACTCGATTGATCAACATCATGAATACGAAATTTACGCCGTCACGATGTACACCTTCGGGGGTGGGCGAGGAGCTCTGGCCTGGCTTGGCGTAGATCCGAAATTGATGAACCTCAATATGCCAAGAAAAAAACGGAGTGAGTTGTCCAAATGCTTCGCAGCACAGCCTCATTGAAGCGAGGAACGCTCGATTGTTGATCGTACCCGGATCAATTGGCGAAAAGTGCCGAGCGATATCGCCGTTGAGCTGATTGTAATCCAGGCTTTGATAGTGAGGCTGATGCGGAACAAGCTCGACCGATACGCCCAAAGGGTCAGCGTGAAAAGTTGCATGCCGACGATAGCGATAACTACCGCCGTCCCTCATGTAGCCATCCTGCTCCAAGAGATTCCAGCTTTCTTGAAACGCAGTCCATTCTTCCAAAAAGTCTTCATCCTGTTCAGCTAGCAGCTTGGACGTACGCCTTGCCGGCAGGTTTATAAAATCATTTTTGGCGATATTTTTGCACAGGTCCTCAACCCCTTTACGGACGCCGGCAAAGCTGTGACTGGAACGATTGGCAGATTGAGCAAAGCTAGAGGTGCTATCCATATCACTGTCCTAGATGTGTTCATAGAAGCTTTTTTTTCCGAGTGGCTGCTGGATGATGCCTTGTTGCTTACCGAGATAAAAACGATTTAAAATCGCCTAACCTGTTCCATTTCGTTGCCGATCGCCATGAAACTGCCACCACTGAATGCTTTGCGTTTTTTTGATGTTGCAGCCAGAACCGAAAGCTTTGTGGAGGCCGCGGCTGAGCTGCATGTCACGCACAGTGCCGTGAGTAGACAGGTACGACTATTAGAGGACGATCTGGGTGTTTCCCTGTTCGACAGAAGAGGGCGATCTATATATCTGAACAAGGCTGGACGTGAGCTGAGACAGGTCACTAGTAGAATGTTCGACGAGCTCGCGCAGGTGTCAGATCGAATCCGAAACTCGGCCATGGAGAATGTTTTGACCTTGTCCTGCGAGCCCACGATAGCGATGCGTTGGCTTATTCCTAAGCTAGGGTCATTTCAATCTGCATGTCCCGATATTACTTTGCATTTGGTGGCAGCAGGCGGGGCAATCGATTTTCGACGTACCAAGGTTGATATTGCGCTCCGCCGCAATGATTTCAAATGGGATGACAGTGTCGAAGCGCTATTCATCTGCAAAGAGCGCACAGGGCCGGTAGCGGCAGGAGCTCACGCATCAAGCATTGATAATGAAGATACAGTTTTTCTCCATACGAGCTCACGCCTCAATGCTTGGCCTACCTGGGCGTCGACGGCTGGCAGATCAATAAAAAGCAAACGTAACGTAACCTACGAACACTTTTATCTCTCCATTCAGGCTGCAACTGCTGGGCTGGGTGTGGCTATAGCTTCTTTTTTGATGGTACAAGAAGATGTTGCTGCGGGACAGTTGGTGGCGCCGCATGGATTTCTCGAAGACGGATCTGCTTATTATCTTTTGTCTCCAGAACCGATTTCCGGCTGTGACAGTCGTCAGCGCTTCGCGAACTGGCTGCTAAGAGAGATCAGGAACAACGAATAAGTAGTTAAAAGACTCTATCAGGCCTTAAATCAACGCTTTCAAATGAGGGGCTGATACCACCGGCACAGTAAACATCTCGGCAGCACCATCTCAGCCGACGTGTCACATATCAGTCCCAAGGACACTGCGGTTAAGAGTCTATCTTATGTAAGAAAGGCCCCATTAGAGGCGGCCTCTGGCAATGATCGAAACTTACCTAGGCGCTGGAAACCTTACATCCGGCGTCCTCGCCCGGCCTCCGGAGAAGAACTGGGCGCTTTATTTCTTGAAGTGAGCTGAATACAGCGAAGCCCAACAACCAGACGCGGCTCCGACTGTTGGGTTCGGACGATGATGCCGGCTCAATCCACCCTACGCGGCCGGTCAGACGTCCCGCAGCTCGCCAGCGAAGCGTTCCAGGCGCCGTCGCAGCCGTTGGTTCTCCCGCCGCAGTTCTTCCACCTCATCCAAGAGGTGCAGCGCTAGAGCGGTCGCGGACCAGTCCAGGTCCAGCTCGTGGCGCAGGCGTACAGCGCGGCGGGCGCGGTGCAGGGCACCGGTGTCGAAATGCCACTCGGCCGGGCGCTTGCCGCGCTGGGGCGCTAGGATGCCGTGTTCGACGATTTCCACCACCACGGGCTCGCTCACCTCGCAGAGCACGCAGAATTCCTGCAGGACGATCAGACTGCTCATCAGACTTTCCTCCAGTCTTGGCGGGGATTGAAGGCCGCCCGCTCGGCCAGTTGGCGCCACAGCGCCTGGGTTGCTTCATCACCTTTGGGCGGCATCACCACCTTGAGCAGGGCATGCAGATCGCCCTGCCCGTTCTTGCCGGCCAGGCCCTTGCCTCGTACCCGCAGCCGCGCACCGTTCTGGCTGCCGGGCGGAATGCTCAGCATGATCTGCCCATCCAGCGTCGGCACCTGCACCTTGGCGCCCAAGGCCGCCTCCCAGGGGGCGAGCGGCACGCTGACCACCAGGTCCTGGCCATCCACGTCGAACAGGGGATGGGGCGCCAGACGGATGACCAGGTAGAGGTCACCCGGCTCCGCGCCACCGATGCCCGGCTCGCCCTGGCCTTTCAGGCGAATGCGTTCACCTTCGGTGCTGCTGGCGGGAATCTTTACGTTGAGGGTCTTGGTGGTCTCGCCGACGCGCCGGCCCAGCTCATCGCGCTGCGGCAACGAAAAGCTCAGCGGCTTGGTACTGCCGGCCTGGCTCTCTTCGAGAAACAGTGGCAGCTCCAATTCGATGTCGCGACCACGGCGAGCGAAGCCACCCTGTTGCGAGCGTCCAGCGGCGCCGAACAGGGATTCGAAGAAGTCGGAATAATCCTGGCCGAAGCCGGCATGGGGATCACTGTAGTCGGCACCCGAGCCCGGCTGCCAATCCGGCGGCACCTGGAAGCGCTCGCCCTGTTGCTGATAGAGGCGCACCTGGTCGTATTCCGCACGCTTGTGCGGATCGCGCAGGACGTCATAGGCCTCCGCCACCTCTTTGAAGCGAGCTTCGGCGTCGGCCTCCTTGCTCACATCGGGGTGGTACTTGCGCGCCAGTTTGCGGTAGGTGGTCTTGAGGGTCTTGTCGTCGACGTCGGGGGCGACGCCGAGCACCTCGTAGTAGTCCTTGAAGTCCATTGCGGTCTCCAGTGGGGGTTCCCCTAGAGACCGCGCGGTGCCTGCAACGGTTGCATGACTCTGGTCAGTCGCCGCGCTTGCGGAAGGCCAGGCTACCGGCCAGCACGGTAAAGGTCGCCACCAACGCTACCAGGATCCAGAAGCCATGGGGCGAATCGGCAAGCGGAATGCCGCCGACGTTCATGCCGAAAAAGCCGGCGATGATGTTGATCGGCAGGGCCAGCACCGTGACCAGGGTCAGGGTGAACAGGGTGCGGTTGGTCTGCTCGGCGGAGGCGGCGGCGATCTCCTCCTGCAGCAGCTTGAGACGCTCCACCAGGGCGGCGAGGTCGTCCAGCACCCGGTCGAATTCCTCAGTGGCCTCGCGCAGGGTCTGGATGTCGTCGCGGCGCAGCCAGGCGGGCGGCCGGTTGAGCAGGCGCAGCAGCGAGCCCGGTTCCAGGGCCAGCAGGCGCTGCAAACGCACCAGGGCGCGTCTCAAACTACCCAGCTCGGCGCGACTGGCGGCCAGCCGCTGGGACAGCAGCCGATCCTCGATGGCATCCACCTTGACCGTGGTGTCGCGGATGATGCCGGTCAGCACATCGGCCTGGTCGCGCAGCAGATGCACCAGCAATTCCAGGGTCGAGCCGAAGCCCTCACCCCGGCGTACCGCGTGGCGCAGGCGATCCACCGAGCGCAGCGGCTGGGCCCGGGCGGTCACCAGCAGTCCCGGTCGGGCACAGGCCCAGAGGGTGGCGACGTCCACCGAGACCTGTCCGTAGGCCAGGGTCACGTCGTTCACCACCCCGAGCAGGGTATCGTCGGCTGGCTCCAGCCGGGTCGAATGGGAACCGGCGTGCAGGGATTCGAAGAATTCCTCCGGTAGCCCCAGGTGCTCGCGCATCCAGCGCTCGGCGGCGGCATGGGCCAGGTTGAAGTGCAGCCAGCGAAAGCCACCCTCTTCCGCGTCCCAGGGATCTTCCGGCGCCATGGTCAGGGCACGCCCCGGCTGACCGGAGGTGAAATGGTAGGCGTAGAGCAGCCCCAGCCGTTCGGCGGCCGGATGCAGGGGGATCAGGGTGTTGGTCATGGCTACCTGCGGAGGGAACGCGACATCAGGGCTCTGTTAGCAGGTCCGGATGAACCTTTGATGACAGAGCCCCGAGTCAGCAGGTGCCAGCGGCGCCCTCGAAAAGGAGGCGCGGCGCTTATTGCGGACGCATGTGCGGGAAGAGGATGACGTCGCGGATCGACGGCGAGTTGGTCAGCAGCATCACCAGGCGGTCGATGCCGATGCCTTCGCCGGCGGTGGGCGGCATGCCGTATTCCAAGGCGTTGATGAAGTCGGCGTCGTAGTGCATGGCCTCGTCGTCACCGGCGTCCTTTTCCTGGACCTGCAGCATGAAGCGCTCGGCCTGGTCTTCGGCGTCGTTGAGCTCGGAGTAGGCGTTGGCGATCTCGCGGCCACCGATGAACAGCTCGAAGCGGTCGGTGACGCTGGGATTGTCGTCGTTGCGCCGGGCCAGCGGCGAGACCTCGAAGGGGTACTCGGTGATGAAGTGCGGCTGCTCCAGCTTGCTCTCCACCAGCTCCTCGAAAATCATCACCTGCAGCTTGCCCAGGCCTTCGTGGCCGAGGACCTTGGCGCCGGCCTGCTTGGCGATGGCGCGGGCCTTCTCGACGTCCTGCAGGTCTTCCGCAGTGATGTCCGGGTTGTACTTGAGGATGGAGTCGTACACCGACAGGCGCACGAAGGGCTCGCCGAAGTGGAAGACCTTGTCGCCATAGGGCACGTCGGTGGTGCCGAGCACGGCCATGGCCAGTTCGCGGAACAATTCCTCGGTGAGGTCCATGTTGTCGCGATAATCCGCATAGGCCTGGTAGAACTCGAGCATGGTGAACTCGGGATTGTGCCGGGTCGAGACGCCTTCGTTACGGAAGTTGCGGTTGATCTCGAAGACCTTCTCGAAGCCACCGACCACCAGCCGCTTGAGGTACAGCTCCGGCGCGATACGCAGGAACATGGCCATGTCCAGGGCGTTGTGGTGGGTTTCGAAGGGCTTGGCCGCCGCGCCGCCAGGAATGGTCTGCAGCATGGGCGTTTCCACTTCGAGGAAACCGCGCTCCATGAGGAAGCGGCGGATGTGGGCGATGACCTGGGAGCGCACGCGGAAGGTCTGGCGGACCTCCTCGTTGACGATCAGGTCGACATAGCGCTGGCGATAGCGCAGCTCGGTGTCGGTCAGGCCGTGGTGCTTGTCGGGCAGCGGGCGCAGCGACTTGGTCAGCAGGCGCACATCGCTCATGTTGACGTAGAGATCGCCCTTGCCGGAGCGGGCCAGGGTACCTTCGGTGGCGATGATGTCGCCCAGGTCCCAGGTCTTGACCGCTTCCAGGGTCTCGGCCGGTAGGGTCTTGCGGTCGACGTAGACCTGGATGCGCCCGCTGGTGTCCTGCAGCACCATGAAGGCGCCGCGGTTGAGCATGATGCGGCCGGCCACCTTGACCTTGATGCCCGCGGCTTCCAGCTCTTCCTTGGTCTTGTCGGCGTACTGCTGCTGCAGGTCACCGGCCAGGCTGTCACGGCGGAAGTCATTGGGGAAGGGAATGGCCTGCTGGTCACGCAGCGCGGAAAGCTTTTCCTTGCGCTGGGCGATCAGCTTGTTGTCTTCCTGTTCCTGGGCTTGGGGATCTAGGGGTTGTTCGCTCATGTCTGCTCTTTACCTGGGGTGCTGACCGTAGGAGCGGCCCATGGCCGCGATAGAGTTTTATCGCGGCCATGGCGGTGCGCCGATGCGACCGCTCCTACAGGAAATGATGGATTAAACGCCCTGCTTGAGGCTGGCTTCGAGGTATTCGTCCAGATCGCCGTCGAGCACCTTGTCGCAGTCGCTGCGTTCCACGCCGGTGCGCAGATCCTTGATCCGCGAGGCGTCGAGGACGTAGGAGCGGATCTGGTGGCCCCAGCCGATATCGGACTTGGAGTCTTCCAGGGCCTGGGAGGCGGCGTTGCGCTTCTGCATCTCCAACTCGTACAACTTGGCCCGCAGCATCTTCATGGCGGTGTCCTTGTTGGCGTGCTGGGAGCGCTCGTTCTGGCAGGCCACCACGGTGTTGGTGGGCACGTGGGTGATCCGCACCGCGGAGTCGGTGGTGTTCACGTGCTGGCCGCCGGCACCGGAGGAGCGGTAGGTGTCGACGCGCAAATCGGACGGGTTGATCTCGATGTCGATGTTGTCATCGATCTCGGGCGAGACGAACACCGCGGTAAAGGAGGTGTGGCGACGGTTGCCCGAGTCGAAGGGACTCTTGCGCACCAGGCGGTGCACGCCGATTTCGGTGCGCAGCCAGCCAAAGGCGTATTCGCCCTTGATGTGCACGGTGGCGCCCTTGATGCCGGCGACCTCGCCTTCCGACAACTCGACGATCTCGGCGCTGAAGCCGTGCTGGTCGGCCCAGCGCAGGTACATGCGCAAGAGCATGTTGGCCCAGTCCTGGGCCTCGGTGCCGCCGGAGCCGGCCTGGATGTCCAGGTAGCAGTTGTTGGGGTCCATCTCGCCGCTGAACATGCGGCGGAATTCCAGCTTCTCGAGGATGCCGCGCAGGCGCTCCACCTCGGCCGCCACGTCATCGACCGCGCTCTGGTCTTCCTCTTCGGCGGCCATTTCCAACAGGTCGTTGGCATCCGCCAGGCCGCCGTTCAGCTCGTCCAGGGTACCGACCACCTGGGCCAGCAGCGCGCGCTCGCGGCCAAGGTTCTGGGCGTATTCGGGCTTGTTCCAGACAGCGGGGTCTTCGAGCTCGCGCTCGACTTCGACGAGACGATCCTTTTTCAGATCGTAGTCAAAGATACCCCCGAATGGTCTCGGTGCGGCTGGAGAGGTCCTTGATGCTGGTGACGATCGGGTTGATTTCCATGGGGGAAACACTCGCGAGAAAAGCTGTGGAAAAGCTCGCGAGTATAACCCAATCGGCGGCGAAACTCAGAGTGCGACGGGGATTCGCCGCCTGCTGGGCCTCAATCGGCGTCGAGATCGCGGTGGCGGGTTTCCGGCAGACACAGCAGGCCTACCACCAGGCTGACGCCGGTCACCAGTACCGGGTACCAGAGGCCGTAGAAGATGTCGCCGGTATAGACCACCAGGGCAAAGGACACCGTGGGCAGGAAGCCGCCGAACCAGCCATTGCCGATGTGGTACGGCAGCGACATGGAGGTGTAGCGGATGCGGGTGGGAAACAGCTCCACCATCAGTGCCGCCAGGGGTCCGTAGCAGAGGGTGGCGATGAGGATCAGGGCGAAGATCACCGCCACCACCATAGGCTTGTTGACCTGCGCCGCATCGGCCTTGGCCGGGTAGCCGGCGGCCTGTACCGCGGCGCGCAGGGCTGGCTCGTCATAGCCGACGATGACCTTGTCGCCGACATTGACCTGCACCGCGTCCCCCGGCGCCGCCGCCACGCTGCGGTAGGGTAGTCCGCTCTTGGCCAGCAGGGTCTTGACCCGATCGCAGGGGCTGTCGAAGCGCGCCTTGCCCACCGGATCGAACTGGAAGGTGCAGGTGGCCGGGTCGGCGGTCACCACGATGGGCGCCTGCTGGCTGGCCTGGTAGATCTGTGGATTGGCGTAGTGGGTCAGGGCCTTGAACAGCGGGAAGTAGAGCACCGTGGCCAGCAGCAGGCCCAGCATCAGGATCGGCTTGCGGCCGACCTTGTCCGACAGCCAGCCGGCGATGACGAAGAAGGGGGCGCCCAGGATCACGCTGACGATCAGCAGGTTGTTGGCCAGCACCGGATCCAGCTTGAGGGTCTGGGTAAGAAAGAACATCACATAGAACTGCGACAGGTAGAAGGTCACCGCCTGGCCGCCGTTGATGCTGAACAGCGCGATCAGCACCACCTTGAGATTGCTCCAGTTGGTGAAGGAATCGCGGATCGGCGCCTTGCTCTGCTTGCCTTCGGCCTTCATGCGCAGGAAGGCCGGCGATTCGTGCATCGATAGGCGGATCCAGGTGGAGATGGCAAGCAGGAAGATCGACAGCAGGAACGGCAGGCGCCAGCCCCAGACCTCGAACTGGTCACCGGTCAGGTAGCGGCAGACCAGGATCACCACCAGCGACAGCAACAGCCCCAGGGTCGCGGTGGATTGCAGCCAGCTGGTGTGGGCACCGCGCTTGCCGGGCGGCGCGTGCTCGGCGATGTAGGTAGCGGCGCCGCCGTACTCACCGCCCAGGGCCAGGCCCTGCAGCAGGCGCAGCACCACCAGGATGATGGGTGCGGCCACGCCGATGCTGGCATAGGTGGGCAGCAGGCCGACGCCGAAGGTGGCGATGCCCATGAGGATGATGGTGGCGAGAAAGGTGTACTTGCGCCCGACCATGTCGCCCAGGCGGCCGAACACCAGGGCACCGAAGGGCCGCACCACGAAACCGGCGGCGAAGGCCAGCAGGGCGAAGATGAAGGCGGTGGTGTCGTTGACGCCGGCGAAGAACTGCTTGCTGATCACCGCCGCCAGGGCGCCGTAGAGAAAGAAGTCGTACCACTCGAAGACGGTTCCCAGGGACGAGGCGAAGATCACCTTGCGTTCTTCGCGGCGACTGCTGGCCGCGCTGGGTTGGACCCGGGGTTGGGCATAGTCGGACATCGCACGTTCTCCTGACCCGGGATCGCCGGGCTGATTGTTGTTATGGGCGACAGCTACTACGGTGGAAACGGCGGAAAACTCCGCCGTCGGTGGAACCGGATGGACGAGTTTAGGCAGCCGAGACGGCGCTGGCCCGGGCGACTGCGACGGGCAGCTCGTGGCTGCCCTGCTCCCGCGCCTCCGCCAGCATGAAAGTGGCCGCCTGTTCGGCGATCATCAGCGTCGGCGAACAGCTGTTGCCCGAGACCAGGGTCGGCATGATGGAGGCGTCGGCCACCCGCAGCCCGGGAATGCCATGCACCCGCAGGCGGGCGTCCACCACGGCGTCGGCGCCCTGCCCCATGCGGCAGGTGCCGGAAGGGTGGAAGATGGTGGTGCCTATGGCGCCCGCGGCCTGCTGCAGTTCTTCCTCGCTCTGATAGGCCGGGCCTGGCAGATACTCCTCGGGCCGGTAAGCGGCCAGTGCCGGCGCGGCGGCGATGCGCCGGGTCAGGCGGATGGCGTCGGCGGCCACCTTGAGATCCTCCGGCGCGCTGAGGTAGCGCGGCTGGATCAGCGGCGCGGCCAGCGGGTCGGCGCTGCGGATGGCCACCTGGCCACGACTGGCCGGGCGCAGGTTGCACACCGAGGCGGTAAAGGCGGGAAAGCCGTGCAGGGGCTCGCCGAAGCGCTCCAGCGACAGCGGCTGCACGTGATACTGCAGATTGGCCGAGGGCTGCCCGGGATCGGAATGGGCGAAGGCGCCCAGTTGGCTCGGCGCCATGGCTAGGGGACCACTGCGACTCCAGAGATACTCCAGGCCCATGCCCAGCTTGCCCCAGAGACTGCCGGCCAGGGCATTGAGGGTCGGCACGCCGTGCACCCGATAGATCAGCCGCAATTGCAGGTGATCCTGCAGGTTGCCGCCGACCCCTTCCAGCCGATGCTGGACACCGATGCCCAGCCCTTCGAGCAGGCCGCGCGGACCGATGCCGGAGCGCTGCAACAGGGTCGGCGAGCCAATGGCGCCGGCGCAGAGCACGATCTCCCGCCGCGCCACCAGGCGCTGGGGTTCGGCCTGGCCCGGCAGCCGCGCCAGCACCGCCCGTGCCCTGCCCTCCTCCAGCAGCACCCGCTCCACTTGCACCCCGGTCAGCACCTGCAGATTGGCACGCTGGCGGATGGGCTTGAGAAAGGCCTTGGCGGCATTCCAGCGCACGCCATTACGCTGATTGACCTGGAAGTAGCCGCAGCCTTCGTTGTCGCCGGTGTTGAAGTCTTCCACCGGCGCGATGCCGGTTTCACCCGCGGCACTGCGAAAGGCGTCGAGCAGGGTCCAGTGCAGGCGCTGCCGCTCGACCCGCCATTCACCCCCGGCACCATGAACGGCCGAGGCGCCGTCGCAATGATCTTCCATACGCTTGAACAGCGGCAGTACGTCCTGCCAGCTCCAGCCGGGGTTGCCAGCGGCGGCCCAGCCGTCATAGTCACGGGCCTGGCCGCGCATGTAGATCATGCCGTTGATGGACGAGCAGCCACCCAGCACCCGGCCACGCGGATAGTTGAGCGCGCGGCCACCCAGGCCCGCCTCCACCTCGGTCTTGAAGCACCAGTCGGTGCGCGGATTGCCGATGCAGAACAGATAGCCGACGGGGATGTGGATCCAGGGATGGTTGTCACGGCCGCCGGCTTCCAGCAGCAGCACGCTATGAGCCGGATCGGCGGACAGCCGGTTGGCCAGCAGGCAGCCGGCCGGACCGGCGCCGACGATGATGAAGTCATATTCCGCAGCAGGACCGGGCATGACGTTCCCTCGCTTTTTTGTTGTTGTGGTCCCTATCCTAGTGTCGTCATCCGCGAACAACAGTCGCAGAAAACGGGCACCGGCTGTGCATTTCTGAACAGTGACCAGCAAGCGGCCGGGCAGACAGGCCTAGACGAGGAAAAGGGATGTTCGACTGGAACGATCTGCGGGTTTTTCTGGAGGTCCAGCGCCATGGCCGCCTGCTTACCGCCGCCCGCAGCCTGGGCGTCAGTCATGCGACCGTCGCCCGTCACCTGGAGGCGCTGGAACGCGCCCTGGGCAGTCAGCTGCTGGTGCAACAGGCCAGCGGCTATCAGCTCACCCCCGCCGGCCAGGCCCTGCTGGCGCATGCCCAGGCGATGGAAGAAGCCGCACTGCTAGCCCAGGAGGCCGTGACCCAGCGACTCAATCCGCTGGGTCAGGTACGGGTCGGGGTGACCGAAGGCCTGGGCACCGGTTTTCTCGCCCAGCGCCTGGGGGCGCTGCTGCGCGATTATCCGGGTCTGGAAGTGGAGCTGGTCTCGGTGCCGCGCTTCGTCAGCGTCACCAACCGCGAAGCGGACATCGCCATCACCCTGGAAAGGCCCACCGCCGAAGGCCTGATCGGCCGGCGACTGACGCCCTATCGTCTGAGGTTCTATGCCAGTCGCGCCTACCTGGATCGAGCACCGGCGCTGGATGCCGAAGCCGACCTCGGCGAACAGACCTTCATCGGCTACGTCGACGACCTGCTGTACACCCGCGAACTGCAATTCATCCAGGGACTCTGTTCGGATCCGCGCATCGTCTTTCGCAGCACCAGTGTCATCGCCCAGCGCGAAGCGGCCTGCGCCGGCATCGGCATCGCCGTGCTGCCCTGCTATCTGGTAGGTCAGGGCACGCCGCTGGAGGGCGTGTTGCCAGAACGCTCCTTTACTCGGGAATACTGGATCTCGACGCACCGGGAACTGCACCGCTCCGCGCGCCTGCGCGTGGTCTGGGATTTCCTGCTGCACCTCTGCGCGGCGGAGCGGAGCGTCCTGCTGGGCGAGGAACGCCCGCTCGCCTAGCGGTCAGACCGCCGCGGCCTCACGCTCCAGCTCGGCGCGCAGGCCAGGCTCCAGGCGCAGCTGGCGCGCCAGCTCGTCCAGGTAGGCCTTTTCCATGTATTGCTGATCGTCGATCAGCATCAGGCTGGCCAGGTACATCTCGGCGCCCATCTCGGGCGTTTCCGCCGCCGCGGCGACCTTGGCCGGATCCAGCGGTTGTTCCAGTTCGCGCTGCAACCAGCTGCGCAACTCGGGATCGTTGTCCAGCTTGGCCATCTCGGCTTCGATGGCCTGGCGCTCCTGGTCATCGACATGACCATCGGCCTTGGCTGCCGCGATCAGGGCGATCAGCACCGCCCGGCCATGGGCCTCGGCTTCGTGCTCCGGTACCCGATCCACGGTACGGGGCTCGACGGCTGCCGTACCCTGGGCCTGATTGGCCTGCCAGGACTGATAGGCCTTGTAGGCCACCATGCCCAGCGCCGCCAGACCGCCATAGCCGACCGCCTTGCCACCCATGGCGCGACCGCGCTTGCTGCCCAGCAGCGCAGTCAGGGCCCCAGCCGCCAGGCCGCTGTTGCCCAGTCCGGAGAGCAGACCGCCCAGGGAATCCTTGCCGGTGGATGCCGTGCCGGGTCGGGGGGCCGAGTGACCGGTCTTCTTGGCCAGGGCCTGCTGGCCCGCCTTGAGCAGTTGATCAAGCAAACCGCGGGTGTTCATGGATGACCTCCACAGAGTCAGGATTCAGCTCTTTAGGACCGCTGAGCACACCGTCTGGCTCCCGGCACCTGCTTACCGAATGTTGCCGGGGTCGCCGTCGCGACCAGCCGGTTGATACAAAATATTGCTGACCGCGGGCCGCCCACGGCGCTACTCTTGCGCCTTTCCCTTGCAGTTGCCGGAGACACCCCATGCGCTCGCGTCTGGCTGTGCTGTTCGCGCTTTCGCTCGCCCTCATCGCCGGCCAGGTCCAGGCCGCCGCCGAGGATGCCCGCCTCATTGCCAATCGCTATCTCGATGCCTGGAACGATCACGATGCCGAGGCCGCCAGCGCCCTGCTCGACCCCAAGGTGCAGTATTTCGACAGCGGCGCCGCCACCACCGAGACCAGCCGCACCCAGGCCCGCGACCGCATCGTCAAGGTCACCCTCAAGGCCGTCCCGGATCTACAGGTAAAGATGGTGCACAAGCCGGTCATCGGCCCGCGCAGCATCGCCTTCGAATGGGAACTGACCGGCAACCGCGTCACCGCCACCGGCAAGCAACCGGTCAAGATCCGCGGCGCCAGCATCATGAAGATCCGCGACGGCCGCATCTGGTATCTGGGCGACTACTACGACAGCGACGCCCTGGAGGCGATGCTGCGCCCGGTCAAGCCCTGACTCGGGGAGCCATCCGCACGGATGGCTCCGTCCCGCGCCCTATTCCTCCCCGAACGGCTTGCGCAGCGGCGTATCCCGGTGCGCGGCGCGCACGTATTGTGGCGGCCAGGAGACCTTTTCCCGTAGGGCTTCGGCGGCATTCAGCGGCCAATAGGGATCGCGCAGCAGTTCGCGGGCCAGCAGCACCAGATCGGCCTGACCGGTACGCAGCACGTGCTCGGCCTGGGCCGCATCGGTGATCATGCCCACCGCGCCACTGGGAATCCCAGCCTCCTTGCGCACCCGCTCGGCGAACTGGGTCTGGTAGCCGGGCCCGGTGGGAATGTCGGCCTGGGCGGCGGTGCCGCCGGAGGAGACGTCGATCAGGTCGACGCCCAGGGTCTTCAATCGGCGTGCCAGCTCCACCGTCTCATCGACATCCCAGCCGTCTTCCACCCAGTCGGTGGCTGAAACCCGCACGAACAGCGGCAACGCTTCCGGCCAGACCGCGCGGACATCAGCGGTGACTTCCAGCAACAGGCGAATGCGATTCTCGAAATTGCCGCCGTAATCGTCCTCGCGGCGATTGGAGAGCGGCGAGAGGAACTGGTGCAGCAGATAGCCGTGGGCGGCATGGACCTCGGCCACCTTGAAGCCGGCCGCCAGGGCGCGCTCGGCGGTGTCCACGAAGGCCCGGCGGATGCTGGCGATATCGTCGCGATCCATGGCGGTGGGCCGGGTGTGCTGGGGATCGAAGGCGATGGCCGAGGGCGCCACCGGCACCCAGCCGCCTTCGGCGATGGGCACGCTGCCGTGCTTGCCGAGCCAGGGTTGCCAGGTACTGGCCTTACGGCCCGCATGGGCCAGTTGGATACCGGCTACGCTGCCCTGGCCTTCGATGAACTGGGTGATACGGCGCAGGGGCTCGATCTGCTCGTCCTTCCACAACCCCAGGTCCTGGGGCGTGATGCGCCCGTCGGCGGTGACCGCGGTAGCCTCGAAGATCACCAGGCCGGCGCCACCGGTGGCGCGACTGCCCAGGTGAACCAGGTGCCAGTCGTTGGCGAAGCCGTCTTCGCTGAAATACTGACACATCGGGGAGACCACCACGCGATTGGGCAGGGTCAGCTGACGCAGGGTCAGGGGCTGGAACAGGAGACTCATGGCGGACCTCGTCTAGTCGGGATTCACCGCATTGGAGTGTTCCCGAACAGAATAGGTCGCTGTTCCGACTAACGCGGTGCCAGGTGCACCACCAGCAACTGCACGCTCTCGTTGCCGCGGAATTCATTCACGTCCAGCCGATAGGCCAGCTCGGCCCAGCGGATGTTGGGATCGGGCCAGGTGTCACGGTCGATGTTGAAGGCGATGCCGTCCAGCTCCGGGCCGCCCTGCTCGCTGCGCAGGGTCAGCTTGAGGTGCCGTTCCTTGAGCAAGCGCTGGGAGAGGATCTCGAAGGTGCCGTGAAACAGCGGCTCGGGGAACTGCTGCCCCCAGGGGCCGGCCTGGCGCAGGGCCTGGGCCAGATCGAGCTGGAATTCGCTCGGAGCGAGGCAGCCATCGGTCTGCAGGCGCCCACTGAGGTCGTCGGCCTGCAGATGGCGACGGACCTCGGCGTCGAAGGCGCTGGCAAAGGTCTCATAATGCGCCTGGGGCAGACTGAGGCCGGCGGCCATGGCGTGGCCGCCGAACTTGGTGATGAGCCCCGGATGACGGGTCGCCACGGCGTCCAGGGCATCGCGGATGTGCAGCCCGGGTACCGAACGCGCCGAGCCCTTGAGCATGCCGCTGCCACTGCCGTCGTCGGCGAAGGCCAGCGCCGGGCGGTGATACTTTTCCTTGAGGCGCGAGGCGAGGATGCCGATCACGCCCTGGTGCCACTCCGGGTCGAACAGACAGAGACCGAAGGGCAGATTGTCTTCCGGCAATTCCTTGAGCTGCTTGAGCGCCTCGCGCTGCATGCCCTGCTCGATGCTCTTGCGATCCTTGTTGAAGTCGTCCAGCTGCTGGGCATACTCCTGCGCCAGTTGCGGGTCTTCGCAGAGCAGCAATTCGATGCCGATGGACATATCGTCCAGGCGCCCCGCCGCATTGAGCCGCGGGCCGAGAATGAAACCGAGGTCGCTGGAGGCCACCTTGCCCGGTTGGCGCCCGGCCACTTCCAGCAGCGCCTTGAGCCCCGGGCGCGCCCGACCGGCGCGGATACGCATCAGTCCCTGGTGCACCAGGATGCGGTTGTTGGCATCAAGCGGCACGACGTCGGCGACGCTGCCGAGGGCGACCAGATCCAGCAACTCGGCTAGGTTGGGCTCGGCCAGGCCCTGACGGGCGAACCAGCCGTTCTCGCGCAGGCGACTGCGCAGGGCCAGCATCACATAGAAGATCACCCCGACCCCGGCGATGCACTTGCTGGGGAAGGCACAGGCCGGCTGATTCGGATTGACGATGGCATCGGCGGCGGGCAATTCGGCGCCCGGCAGGTGGTGGTCGGTGATGACCACCTGCAACCCGGCCGCCTTGGCCGCGGCCACGCCGTCCAGGCTGGAGATGCCGTTGTCGACGGTGAGCAGCACCTCGGGTTCGCGCTGCAGGGCCACGGCGACGATCTCGGGCGTCAGGCCGTAGCCGTATTCGAAGCGATTGGGCACCAGGTAGTCGACCCAAGCCGCGCCCAGGCGACGCAGGGCCAGCACGCCCACGGCGCTGGCGGTAGCGCCATCGGCATCGAAATCGCCGACAATGAGGATGCGCCGGCGCTCTTCCAGAGCGCGCGCCAGCAGCTCCACCGCCGCCTCGATGCCCTTGAGCTGGTGATAGGGCACCAGCCGCGCCAGCCCCTTGTCCAGTTCTTCCGGCAGGGTCACGCCGCGCGCGGCATAGAGCCGGGTGAGCAGCGGCGGCAAGTCGCCCAGGTCGGGCAATACTGCCGGTAGCGGACGGGGCTCCAGGCGCATCAACGTTCGCCCAGCAGCCATTCCAGCTGCAATTCGTGCTGACCGCGGTCGTCGGTGACGAACAGGGTGCCTTCGCTGATCATCACCTGCCAGGAAATGCTGCGCGGCAGATCGCGGGCCAGTTCGGCCAGGGGCTCGGCGGGAACCGCGGCGATGTGCAGATTCTTCAGCGTCCTGACCGCGTCCACCACCTTGGTCTGCCAGACGCGCAGGTTGCCGTAGGCCAGCAGGCTGGTGCGCTCGGTACGACGGCTGCACCAGGTCAGGCGCTCGGCATCGGGCTGGCCGACTTCGATCCAGTGCAGCACCCGGCCATCGAGACTCTTCTCCCACAGCGCCGGCTCGTCGACGTCGGACAGGCCACGACCGAAGGCCAGCTGCTCGTTGTACCAGAGCACATAGGCCAGCAACCGCACCGCCATGCGCTCCTCGGTCTCGGAGGGATGCCGCGCCACGGTCAGGCGCAGATTCTCGTAGACCCCGCGATCCAGATCGGTGAGGTTGAGTTCGACTTTGTAGGGCGTGGCTTGCAGAGCCATGGGCGGGTCACCGGCAGGGAAAGCCGGGCATTGTACCGGAAAAGGCCGAGGGGCTTGGGACCGTGGATCCGTAGGTTGGGCTGAGCGTAGCAGCGACGGTTGGAGTCTGCCTTGTTGGGCTTCGACGATGGAGCCGTCTCAACCCAACCTACAGGTCAGCGTAGGTTGGGTTGAGCGCAGCGAAGCCCAACAAAGACGGTTGGAGTCCGCCGTGTTGGGCTTCGACGAGGGAGCCGTCTCAGCCCAACCTACAGTCGCAGGTTGGACGAACCCCCTTACAGCGGCTGACCACGCTTGCCGTGGCGGCTGACGAAGGCCTGGACGGCGGCCAGGTCGTTGGGCAGCACGGTGCAGCGCTCTTCGCGCTGCAGCAGATCGGCCAGGTGGGTCGGCAGGCTGAGGGTCGCGCCGATGCCGGCCTTTTCCACCGCTTCGGGGAATTTCACCGGATGGGCGGTACCCAGCACCACCATGGGTGTGGCCAGGCTGCGGCGGCATTCGCGAGCGGCGCGCACGCCGATGGCGGTGTGCGGATCCAGTACCTCGCCGGTGGCGGCAAAGACCTCGGCGATGGTGGCGCAGGTCTCCTCATCGTTCACGGCCAGGGAATCGAACAGCTTGCGCGCTTCGGTCCAGCGATCGTCCGCCACCGTCAGGGTGCCGCTGCTGCGGAAGTTCGCCATCAGCTCGGCCAGGGCCAGGCCGTCGCGACCGTGCAGGTCGAACAGCAGGCGCTCGAAGTTGGACGAGACCATGATGTCCATGGACGGCGACAGGGTGGCTTCCAGCTGCTGCTTGTCGTAGCGATTGCCGGACATGAAGCGGTGCAGAATATCGTTGCGGTTGGTGGCCACCACCAGCTGGCTCACCGGCAGGCCCATGTTGCGCGCCAGGTAGCCGGCGAAGATGTCGCCGAAGTTGCCGGTGGGCACCGAGAAGGCGATGGAGCGCGCCGGCCCGCCCAGCTGCAGGGCCGCGTGGAAGTAGTAGACGATCTGGGCCATGATCCGCGCCCAGTTGATCGAGTTGACCGCCACCAGCGGGGTGCCCTTGAGGAAGCCCTGGTCGGCGAAGCTGGCCTTGACCATCTCCTGGCAGTCGTCGAAGTTGCCTTCAATGGCGATGTTGTGGATGTTGTCGCCCAGCAGCGTGGTCATCTGCCGGCGCTGCACTTCCGACACCCGCTGGTGCGGATGGAGGATGAAGATGTCCACGTTCTCGCAGCGCTTGCAGCCTTCGATGGCCGCCGAGCCGGTGTCGCCGGAGGTGGCGCCCATGATCACCACGCGCTCGCCGCGCTTGGCCAGCACATGGTCGAGCAGCCGCCCCAGGAGTTGCAGGGCGAAGTCCTTGAAGGCCAGGGTCGGGCCGTGGAACAGCTCCAGTACCCACTCGTTGGCGTCCAGCTGGCGCAGCGGCGCGATCGAGCTATGGGCGAAACCGGCGTAGGTCTCTTCCAGGATGGCCTTGAATTCGGCATCGGCGATGGAGCCGGCGACGAAGGGCTTCATCACCCGAAAGGCCAGCTCGTGGTAGGGCAGACCGGCCCAGGAGGCGATCTCTTCCAGGGAAAAACGCGGCAGGTTCTCCGGTACATAGAGACCACCATCGCTGGCGAGACCCGCCAGCAGCACTTCTTCGAAATTCAGCGCGGGCGCCTGGCCGCGGGTACTGATGTAACGCATGACTCGACCTCGGGAAAGACGGCGGCGCCGGGCGCCGCCAGGCTGCTCAGTTCAGGTGCTCGACGCGGATGCGGACGACATCGCCGACGACATCGTCCAGGGCCTCCAGGGCGGTGATGGCCTCGACCATATGGCGCTCGGTCACGCGATGGGTCAGCAGGATCATGGGCACCAGGCCGTCATGTTCCTCGGCTTCCTTCTGCATGATGGACTCGATGTTGATGCCGCGCGCCGAGAGGATGCTCGCCACCTGGGCCAGCACGCCCGGGTGATCCTTGGCCTGGATACGCAGATAGTAGGCGCTCTCGCAGGCCTCGATCGACAGCACCGGATGGTCGGACAGCGCATCGGGCTGGAAGGCCAGGTGCGGCACGCGATTCTCGGGATCCGAGGTCATGGCACGCACCACGTCCACCAGGTCGGCCACCACCGCCGAGGCGGTCGGCTCCTGCCCGGCACCGGCGCCGTAGAACAGCGTCGAGCCGACGGCGTCGCCATTGACCATCACCGCGTTCATCACGCCGTTGACGTTGGCGATCAGGCGATCGGCCGGGATCAGCGTCGGGTGCACCCGCAGCTCGATGCCCTGGTCGGTGCTGCGCGCCACGCCCAGGTGCTTGATGCGATAGCCCAGCGCCTCGGCGTAGCCGACATCGGCGGTGGTCAGGCGGGTGATGCCCTCGGTGTAGGCCTTGTCGAATTGCAGCGGAATGCCAAAGGCGATGGAGGCCAGGATGGTCAGCTTGTGGGCAGCATCGATGCCTTCGACGTCAAAGGTCGGATCGGCCTCGGCATAGCCCAGCGCCTGGGCTTCGGCCAGGACATCGGGAAAGGTGCGACCCTTCTCGCGCATCTCGGAGAGGATGAAGTTGCCGGTGCCGTTGATGATGCCGGCCACCCAGTTGATGCGGTTGGCGGCCAGGCCTTCGCGCAGTGCCTTGATCACCGGGATGCCGCCGGCCACCGAGGCTTCGAAGGCGACGATCACGCCCTGCTCGCGCGCCTTGGCGAAGATCTCGTTGCCGTGCACGGCGATCAGCGCCTTGTTGGCGGTGACCACGTGCTTGCCGTTGGCGATGGCGCGCAGCACCAGTTCGCGGGCCAGGGTGTAGCCACCGATCAGCTCCACCACCACGTCGATCTCGGGATTGTCGGCCACCGCCAGGACCTCGGCGGTGATCGGCGTGCTGCCGGTGTCGCACTGAGGATTGGGCCGGCGCTGGGCGATCTGCGCCACCTCGATACCCCGACCGGCGCGCCGGGCGATTTCCTCGGCGTTGCGCTTGAGTACGTTGAAGGTCCCGCTGCCCACGGTACCCAGACCACAGATGCCTACTTTGACCGGCTTCACACCCTTATCCCCATGTCGTGTGGGACCGCTCCGCGGCCCCGTTCATAACTCTGATTGAGGCGCCTAGCGGGCGCCGATTGCCGCTTCCGCCAGCTGGTCGGCCGGCTGGTAGCCCGGGATCATCTGGCCATCGGCGAGAATGATCGCCGGGGTACCCTGGATGCCCATGTTCTGCCCCAGCGCGAATTGCTGGGCGACCGGATTCTGGCAGCTCTCGGACTTGACCTCACGGCCGGTGAACATCTGGTTCAGCGCCGCCGGCTTGTCCTTGGCGCACCACACCGATTCCAGCTGCTTGGAGCCCGGTGAGCCCATGCCCTGCCGCGGGAAGGCCAGGTAGCGCACCTCGATGCCACGCTTGTTCAGCTCGGGCACCTCGGCGTGCAGCTTCTGGCAATAGGGGCAGGTGGTGTCGGTGAAGACGGTGATGTGCGCCTTGGTCTCGCCCTGGGCGGGATAGATGATCATCTGGTTACGGTCGAGGCCGTTGATCTGCCGCGCCACGGCGACGTTCTCGGCCTTCTCGGTCAGGTTGGAGGCCTTGCCGTCCTTGACCTGGTATAGATAGCCCTGCATGACGAACTGGCCGTCGCCGCTGGCATAGAGCACCCGGCCGCCCTTGAGCTGGACCTGGTAGAGACCTTCCAGCGGGCTCTTGGCGATGGACTCGATGGCGAGATTGGGCTGCAGCGCGGTCAGGCTCTGGCGAATGGCCTGCTCAGGTTCGGCCTGAGCCAGTTGCACGCCGAGCCCCAGGCAAGCGGCGAGCAACAGTTGGGAAATACGCATGTTTGACTCCTGTTGAGACGCCGGCAAGCCTACCACAGACCTGCCGACTACGGCGGTGGGCCCTAGCCGCGCGGATGGTGCTGGGCGTGCAGTTGCTGCAGCCGCACGCGGGCGACGTGGGTGTAGATCTGGGTGGTGGACAGACTGGTATGGCCGAGCAGCATCTGCACCGTGCGCAGATCCGCGCCGTGGTTGAGCAAATGGGTGGCGAAGGCGTGCCTCAGGGTATGCGGTGACAGCGAGGTGCGGATGCCCGCCACCTGGGCATGCAGCTTGATGCGGTGCCAGAAGGTCTGCCGGGTCATGGGCGTGCCCCGCTGGCTGGGAAAGAGGATATCGCCGGGCTGGCCGCCCAGCAGCAGCGGGCGCGCGGTCTTCAGATAGCTTTCCAGCCAGGCGATGGCCTCTTCGCCCAAGGGGATCAGCCGCTCCTTGCTGCCCTTGCCGAAGACCCGCAGCGAGCCCTCGCGCAGGTTGATCTCGTCCAGGGTCAGGCTGATCAGCTCGGTCACCCGCAACCCGGTGGCATAGAGCACCTCGAGCATGGTGCGATCGCGCAGGCCCAGGGTGTCTTCGGTATCTGGTGCGGCCAGCAGGGCTTCCACGTCCGCCTCTGACAGGCTCTTGGGCAGCGGTGCGCCCAGTTGCGGCATGCTCACCAGCAGCGTCGGGTCCTCGGCGACCCGCCCCTCGCGCACGGCATACTTGTAGAAGCTGCGCAGACCGGAGAGAAAGCGCGCCGTGGAGCGCGCCTGGTAGCCCTCGCTCAGGCGCCAGCCGAGATGATCGAGCACGGCGTCGCGACCCAGGTTCTCCAGGGTCAGCCCCCTGCCCTCCAGCCAGCGGGCGAAGGCCAGCAGATCGGTGCGATAGGCGCTGCGGGTATGGGGCGACAGTCCCTTTTCCAGCCACAGGGCGTCGAGGAATTCCTCGATCAGCCGTTCGGCGCTCACGCGGCGAAGCCTGGCAGCACCGGCGTCGGCTTGCCCTCGTCATCGACCGCGACAAAGCTGAAGGCGCCGTTGATGGCGCGCTCGCGCCCTTCCGCCAGCATGCCTTCGACGAAGACCTCCACCTGCACCTTGATGCTGGTGTTGCCAACCTTCACCACCCGGCCGATCAGCTCGACGATGGAGCCGGCGGGGATGGGGTGGTTGAAATCGATCCGGTCGGTGGAGACGGTGACCAGCGGCTTGCGACAGAAGCGCGTCGCGGTGATGAAGGACACCTCGTCCATCCAGGCCAGGGCGGTGCCGCCGAACAGGGTGTCGTGATGATTGGTGGTGGGCGGGAAGACCGCCTTGGCCACCCGGGTTTCCGACAGCGCGGTACGCCGCTGGATTTCCGCTTCGCGGGTCGTCATTGCTTACCTCGAACCTCAGAAACGAAAAAAGCAGCCGAAGCTGCTTTTTTCTGGTCACTCCGCGATCAGGAAAGCTTTTCCTTGATGCGGGCAGCCTTGCCGGACAGTTCGCGCAGGTAGTACAGCTTGGCCTTGCGCACGTCACCGCGACGCTTGACGCTCAGGCTGTCGACCAGCGGGCTGTAGGTCTGGAAGGTACGCTCGACGCCAACGCCGTTGGAGATCTTGCGCACGGTGAAGGCGCTGTTCAGGCCGCGGTTACGCTTGCCGATCACTACGCCTTCGAAGGCCTGCAGACGCTGACGGTCGCCTTCCTTCACCTTAACCTGGACAATCACGGTGTCGCCGGGGGCGAACGCCGGGATTTCTTTGCTCATCTGCTCAGCTTCGATCTGGGCAATGATTTTGTTGGTCATGTCACTCTGCTCCTAAGACAGGCCGCGGCCCGCCATCGATACCTAACTATCGTTCCGCTGACGAAGGTATTCCGCCAACAGGTTCTGCTCTTCCCCAGAAAGCGAGCGGCTATCCAGAAGATCGGCGCGTCGCTCCGCAGTGCGTCCCAGGGACTGCTGCAGGCGCCAGCGCCGGATATGCTCGTGATTACCACTGAGCAACACGTCGGGTACGCGACGGCCCTCGTACACCTCGGGTCGGGTGTAGTGCGGGCAATCGAGCAGGCCGTCGGTAAACGAATCCTGCTCGGCGGAATCCACATGCCCCAAGGCTCCGGGCAGCAGTCGCGTAACCCCATCGATCAGCACCATGGCCGGCAATTCACCGCCGGACAGCACATAGTCGCCAATCGACCATTCTTCATCCACGTGCGTCTCGATGAAACGCTCGTCGATGCCTTCGTAACGCCCGGCGATGAGGATCAGATGCTCCTCCTGCGCCAGTTCCCGTACCGCCGCCTGGTCGAGCTTGCGACCCTGGGGGGACAGGTAGATCACCTTCGCCGCCGAATCACCCCGGGCATCGGCCAGGGCGCGCTCCAGCGGCTGGATCTTCATGACCATGCCGGGACCGCCGCCAAAGGGCCGGTCGTCCACGGTCTGGTGGCGATCCTCGGTATAGTTGCGCGGGTTGTAGCAGGTCAGCTCCAGGAGCCCCTGCTTCATCGCGCGACCGCTCACGCCATAGGCGCTCACGGCTTCGAACATCTCGGGAAAGATGCTGATGACATCGATACGCATGGATCAGAAATCCGCATCCCAGTCGACCTGCATCTCGCCCTTGGCCAGATCCACCGCCAGCACGTACTGGTCGGGCAGATAGGGCAACAGACGCTCACGATCGTCGAGGCTGCCAGCACAGGGCATGACCACCATGACGTCGTTGGCCCCGGTCTCCAGCAGATGATCCACCACACCCAGCCACTGGCCTTCGCGATTGATCACCTTGAGACCTTCCAACTGATGCCAGTAATAGTCGCCGGCGCCCAGCTGGGGTAATTCACTACGCGGCACGCAGATCTCGAAACCGGCCATCAGCCGGGCTTCTTCACGATCGTCCAGGCCCTGCAGCCGTACCGTCAGGACCTTGCCGTGCAACCGACCGCCGAGCACCTTGACCTGCCGGGTCTCGCCTTCGCGCCGCAGCGTCCAGGTCCGATAGTCCAGCAGATTGTCGAGCGGATCGGTAAAGGAGTAGATCTTGAGCTCACCACGTACGCCAAAGACCGAAACTATCTTGCCCAGGACCACCAGGTCGGGGGCGGAGGTCGGCGTACTCATGGTCTTCAGGCGGTAGCCTGAGCGCTCTTCAGCAACTGAGCGACGCGCTCGGACGGCTGGGCGCCCTGCGACAGCCAGTAGCTGGCACGCTCTTGGTCCACCGACAGACGGATTTCTGCGCCGCTGGCCACCGGGTTGAAGAAACCGATGCGCTCGACGAAACGACCATCACGCGCATTGCGGCTGTTGGTCACGGTCAGGTGGTAGAAGGGGCGCTTCTTGGAGCCGCCACGGGCTAGACGGATGGTTACCATTGAACTTCGTTCCTGTAGTCGGTGCTTGTAGCTGTGGGCACACTGGGCCACATGGCCCGAAAGGCCGCATATTCTAAGGGCTGTCACCCGGTTTGCCAATGGCTTTAAACGGTGCCCTCGGCATTGCGGCAGCCTGGAGACTCCAGCAGCGGAGCCTCGTCGCTCGCGAAGGTGCATCAGCACTGGTGCCGACGCCCCACGCAGAGCCCTTTCCAATGCCGGCCATCTGGCGACGGGCGGCACCGGAAAATCACATCTTGGGCATGCCGCCGCCAGGGAACATGCTGCCCATGCCGCGCATCATCTTGGCCATGCCGCCCTTGGCGGTGACCTTCTTCATCATCTTCTGCATCTGCTTGTGCTGCTTGATGAGGCGGCCGACGTCCTGCACCTGGGTACCGGAGCCCAGGGCGATGCGCTTCTTGCGCGAGCCGCTGATCAGTTCCGGATCGCGGCGCTCGGCCGGGGTCATGGAGTCGATGATGGCTTCCATCTGCTTGAAGTGCTTTTCCGCCGCGCCCTGGGCGTTGCCCATCTGCTGGATGTTCATGCCACCCATCATGGTCGGCAGCTTGTCCATCAGCGAACCCAGGCCGCCCATGTTCTTCATTTGGCGCAGCTGATCGCGGAAGTCCTCGAGATCGAAGCCCTTGCCCTTCTTGAGCTTCTTGGCCAGCTTGTCGGCCTTTTCGCGATCCAGGGTCTGTTCGGCCTGCTCGATCAGCGAGAGGACGTCGCCCATGCCGAGGATGCGCGAAGCGACACGGTCCGGGTGGAAGGGATCGAGGGCTTCGCTCTTCTCGCCCATGCCGATGAACTTGATCGGCTTGCCGGTGATGTGGCGGACCGACAGGGCGGCACCGCCCCGGGCATCACCGTCGACCTTGGTCAGGATCACGCCGGTCAGCGGCAGGGCGTCGTTGAAGGCCTTGGCGGTGTTGGCGGCGTCCTGACCGGTCATGGCGTCGACCACGAACAGGGTCTCGGCAGGCTTGGTGGCGGCGTGGACCTGCTGGATCTCCGCCATCATCTCGCTGTCGATGTGCAAACGACCGGCGGTGTCGACGATCACCACATCGATGAATTTGAGCTTGGCTTCGCGAATGGCGGCCTGGGCGATCTCTACCGGCTTCTGGCTGATGTCGGAGGGGAAGAAGGTGACCCCCACCTCCCCGGCCAGTGTTTCCAGCTGCTTGATGGCAGCCGGACGATAGACGTCGGCGGATACGACCATGACGGTCTTCTTCTTGCGCTCCTTGAGGAAGCGCGCCAGCTTGCCCGCAGTGGTGGTCTTGCCCGCGCCCTGCAAGCCGGCCATGAGGATGACCGCCGGCGGCGCCACGTTGAGCGCCAGGTCTTCGTTGGCCGCGCCCATGATGGCTTCGAGTTCGGCGCGCACGATCTTCACGAAGGCCTGGCCCGGGGTCAGGCTCTTGGACACCTCGGTGCCGACCGCCCGCTCCTTGACCCGGTTGACGAATTCCTTGACCACCGGCAGGGCGACGTCCGCCTCGAGCAGCGCCATGCGCACCTCGCGCAGGGTGTCCTTGATGTTGTCTTCGGTGAGCTTGGCCTTGCCGGTAATGTGGCGCAGGCTTTGGGACAGGCGGTCTGTGAGATTCTCGAACATGCGGACATCCAGGGCAGAAACGGCGGCTGACCGACAAGTATAACGAAAGAGCGCCTGACCAGGGATAGCCGCTGGGGCCGGTTACCACGTGAATCCGTCAGCGGCGCCCGCTTTGGCGAGCAGCTGAGGAAGCAAGGACAGGCACCGGCATCAGGGCCGGTGCCCGAGGGGACGGGATCAGAAAATCAGCGAGAAGATGCCGATCACCACCACGAGGCCGATCAGAAAGATGATGCCCATGGTACCGCCGAGAAATTTAAGCATGGTCGCGACCTCTTCTAGATATGTACTTCATGGGACCACCCGACAGCGGCCAGGGTTCGCCCGATTCAACCAGCCAGCATCAGGGCGTGGCTCGGACTTTCTGTACCGCCCTGTCTGTGCCACACTCGCCTGCTTTCCGCTCTGCTGAAACCGGACCATGCACGCCCTGCTGCCCACCCTCCTGGCCGCTGCCCTCTATCTGCTCGCGACCCTCTACCAGGGCAGTTGCCTGCTGCGTAAACAGCCGTCGAGCAAGCCCCTGGTCCTAGGCGCCGGCATCCTGGCCCTGCTGCCCCACGCCCTGGCCGTCTATCTGCAGCTGATCCTCGAACCGACCCTCAGCCTGGACTTCTTCGACGCCTCCAGTCTGATCTCGGCGACCGCCATCGCCCTGATGCTGATCGGCTGCCTGCGCATGCCGCTGCAACCCTTGCTGGTGCTGATCTATCCCCTCGGCGCCATCACCGCGCTGCTGGCCGAATTCGTACCGCCCGGCACCGTGACCCCGCTGGACGTCTCGCCCAAGATCGTCGTGCACGTGCTGCTGTCGATCATCGCCTACGGCCTCTTCACCCTGGCGGTGCTGCAGTCGCTGCTGCTGCTGATCCAGGATCGCCAGCTCAAGAACAAGCATCCATCTGGCCTGATCCGCAGCTTTCCCCCGCTGCAGACCATGGAAAGCCTGCTGTTCGGCTTTCTCTGGGCCGGCTGGGTGGTGCTGTCGCTGTCGCTGATCTCCGGCTGGTTCTTTGTCGAGGACATGTTCGCCCAGCACCTGGTGCACAAGACGGTGCTCTCCTGCATCGCCTGGGTGGTGTTCGGCATCCTGCTGTGGGGGCGCAATCGGCTGGGCTGGCGCGGCCACCGGGCGATCCGCTGGACCCTGCTGGGCTTCATCCTGCTGATGCTGGCCTACTTCGGGAGCAAGCTGGTGCGGGAATTCATCCTGCATCGTTGACAGTCGTCATTCCACTACCCGCATAATCAGGCGACCGAACCACGTTCGGCGCGACCCGGCCAACAGCCAGGTCGCGCCCGGCACGTCATAACAGGTCGTCACGCCCGTCCTCATCCTCGGACAGCCGCTGCCCCATCAGGCCGCTCCGGCAGACGCCTCCTACAAGAACGACTGCCCGGTATCTCTGCATGTCCACAACCGCTGCCGCCTTCGACGCGCCCACTTCCGTGCCGCGCAATTCCCCCACCCGCGTGGCCACCGCCAGCTTCATCGGCACCGCCATCGAGTTCTACGATTTCTATGTCTATGCCACGGCCGCGGCCCTGGTGATCGGCCCGGTGTTCTTTCCCCAGGGCTCGGGCATGGCCCAGACCCTCAGCGCCTTCATCACCTTTGGCATCGCCTTCCTGGCGCGCCCCCTGGGTTCGCTGCTGTTCGGCCACTTCGGCGACCGCATCGGCCGCAAGTCCACCCTGGTGGCCTCGCTGCTGCTGATGGGTATCTCCACCACCCTGATCGGCCTCCTGCCCGGCTACGCCAGCATCGGCGTCTGGGCGCCCATCCTGCTGTGTCTGCTGAGATTCGGCCAGGGCCTGGGACTGGGTGGCGAATGGGGTGGTGCGGCGCTGCTGGCCACCGAGAACGCCCCGCCCGGCAAGCGCGCCTGGTTCGGCATGTTCCCCCAGCTCGGCCCCTCCATCGGCTTCCTCATGGCCAACGGCCTGTTCCTGGCTCTGGCGCTGCTGCTGGACGACGAGCAATTCCGCGCCTGGGGCTGGCGCATTCCCTTCCTGCTCAGCGCGCTGCTGGTGGTGGTCGGCCTCTATGTGCGGCTGTCGCTGCACGAGACACCGGTGTTCGCCGAGGCCATGGCCCGCCGCGAGAAACTGCGCCTACCCATGGTCGAAACCTTCGGCAAGCACGGCAAGGCGGTGCTGCTGGGCGCCCTGAGCATGGTGGTGTGCTACGCCCTCTTCTACATCTCCACGGTGTTCTCGCTGAGCTACGGGGTGAAGAATCTTGGTTACAGCCGGCAGGAATTCCTCGGCCTGCTGTGCATCGCGGTGCTGTTCATGGCCCTGGCCACGCCGCTGTCGGCCTGGCTGGCGGATCGCTTCGGCCGCAAGCCAGTGCTGGCGGTGAGCGCCATCGCCGCCCTGCTGTCGGGCTTCGCCATGGAGCCGCTGCTGACCCATGGCTCCAGCCAGGCGGTCGGCCTGTTCCTGGCGCTGGAGTTGTTTCTCATGGGCATGACCTTCGGCCCCATGGGTGCCCTGCTGCCGGAAATCTTCCCGACCCAGGTGCGCTACACCGGCGCCTCGGCGGCCTACAACCTGGGCGGCATCCTTGGCGCCTCCCTGGCGCCCTATGCCGCGCAGCAACTGGTGGAAGCCGGCGGCCTGAGCTGGGTGGGCGGCTACGTCTCGGCGGCGGCGGCCATCAGCCTGGTGGCGGTGCTCTGCATGCGCGAGACCCGCGATCAGTCACTGTAGATTCTTCAGCGCATGAAAAAGGGCCCCGCAGGGCCCTTTTTCTTGGTGCGAGACGGCGTTACAGCTCGACCTTCACCGCCTGGGAAGCACGCACGGCCTTGGCGCGCGCCGTCTCGATGCTTTCGTCGCGAGCCAGGGCCACGCCCATGCGCCGCTGCCCCTTGACCTCCGGCTTGCCGAACAGGCGCAGCGCGGTGTCGGGTTCGGCCAGCGCCGCGCCGAGGTTGCCGAAGGCGGTCTGGCGCGACTCGCCGTCCACCAGGATCACCGCCGAGGCCGAGGGGCCGAACTGGCGGATGGTAGGGATCGGCAGACCGAGGATAGCGCGGGCGTGCAGGGCGAATTCGGACAGGTCCTGGGAGATCAGGGTCACCAGACCGGTGTCATGGGGACGTGGCGAGACTTCGCTGAACCAGACCTGGTCGCCCTTGACGAACAGCTCCACGCCGAACAGACCGCGACCGCCCAGGGCCTCGGTGACGGCGCGAGCGACCCGCTCGGATTCGGCCAGGGCCTTGTCGCTCATGGCCTGGGGCTGCCAGGACTCGTGGTAGTCGCCCTTGACCTGACGATGCCCGACCGGTGCGCAGAAGGCGGTGCCGCCGACATGGCGCACGGTCAGCAGGGTGATCTCGTAGTCGAAGTCGACGAAGCCCTCGACGATCACCCGGCCCTTGCCGGCGCGACCGCCTTCCTGGGCGTACTGCCAGGCGGCCTGCAGCTCATCGGCGCTGCGCAGCAGGCTCTGGCCCTTGCCTGAGGAACTCATGATCGGCTTGACCACGCAGGGATAGCCCAGCGCCTCGGCGGCGGCGGCGTAGTCTTCGTAGGTATCGGCGAAGTGATAGGGCGAGGTGGGCAGGCCCAGCTCCTCGGCGGCGAGGCGACGGATGCCTTCGCGATTCATGGTCAGCTGGGCCGCGCGGGCAGTGGGCACCACGGTGTAACCCTCGCCTTCCAGCTCCACCAGGGTGGCGGTGGCAATGGCTTCGATTTCCGGCACGATGAAGTGCGGCTGCTCGCGCTCGATCACCGCGCGCAGGGCGGCGCCGTCGAGCATGTCGATGACGTGGCTGCGGTGGGCGACCTGCATGGCCGGGGCATCGGCGTAGCGATCCACGGCGATGACCTCGACGCCCAGACGTTGCAGCTCGATGACGACTTCCTTGCCCAGTTCGCCGGAGCCGCAGAGCAGCACGCGGGTGGCGCTGGGGGACAGGGGGGTACCGATACGGGGCATGACAGATCTCTCCGGCTGATATCAGGTCAGGAAGGCCGCACCGCCCGCCCGCGCCCGCTCGTCGCAGCGCACCAGCACCTCGCGGCGCTCGCTGTCGCTCATGGACATCCAGCGGGTGATCTCGGCGGCGCTGCGTTGGCAACCGATGCAGATGTCCTGTTCGTCCAGGGCACAGACATGGACGCAGGGCGAACGCACGGGTGAATTGGCGGTGGTCATGCGGCTTCCCTCGAATGGCCGCGCATTGTGCCCGTTAACGTCCGACTTGGCATGTGCCTTTACCTTGTCGCTAGGCTCTGCACGAAAAGGCCTGCGCTCGGTGATGCTTCGTTGAAAAACGCCTGGATCGCCAGCCCGGCCTGGGCGGCCCCGTCGCAATGCTCATCTACCACTCGTAAACTCGTTCGCGAGCCCGGTCCGCTTCCTCAGCGCTTTTCTCCTCGCCTGACCTTCGCTCGGCGACTTTTCGTACAGAGCCTACCGCTCAATCCCGCCTAGGCGGTGCCTTGAGCACGATACCGGCGTCGTACAGCAGGTTGACCAGCTCGACGATGATCACTGCCGTCAGCCCCCAGATGCGGTGCTCGCCATACTGATAGCTGGGCACCTGCCAACGCAGGCCGTCGTGGTCGACCCTGAGGGTGTAATCCGGCGGCACCTCGCAGAAGAACTGCAGGGGCACGGTAAAGATCGCGGCGATCTCGGCTTCGCTGGGGACGTATTCGAGCTGATCGGGAATCAGGGCGACGATGGGCGTCACCGCCAGGCCGTAGCGTGACACCAGCGGACTCAGGGGCGCGATCACCTCCACCAGGCCTGGCGGCAGCCCGACCTCTTCCTCGGCCTCGCGCAGGGCGGTGGCGATCAGATCGACGTCCTCGGGATCGCGCCGGCCGCCCGGCAGGGCCACCTCGCCGCCATGGGTGGACAGGTTGCTGGCCCTCAGGGTGAGCAGCAACTCGGGATGCTCGCCACGAATGATGGGCACCAGCACCGCCGCTTCCTGATGGCTCTCGGTGCCGCTCAGGGTGCGCGGCCGATAGTGACGCAGGCGCTGGAGCAACTCATCCACGCCGGAATTCTCCCTTGCTCATCGTATCCCCTGGATCATGGCACGCCCGCCGGGCAATCCCAAGCCCAGCCATCGCTTGCGAGGCCCGCGATCGCCCCGGCACACTGCAGCAAAACGAGGATGAATCATGAAGCATTGCAACCACTGTGGCGGCCTGCTGGAAGAACGCATTCCCGCGGGCGACAACCGCATGCGCCTGGTCTGCAGCCAGTGCGGCGCGGTGCATTACCAGAACCCACGGGTGGTGGCCGGCTGTCTGGCAACCTGGGAAGGCCGGGTGCTGCTCTGCCAGCGCGCCATCGAGCCGCGCAAGGGCTACTGGACGCTGCCGGCAGGCTTCATGGAAAACGGCGAGACCACCACCGAGGCCGCCGCCCGCGAGACCTTCGAGGAAGCCGGCGCGCAGGTGCAGGACCTGGAGCTCTATACGCTCTTCGATCTGCCGCACATCGACCAGATCTACATGCTGTTCCGCGGCGAGCTGGTCGACGGACGCTTTGGCGTCGGCGAGGAAAGCCTGGACGTGCGCCTTCTGGACGAAGCCGACATCCCCTGGTCGTCTCTGGCTTTTCCGACCATCAAGCGAACACTAGAATGCTTTTTCGCTGACCGCCGCCGCGGCGAGTTTTCACTGCGCCATGAGGGCATGGCGCCCATGGTGGTCGCACCCAAGCCTGCCTAAGGGCCTGTTCAACGTCTGCTCGCGAGACCTTGAACAGGCTCTGAGCTCTTCCGAGGATCTTCTCGACATGCGTCCGTTGCACCTGTTGTTGGCGCTCTGCTATGTGCTGTGCGGTTCGTTGCTTCCCCAGCTGGCCCAGGCCAGTACCAGCGTCACGGTGATCCGCCAGCCGGCCGCGCCGCTGATCGACAAGGTGCTGGTCATCAAGTCGCGCAATCAGCTGCAACTGCTCAGCGGCGACACCGTGATGAAGTCCTACCGCATCTCGCTGGGCAAGAATCCCCGCGGCCCCAAGCTGCGCGAGGGCGACAAGCGCACCCCGGAAGGCTTCTATTGGATCGACTGGCGCAAGACCAGCGACAAATTCAACCTGGCCATGCACATTTCCTATCCCAATCGTGAGGACCTGGCGCGCGCCAGCCAGGCCGGCGTGCGTCCCGGCAGCATGATCATGCTGCACGGCACCCCCATCGACGAGGAGTACCCGGAGTGGTACTTCAACTCGCTGAACTGGACCGAGGGCTGCATCGCCATGACCAACCACGACATGCGCGAGGTCTGGGGGCTGGTCAAGGACGGCACTATGATCGAGATCCGCCCCTGAGAGCCTATCCAAAGGCTGCTGCGCGTCGGCCAGACTGCGTTGAAAAGGCCTTTGGAATGCTCATTTACAATTCGTAAACTCCGCTTCCTCAGGCCTTTTCGCCTTGTTTGGCTCTAGCTCGCGAGCCTTTGAACAGCCTCTGCGCCGAGAGGCTTCCCGTGCCCTACCCCGCCACCTGCTCCGCGGGCGAGACGATGGTGGTCTTGCCCCGCGAACGACCGCTGCTGAGGTAGTCGGCGATGGATTCCTGGGTGACCTCGCCAAGGAAGTCGTTGTCGGCGCTGAGCACCGGCAGCCAGGACGTGTTGAACTGGTACATGCGCGACAAGAGGATGCGCAGGTGCTCGTCGAAGGCCGCGGTGGCCTTGAACGGGGTGATGAAGGGCGCCACCGGGCCGCTCTGCCCGCGCAGGTCACGCCGACGCACGTAGCCCAGGCCCTTGTTGGCGGTATCCGTCACCACCACATGGCGGCGATCGTGCTCTTCCATCAATTCCACGGCATCGCCGATCAGCGTCTCGGCCTGGATCGCGGGCGCGTTGTCGGCGGCGTCCTCGGCGCGAATCAGCAGCAGGCGCTTGAGGGTGCTATCCTGGCCGACGAAGTTGCTGACGAACTCATCCTTGGGATGGGCCAGCAGGGTGTCCGGATGATCGAACTGCACCAGGCGCCCACCGCGGAACACGGCGATCTTGTCGCCCAGGCGGATGGCCTCGTCGATGTCATGGCTGACCATGATCACCGTCTTGTTCAGCGCGCGCTGCATCTGGAAGAACTCGTTCTGGATGGCGTCGCGGTTGATCGGGTCCACCGCGCCGAAGGGTTCGTCCATCAGCAACAGCGGCGCCTCGGCCGCCAGGGCACGGATCACCCCGATGCGCTGCTGCTGGCCACCGGACAGTTCGCGTGGATAGCGCGACAGGTACTGCTTGGGCTCCAGCTGCACCATGCTCATCAGCTCGGTGGCGCGCTCGCGGCACCTCTTCTTGTCCCAGCCCAGCAGCTTGGGTACCACGGTGATGTTTTCCTCGATGGTCATGTTGGGAAACAGACCGATCTGCTGGATCACATAGCCGATATGGCGTCTGAGGGTCACCTCGTCGATGCCGGTGGTGTCCTCGCCGTTGATCAGCACCCGACCCGAGGTGGGCTCGATGAGGCGGTTGATCATCTTCAGGGTGGTGGTCTTGCCGCAGCCGGAGGGGCCGAGGAAGACGCAGATCTGGCCCTCCTCCACGGTGAGGCTCACGGCATCCACCGCGGTCACGTCCTTGCCGTGCTGCTTGAAGGTCTTGGTCAGGCGGTCGAGTTCGATCATCTGGGGCTCCTTAAAGGGCGCTGCGCAGGCCGCGCGGGGTGAGGCGGCGTTGCAGCCACTGCAGGACGAGGTCGGCGACGATGGCCAGCAGGCTGACCAGCACGGCGCCGACGATGAGGGTGGCCATGTCACTGCGGCTGATGGCGGTGAGGATGAGCACGCCCAGGCCGCCGGCGCCGATGGTGGCGGCGATGGTCATGACACCGATGTTCATGACCACGGCGGTGCGTACTCCGGCGAGGATCACCGGCAAGGCGATGGGCAGTTCGACCATGCGCAGGCGCTGCCAGAAGGTCATGCCGATGCCGGCGCCCGCCTCGCGGATGCCGGGCTCGACGCTGGTCAGCGCCAGGTAGGTGTTTCTCAGGATCGGCAGCAGCGAATAGAGGAACACCGCGGTGATGGCCGGCAGCGGACCGAGGCCCTGGCCGAACTTGGAGTAGAAGGGCAGCAGGAGGCCGAACAGGGCGATCGAAGGCAGCGTCATGACCACCGTGGCCACCGCCTGCAGTGGTCCGGCCAGCGCGGGGTAGCGGGTCATGAGGATGCCCAGGGGCACGCCCACCAGAATCGCCAGGGTCACGGCGATGCCCACCAGGGTGATGTGCTGGCGGGTCAAGTCGAGGACCTGCAGCCAGTCGATGTGATTGAAGGAGGTGACGAAATCCATGGGGTCATTGCCCTCCGCTTAGGGGGTACTGGGCGAGAAAGTCGCGGGCCACCTGGGCCGGCGTCTGCCGCTCGATGTCCACCTTGGCGTTGAGCTGGCGCATGGTGGCCTGATCCAGGCTTTCCGCCAGGGGCCTCAGCAACGCGGCGAGATCCGGGTGTTTGGCCAGGTACCCGGCGTTCACCACCGGCGCGGCGGTGTAGTCGGGGAAATAGCCTTTGTCGTCTTCCAGCACCTTGAGCTTGAAGGCATCCAGGCGGCCGTCGGTGGTGTAGACCAGTCCGGTGAACACCTGGCCGTTGCGCAGCGCGGTATAGACCAGTCCCGGATCCATCTGGCGGATGTCGTCACGGGTGTAGTTCAGGCCATAGGCCTTGACCAGGCCGGCGAGGCCGTCGGAACGGTTGGCGAATTCGATGTCCAGCGCGGTCAGGTGGCGCTTGCCGGCCTCGGCCTTGAGCAGCCGGGCCAGGTCGCTGATGCTGTTCAGCTCGGGATGCTGCTGGGCGACCTTTTCCGGCAGCGCCAGGGCATAGGTGTTGTTGAAGCGGGTGGGCGCCAGCCAGGCCAGCCCGGCCTTGGCGTCCAGTTCCTTGACCCGCTGGTAGGAGGCGTCCTTGTCCAGCCGCTCGGTGACATGGTTGTAGGCCACCAGCGAGGTACCGGTGTATTCCCAGGTGAGGTCGAGCTGGGCGTTCTTCACGCCGTTCCAGGCGATGGTGCTGCCCAGGCCGCCGACGATCTCCGGCTGGTAGCCGTGCCTGGACAGGTACTGCCCGGTGAGCTCGGCGAGAATGGCCTGCTCGGTAAAGACCTTGGCACCGATGCGGATGGGCTCGGCCTGGGCACCACTGGCCAGCGCCAGTCCGAACCAGGCGGCGCCCAGGGCGATAAGCAACTTCTTCATCTCGTCTCCTTAGCGGGCCAGGCCGCGTTCCAGCCAGAGGCGACTGGCGAGCAGCACCAGGCCATCCAGCAGCAGCGCCAAGAGCGCTGTGGCGGCCGCGCCCAGCAGCAGCTGTGACTGGTTCTCCAGGGCGATGGCAGGAAAGATCAGACTGCCCAGGCTGTTGGCGCCGATGAGAAACACCAGCGGAGTGGTGCCGACGTTGATCGCCAGGGCCACCCGCACCCCACCGACGATGATGGGCACGGCATTGGGCAACTCTACCTTGGTCAGCACCTGGGTGGGGGTCATGCCGATACCGGTGGCCGCTTCCTTGAGCGAGCCCGGCACGTTCTTCAGCCCCTCGTAGGTGTTGCGCACGATGGGCAGCAGCGAAGCGAGAAACAGCGCCAGGATCGCCGGCCCGTCACCGATGCCGACGACGCCCAGGGCGATGGCCAGCACCGCAAGCGGCGGCACGGTATTGCCGATGTTGAACACCTGCATGAAGCGCTCGGCACTGCGGGCGAACCGCGGCCTGCTGAGCAATACCCCGGCGGGAATGCCCACCAGCAGCGCCAGGACCATGGAGACGGCCACCAGGTAGAGGTGGGCCTGGAGATAGAACAGCAGATCCGCGCGATAGGTACTGAGGGTATCCCTACCGATCCAGTGCACCAGCAGTGCCAGGATCACCACTCCCACGGCCGAGCCGAGCAGGAGGGTCTTGAACTTCGCCATGTCAGGCTCCTTCAACGGGCGGACAGGCCGCATGCCTTCCGAGTGCGGACCTCGCGACAGGGGCGAGGCGCAGGACGGCTGTCCGGGTTCAGGGTCGAGACACAGCAGGGCATGGCGGGTATGCCGGCTGGACCAACGGGGCGGTGCGGATCTCGGGATCTGCCTAGCCCTTGGGTGTCGCTCTCTCGTAGCGACATGGCGCTTTGCCTCGACCGAAGAGATTGACGTCCATCGCAGTCGATAGTTCGTCAGCTCCTTTTCAGGCTAACCCAATAGACTCGCTCAATGCCAACCCAATCGCGGAAAGCGACACACCTTGACAGGGTGAAAGGCCCAGGCGAGAGGCTCGGATACCCGAAGAAAAGCGAGAATCGCGTGCTAGAGCAGTCGGCGAATATGTGACGATAAATTTAATACCTTTACTGTTAGCTGCTCTGCAGACTCGACGCGACATCTGTCACAGATGCGATGGCAGACCGGCTCGGTTTCGTGGAGCGTGACACAGCTCAGCTGACGTACGGTCATAACTGAAACATCTTTGTGTGAGCCAGTGCGATGCCGATGTTTTGGCACCTCTTTATCATGCCGACGAGTGGCTGACGCTTTGAGGGATCATTCAGCCATAACACGGTCAATAGGTGGCCCAGTGATAGCACCAAGCGCCGTTTCTGGAACCGCTATAAAAACAGACTATTCACCGAGCTAACTTCAAAGGGAACGTTATGAATGACATGACGGCTTGTGCATCGTTGGACTCCGCTGTTCTATCCTCTACCCCCGTAATGCTGCTGCAACCCAAGGTGGAAAACTGGGTGGTGGTGTATGCGCACGGTGGCCTGATCGCCGACTTCGATGACGAGGCCTCAGCCCGCCGCGAAGCCGAGCAGTGGGCTGGAATCTGCCTGCGTCGCTAAAGACCGCTTTCGAATGATCTGCCTGCGCCATGGAAAGATGGAAAGCAGTCACAGGCAGTTCATTGCTCGCTCCAATGCCCTTTCCCTCCGTTCGGCTGATCGTCCCTCCCGGATCTAGACCCCGCGTCGTCCTGGCACAGGCTAACCTCCAGCCCTACCTAGCTCGCATTTCTGCGGCTTTCGCCTGGCATTAACGTCGCCTGGCGCACCTTCTGAGCAATACAGCGCAACTTCCTGACGTCTCTTCGGGCCTCATGGCGAATCGGGTCACCGCGACCCGTGCTCCTACCGTCTTCCGTCACTGTCCGGGACCTTGCCGATGACGCTACGCCTGAAAACCGCTCTCACGACCCTGCTCACTCTCCTCTGCCTGACCATCGTGCCGGCCACCCGTGCCGATACGCGTGACTTCCCCACCGATCTGGTCGGACTGAACTTCTCCGGTGCCGGCTTCGCTCCTCATGTATTGCCGGGCAAGCCCGGCACCAACTACTTCTTTCCCGACGCCGGTCACTACCGACGCTGGGCGGCCAAAGGCATCCGCGTGATCCGCTTCCCGGTCATCTGGGAACGCCTGCAGCCCCGCCTGGGGCAGCCGCTGGATCCTGCCTATGCCAAGCTGATCGATAAGACCCTGGACAACGCCAAGCGCTATCGCATGCACGTGATCCTGGATCTGCACAATTACATGAGATACCGCGGGCAGATCATCGGCAGCGCGGCAGTGCCCTACCCGGCCTATGCCGATGTCCTGCGGCGGATCGCCCAGCGCTGGCACGAGCACCCCGCCCTCGCCGCCTACGACATCATGAACGAGCCCCACGATGCGGTTGAGCAATGGCCGATCGCGGCGCAGCACGGCATCGATGCGGTACGCGACGTGGACCGGGCGCGCCCGATCCTGATCGAGGGTAATGGCTGGTCCAGCAGCTATCTCTGGCCGCGCTACAACGCCAAGCTGCTCGGCCTCAAGGACCCGGCCGACAACCTGATCTATTCGGCGCACGTCTATTTCGACAACGACGGTGGCGGCAAATACCTCAAGAAGGACATGACCGACTTCGACCCGGACGTCGGCATCCGCCGGGTCGAGCCCTTCATCGCCTGGCTCAAGCAGCACGGCAAGCGTGGCCATATCGGCGAATTCGGCGTGCCGGACAACGATCCCCGCTGGCTGGCCGCCATGGACCGGCTGTTGGCACGGCTGCGCAAGGAATGTATTCCGGCCATGTACTGGGCGGCCGGGCCCAATTGGGGCGACTATCCGCTGGCGATCGAGCCGGTCAAGGGCAAACCCCGACCGCAATGGACCGTGCTGCAGAAGTACGTGAAGCCGGCCGACTGCACCGACCTGGGTCCTCGCTGAGACAAGGGCGCCACGGCCGAAGCCGAACGGCGCCCACTGCCACCCGTCAGCGATTTGCCTGAAAACAGGTGATTGCCGTCACAAAAGCCAGGGCCATGGACGGCCAGGCAAGAACTTGCTGGCTTTATGCGATCAAATTGTTACAGCAAGTAATAGTTCGACTATTAAAACGCTTGCACGACCACAAGAGCTAGGATGCCATGCCACCGTTCACCTCTCCGCTCCCTTCTCTTTCCCCCTAGCGGCTGCGCTGCCTCCGCTTGCCTCGTCCTGCTGCACCGTCAGGGAATTCCCATGGAAAGATTCGTCGCTCTGGATAGCTTTCGCGGTCTATTGGCCGTCGCCGTTGTCCTCTTCCACACCTATGTCGCTCAGGCTGCCTCGGAAAATCCGCTGATAGCCAATGCCTACCTGTTCGTCGAATTCTTCTTTGTGCTGAGCGGCTTCGTGCTGATGCACACCTACGAAAATCGGCTGCGCACCCTGGACGACTATCGCGACTTCGCCATCAGTCGCTCGGCGCGGATCCTACCGCTGCACCTGGCCATGCTGGGCCTCTATGTGCTGCTGGAGAGCGGTCGCCTGTTGGCGGAAAAACTGGGGATCGGCTTCAACGATCCGGCCTTCAGCGGCGCCACCGCGCCCGAACAATTCCTGCCCAATCTGCTGCTGCTGCAATCCTGGCTGGGCGAGGCCATCACCGGCTCCTTCAACTACCCCTCCTGGAGCATCAGCATCGAGTACTACCTCTATCTGGTATTCGGCTTGCTGGTACTCAAGGGCCAGGGTCATCAGCGCCAGTGGTTCCTGGCGATCGCCCTGCTGGCCTTCGTGCAGCTGCTGTTTCCCATCCTGCCGCTGAAGACCGAGATCTTCCGTGGCCTTTCGTGCTTTTTCGCCGGCGCCTGCACCTATCGCCTCTATGTCTGGATCAAGCAGCACAATCAGGGGCAATTCGGTGGCACCCTGCTGGAGCTGGCGTGCCTGATCGCGGGTGTCGCGGTGATGACCTCGGATCTGCCGGTGCCCAAGAAGGGCGTGCTGGCGACCCTGGTGTTCTGCGTCACCATCCTCACCTTCGCCTTCGAGCGCGGCCTGGTCTCCAGCGTGCTGCATCAGGGGTTCTTCGTCCGCCTGGGCGTACTGTCCTATTCGATCTACCTCTGCCACGCCGCGGTGATCTTCGTGTTCAAGAGCGCCTTCATCGTGCTGGGCAAGCTGCTGCACCATGATCTCACGGTGGTGGCGCCCTCCCATGATGTGCCGGTGCCCTTCATGATCCGCTACATCGCCACCGGCAGCCCCGTGCTGGACAACCTGGTGGTACTGCTGGAACTGGGAGTGGTCTTCGCCTTCGCCTGCCTGACCCACAGATACATCGAGATCCCGGGCATGGCCCTGGGCAAGCGCCTGGTCCGCCGCAAACGCACCCCACCCTGCTGCGACGGCACCATCCAGCCGCAGCGCTGAGCGGAGCCCTGGCAGCCCCACCGCCCCAAGTCGGTGAGGCTGCGCTCTGCTATACTCCGCCCCCTCTTTTTTCTTCCCGCCCAGGTTCATCCATGACCACCCAGGCCGCCGAAGTCGCCAAGCGCCGTACCTTCGCCATCATTTCCCACCCCGACGCGGGCAAGACCACCATCACCGAAAAGCTGCTGCTGATGGGTCAGGCCATCGCCGTCGCGGGTACGGTGAAGTCGCGCAAATCCGATCGCCATGCGACCTCCGACTGGATGGAGATGGAAAAGCAGCGCGGCATCTCCATCACCACCTCGGTGATGCAATTCCCCTACCGCGAGCACATGATCAACCTGCTCGACACCCCCGGCCACGAAGACTTCTCCGAAGACACCTACCGCACCCTGACCGCGGTGGATTCGGCGCTGATGGTGCTCGACGGCGGCAAGGGCGTCGAACCTCGCACCATCGCCCTGATGGACGTCTGCCGCCTGCGCGACACCCCCATCGTCAGCTTCATCAACAAGCTCGACCGCGACATCCGCGACCCCATCGAACTGCTCGACGAGATCGAGGCGGTGCTCAAGATCAAGGCCGCGCCCATCACCTGGCCGATCGGCAGCTACCGCGACTTCAAGGGCGTCTATCACCTCTCGGACGACCGCATCTACGTCTACACCCCCGGCCATGGCCACGAGCGCATCGCCACCAAGACCATCGACAAGCTGGACTCCGATGAAGCCCGCGCGCACCTGGGCGATCTCTACGACCGCTTCGTCGAGGAACTGGAACTGGTACAGGGCGCCTGCCACGAATTCGATGGCGAGGCCTTCCTGCGTGGCGAGATGACCCCGGTGTTCTTTGGTACCGCCCTGGGCAACTTCGGTGTCGACCAGGTGCTCGACGCCGTGGTGGACTGGGCCCCGCGCCCGCTGTCGCGCGCCGCCCACGAGCGGGTGGTGGAGCCGGTGGAAGAGAAGTTCTCCGGCTTCGTGTTCAAGATCCAGGCGAACATGGACCCCAAGCACCGCGACCGCATCGCCTTCATGCGCATCTGCTCGGGCAAGTACGAGAAGGGCATGAAGCTGCGCCACGTGCGCATTAAGAAGGACCTGAAGATCGCCGACGCCCTGACCTTCTTCTCCAGTGAGCGTGAGCACCTGGACGAGGCCTTCGCCGGCGACATCATCGGTCTGCACAACCACGGCACCATCCAGATCGGCGACACCTTCACCGAAGGTGAGCTGCTGGGCTTCACCGGTATCCCGCACTTCGCCCCGGAACTGTTCCGCCGCGTGCGGCTCAAGGACCCGCTGAAATCCAAGCAGCTGCGCCAGGGTCTGCAGGAACTGGCCGAGGAAGGCGCCACCCAGGTGTTCTTCCCCGAGCGCAACAACGACATCGTGCTCGGCGCGGTGGGCGTGCTGCAGTTCGACGTGGTCGCCAGCCGGCTGAAGGAAGAATACAAGGTGGAGTGCGCCTACGAGGCCATCAACGTCTGGTCGGCGCGCTGGATCGAGTGCGATGACAAGAAGAAGCTCGAAGACTTCAAGAACAAGGCCTTCGAGAACCTGGCGGTGGATGGCGGCGGTCACCTCACCTACCTGGCGCCAACCCGGGTCAACCTGGCGCTGATGGAAGAGCGCTGGCCGGAGATCAAATTCCGCGCCACCCGCGAGCACCACTAGGCGCTATCGTCCTGACCGGTGCGCCTGATACCGGTCAGGCGTACCTGCCCTCCCCCTGAACCCGTAGCGCCAGCTCAGCCCTGTTCGGAAGATTCGGCGGCGGCTTCCAGCTCGACCATCGTCAGCTCCAGCTCCGCCCGCTCGGTCCACTGACCGTCCAGTTCGGTGCGTACCGCCACGCCCAGTTCCTTGAAGTCGGCCACCTGCTTGACCAGGTTGCCCGGGCCGCCCACCAGTTGACCGCAGGCCTTGCGATAGGCTTCGCCGGCCTTGTCCAGACTCTTACCGATGCCGTCCATGCTGCCGAGAAAGGTACGCAGCTTGTCGTAGACCTTGCCCGCGCGCTCGGCCAGCTCGGCGGTATGGCGATTCTGGTCCTCGAAGCGCCAGAGCTGGCGGACGATGTTGAGGCTGGTCAGCAGGGTGGTCGGCGTGGCCACCAGCACGTTCTGCTCGATGGCGCGCTGGAACAGGCTCTCGTCGGCCTTGAGCGCTTCGACGAAGGCCGATTCGATGGGAATGAAGAGAAAGACCATCTCCGGCGAATTCAGCCCCGGCAGGCTGAAGTACTCGCGATCGGCCAGCTCGCGGATGCGGTCGCCCACGGCGCGCACGTGCTCGCCCAGGGCCAGGCGACGCTCGCCTTCGTCCTCACTGTTGACGTAGCGGGTATAGGCATTGAGCGACACCTTGGCGTCCACCACCAGGTGCTTCTTCTGCGGCAGATGGACCAGCACATCCGGCCGCCGCCGCCCGGTCTCGGTGGTGAAGCTGCGTTCGCGGACGAAGTCGCGACCCTCGCGCAGGCCGGAACGCTCCAGCACATTTTCCAGGATCAGTTCACCCCAGTTGCCCTGGGCCTTCTTCTGGCCGCGCAGGGCGGTGGCCAGGTCGTGGGCTTCCTGGGTGATCTGCCGGTTGAGCTCCTTGAGGTCGAGCAGTTGCTGGCCGAGGGCCGCCTGCTGCTGGACATCCTTGTGGTGGATGTCCTCGACCTTGGCGCGAAAGCCTTCGATCTGCTCGCGGAACGGCCGCAACAGCGCATCCAGCGATTGCTGGCTGTGCTGGGCGAAGGCCTGGCCCTTGGCATCGAAGATGCGCCCGGCCAGTTGCTCGAATTCCAGCTTGAGTTGCTCGCGACTCTCGCGCAGCAGCAGCTGCTGCGCCTGGAAGTGCTCTTCCTTCTGCTCCAGGGTGGTCCTGAGCGTCGCATGCTCTTCGGCCAGGCGCGCATGGCGCTCCTGTACCTCGGCGTGCAGCTGTTGCTCGCGGTGCTGGCGTTCGCGCAGTTCGGCGAGCTGCTCCTGGCTACCTTGCAGCTGGGCGCGGGCGGCCTCGGCCAGGGCGTGTTGTTCGGCGGCCTGCAACTGGGCCTGGCGGGTCTGCTGGCGCAACTCGGCTTCCAGCTCGCGATTGGCCTCCAGTTGGCGCTGCAGGGCGGCGGTGCGTTCGCGCTCGGCGCCCAGCTCCACCACCTGGCGACCATTGGCCAGCTCGGCCCGCTGCAGGTCGTCGCGCAGCATGTCGTAGCGCTCGGCGGCGCTGTCGAGTTGCTGTTGCAGATAGCGCTGGCGCCCGGTCAGCCAGACGGCCGAACCCGCCCAGCCGGCCAGCAGCAACAGGGGAAGCACAAGGGAAACGAAAGGCAGGGAAGTCATGGCGCTCTCATCGCGGACGGCTCCCCTCACCTTAGGCAGGCGCAGGAGGAGCGTCCAGCATTTATCTGTACATTTACACAGTGTTTCGCAAATCCAAGTCCAGGCCGCTGACACGGCGGACTCGACGGGCCACGGCCTCGGCGAAGATGCCGCCGCGGGCCTCGATCAGGGTGAAATCATCGCGTGCCCGGGTGATGCCGGTATAGACCAGCTCCTTGGTCAGCACCGGACTGAGCTGCTCGGGCAGCAGCAGCGCCGTGTGGGCGAATTCCGAGCCCTGGGACTTGTGCACGGTCATGGCGAACACCGTGTCCACCGCCGCCAACCGGCTGGGCAGGACGAATCTAAGACCGCCGCTGCCATCGCCGCGGGGAAAGGCGACCCGCAGGACCTTGCGCCCCGGCTGATTGGCGTCCGGCAGGCAGAGGGTGATGCCGATGTCACCGTTCATCAGCCCCAGGCTGTAGTCGTTGCGCGTCACCAGCACCGGACGGCCTTCGTACCAGCCGTGCTCGCCCGTGAGCAAACCGGCGGTCAACAGGGCGTTGGCGATGCGCAGATTGAGGCCCTCCACGCCCCAGGGGCCCTTGCGCACGGCGCAGAGCAGCTGGAAGTCGTCGAAGGCGGCCAGCACCTGGCCGGCCCAGCGCGTCCAGACCGGATCCTCCAGAACGGTGTCGAGTTGCGGCCGCGTCTCATGCAGGACCTCAAGATAATGACGATAGCCACGGGCGCGCCCACGTCCTTCCAGTACCAGACGCTCCAGGGCGCGATCCTCCGGCCCCTTGAGCAGCACCCGGTGCAGGTCGGCGTAGCCGCCGTCGACCAGCACCTGCTGCGCGCCCATGCCGTCCTGGGCATTGACCCGGCGCGCCAGTTGGCCGATACCGCTGCCGGCGCCGAAGCGCCGCGAGCGCCTGAGCATCACCACCTGCTGGGCCAGGGCGTCACCCTGGTCGTCGCCGACCGCCAGCGCCGCCTGGGCCAGCGACTGGCCACTCACCCCTTCCAGCCAGGCCCGGGTGGCCGGACTGTAGCGTCCGGCTTCGGCATCCCGGCAGAGATCGCCCAGCACCGCGCCCGCCTCCACCGAGGCCAGCTGGTCCTTGTCGCCGAGCAGCACCAGGCGCGCTCGCGGCGGCAGGGCCGCCAGCAAGCTGGCCATCATCTCCAGGTCGATCATCGAGGCTTCGTCCACCACCAGCACGTCTAGCGGCAAGGGATGCCCGTGGTGATGGCGGAAGTGGCGGGTATTGGGTCGACTGCCCAACAAGCGGTGCACCGTGGTGACCCCGGTGGGGATGTGCCGGCGCAGCTCGTCGTCCACCGGCAGGCGACTGACCTGGCCGCCGATGGATTCGGTGAGCCGCGCGGCCGCCTTGCCGGTAGGCGCGGCCAGGCGGATACGCAGGGGCCGACCGGCCGCCACCGCCGGCGCCTGGAGCAGCGCCAGCAGCCGTACCACGGTGGTGGTCTTGCCGGTACCGGGGCCGCCGGTGACGATGCTGAAGGCACCACGCACCGCCAGGGCGCAGGCCAGCTTCTGCCAGTCGGGTTCGCCGCCCGCGTCGGGGTCCGGCGGAAACAACCGGTCGAGGCGCTCGGCGAGATCCGCCGGCAGCGGCTCGGGGGTGGCCAGGCGCTGGCGCAGGCTGGCGGCCACCGCGCGCTCATAATTCCAGTAGCGGCGCAGATAGAGGCGCTCACCGCCGAGCACCAGCGGTCGCTCCGGACAGCTGCCGTCGGCATCGACCAGCACGCTGGCCAGCAGCGCCTGCCGCCAGGCCTCCAGGGTATGGCCGTGCAGCAACTGGGACGGCAACAGCGAGGCGCGCGCCTCGTCGCCCTCGGGCGGCAGCGACAGGGCGGCATCGGGATTGCGCAGGGTGGCGGCGAGATCCAGGCAGACATGGCCATGGCCGAGCTGATGGCTGGCCAGGGCCGCGGCCAGCAGCACCGCCGAATCGCCCTGGGGATCGAGTTCACCGAGAAAGCTGGTGAAGGCCCGGTCCACCTGGCGCAGCCAGCCGCGCTGCACCCAGAGCTCCAGCAGGCGAAAGAGGTCATCGCGCTGTTCGAGCGGTGCCAGGGGGCGCTCCTGGGCCAGGGACGCCAGGCGCAGCAGCCGTTCGGTAGCGGGGCTGAAATCAGACATGGGCAATCTCCGCACCGCTGAACAGCAGATCCAGGGTCTCGATCAGGGCCTGGGCGGGACGCTCGACGAAGACGCCGTGGCCGGCGGGATCGCAGCCGCGCAGGAAGAGGTAGACGGCGCCGCCGAAGTGGCGCTCGTAGCTGTAGCCGGGCAGCCGCGCCTTGAGCAGGCGGTGCACGGCCAGGCTGTAGAGCACGTACTGCAGGTCGTAACGCTTGGCCAGGACGGCGGCTTCCATGGCCGCGCGGGTATAGGCGCCGGCCTCGGCGCCCAGCCAGTTGGACTTGTAATCCACCACGAAATAGCGCCCCTCGTGCTCGAACACCAGGTCGATGAAGCCCTTGAACAGACCATTGAGCTGGCCCGGCTCCAGCATCGGCCGTGCCTGGCCGCCATGGGTGCCGCGGCGAACCAGATCGTCCAGCCGCTCCAGATCGACGCCATGGGTGGCGAACCAGAACTCCATCTCCACCTGATAGCGCGCCAGGTCGCCCAGGCGCTGGCCTCCCCCCGGCAAGGGCAGCGGCAGCTCCAGCAACTGGCGCAGCCAGCCCTGCAGGATGGGAATCCAGTGATTCCAGCCGCGTCGCTGGCAACGCCGAGCGATCAGATCATCCAGCCGCTCGGGCGCGGCCTGGATGGCGGTGAAGCCCTCCTCGCCGACCCACTCCAGCAGGCTGTGCAGAAAGGTGCCCGGACCGGGGCCGCGGGGAAAGCGATGCAGGTCTTCGCCGGCCGCGGGCTGGCGAGCCTCGTCCGGGGCGAGACGGTCATCGTCGAACAGCTTCTGGGCCGCCGGGGTATCCAGGTCCAGCTCCAGGTTCAGCTGGCCTTCCTCCCGCGCTTCGCCCAGGCGCGTGCCGATGCGCAGGGCGCTGTAGGAGGCGATCCACCAGTCCTCGCGGGCCGCGCGACGGGCCGTCAGCGCCCTGAGGGTCACCGGGGCCTCGCGGGCTTCCGGCAGCCGGGTCGGATCAGCCTCGGGCAGCGGCAGGATAAGGGTGTCGGATTGCGCGCCGATCAGGGTGGCCAACGCCGTTCCCAGGGCTGCTGAACTGGCCAGGGGCTCGCCGCCGGTGGCCAGATAACCCAGGGCGCTGCGGGCGAAGCCGGACTCCTTGCTGCGGCCACGTTTGAGATCGGCCACCCCGACCCAGCAGGCGTGCCGGGCCCGGGTCAGGGCGACATAGAGCAGCCGCAGGTCTTCAGCCAGGCGTTCGTCGTCGGCGCGGGCCAGCTCCTCGGCGGAGGGTTTGAAGGTACGGCGCACCTGCCCCTGGTCGTCGTGATAGCGCAGTGGCAGGCTGGCGCCCTCCTCGGCGCGATAGGCGCAGGCGAAGGGCAGGAACACCAGCGGATACTCCAGGCCCTTGGACTTGTGCACCGTCACCACCTTGACCAGCTCGGCGTCGCTTTCCAGGCGCAGGATCTGCTCGTCGGCGGCGCCTTGGGCGGCCAGCTGCTCGGCCAGGTGGCGGATCAGCGCCTGTTCGCCGTCCAGCTCGCCGGCGGCGCGCTGCAGGAGTTCGGCGAGGTGCAGCAGATTGGTCAGCACCCGCTCGCCGTCGGCGCGGGCCATCAGCCGCTGCGGCAGGCGGAAGTCCTGCAGCAGGCGGCGCAACATGGGCAACACGCCCTGAGTGCGCCAGAGCTGGCGATAGCCACGGAATTGCAGCACCCGCAACTCCCAGGCCTGCTCGTCGTGGTTGAGGGCATCGAGCTCGGCGAGTGGCAGGTCGAGGGTCAGGCTGCCCAGGGCTGCGCGCAGTCGACGATCCACATCGGGCTCGGCACAGGCCTTGAGCCAGTCCAGCAGGCAGCGGGCCTCCTGGGCGGTGAACACCGAATCCTTGTCCGACAGGTAGACGCTGCGCACCCCACGGCGCACCAGGGCCTGGCGGACCGCCTGGGCCTCGCTGCCGGCGCGCACCAGGATGGCGATATCGGCGGGCCGCAGCGGCACCAGTTCGCCGTCTTCACGGCGAAAGCCGGCCTTGCCCTCGGCCGCCAAGCTCAGCAGCCGGACGATCTCGCTGGCGGTGCTCTCGGCCAGGGCGGCGCGATAGGCGGTACCGGCCAGCGGCTCGTCGCCGGCCAGTTGCCAGAAGGTCAGAGCTGCGCCCGGTACGCCGTCAATCTCCAGAGCTTCGCGCCGGCCCTGGGCGCGGACCGGTTCGAAGGGCACCGGATTGTCCTCGCCCTGGCGGAACAGGAAGGCGGCGCGCGGTGCCGTCATCTCGCCATGCTGGAATACCTGGTTGACCGCCGCGACCATGGCGGCGGTGGAGCGGAAGTTGGTGTCCAGCGAATGCAGGTGGCCGGCATTGGCGCGGCGGGCCTGCAGATAGGTATGGATATCGGCGCCGCGGAAGGCATAGATGGCCTGCTTGGGATCGCCGATCAGGAACAGCCCGGTGCCCTCTCCTGCGCCGTAGACGGTGCTGAAGATGCGGTACTGCACCGGATCGGTGTCCTGGAATTCGTCGATCAGCGCCACCGGAAACTGCTCGCGGATCAGCGCCGCCAGTCGTGCGCCAGCGCCATCGGCCTGCAGTGCCCGATCCAGACGGGTGAGGATGTCGTCGAAGCCCAGCTCGGCGCGGCGCAGCTTCTCGCGCTCGAATTTCTGCTGCACCCAGGCCGCGGCGTGTTCCAGCAGGGGCACCTCGGGACTGGGCAGCTCGGCCAGTTGCCCGGGCAGGCGCGCCATGGCCGCCAGGGCCGGATGATCCGGCGGGCTGGCCTTGGTCCAGACCTCGGCGAAGCCCTCCTCGGTCAGCCGGGTGAAGCCGGTGCCGATATCGAGGTCTTCACCGGTGGGGTTGTCCGCCCAGGCGACCAGCTTGTCGCACCAGGGCCCGAAGAACCGCTTCTGCAATTTGCGACCATCGACCACCTTGGCGTCGCAGCCGGCCTGGCAGAGATCGCGCAACTCTTCCGCCCACTGGGCCCAGGGCGCCTTGAGCCGTGCCAACCGCTCTCGGCGTTCGGCCAGGGCGGTGGCCAGCAAGGCGGCGGGTTCGCCCCTGGGCGCACCCAAGGCCTCGCTCAACAGGGGTCGCAGGCGCAAGGCCAGGGCGCGGGGTTCGCCCCAGTGCTCGATCACCCAGTCCAGCGCCTCGCCCTCCAGCGGATAGCAGAAGCGCCGCCAGTAGTCGCGCACCACCTGGGCGAGTAATTCACTCTGGTCCTGCTCCAGGTTCTGCACGAAGAGACTGCCGCTGTCGAAGGCGTGCTCGCGCAGCATGCGTTGGCACCAGCTGTGGATGGTGGAGACGGCCGCCTCGTCCATCCACTGGGCGGCGATGTCCAGGCGCCGGGCGCAATCGGCCCAGGCCTCGGCGGGAAAGTCCTCGCGCAATTCGGCAAGCAAGGGATCGGGCGCCACGATCTCGTCACGGAAGAAGCGCGCCGCCTCGGCCAGGCGATGGCGAATGCGGTCGCGCAACTCCTGGGTGGCGGCCTCGGTAAAGGTCACCACCAGGATCTGCGGCGGCAACAGGTCGCGGCCAAAGGCCGTCTCGGACGTACCGTGGCCCAGCACCAGACGCACATAGAGCGCGGAGATGGTGAAGGTCTTGCCGGTGCCGGCACTGGCTTCGATGAGCTGATTGCCCTGCAGCGGAAAGCGCAGGGCGAGCGGACGCTGGCTCATGCCTGTCCCTCCCCACCAACCACCTGCCAGCCGGCGGTATGCACCGGCGCATAGAGGGTCTGGCACCAGCCGTCGAATTCCTCGTCGGCGAGCAGCGCGGTGAAGTCCGGATACTGCCGACGCAGCGCCGGATGGGTCGCCGCCTCGCCCTGATAGGCCTGCTCGGCCGCGGCCAGGGCCTTGTCCGGCTCATTGGCCAGCCAGGCGAAGGCGGTGCGCGGCGCCACCGGCAGCGGACGCCGCTGGCCCAGTGCCCAGGCATCAAGCAATTCGTTCAGCTGACGCCGGGCCAGCTCAGCGTCCAGCGGCGCCAGCAGCAGGGTCAGATCGGTCGCCACCACCGCGGTGGTCAATTTCAGGCCACCCGCCGCGGCGACCAGATGCTGCACCCAGGGTCGCAGCAGCCGATGCCACTTGCGAGTGCGGGTATTGCCCAGCCCATTGGCCTGGGCGGTCAGGGCCAGCAGCCCCTCAGGGCCACGACGCAGCCGTTCGAGGTTGGCCACCAATTGCAGCTCTTTGTGTTCGAGATCCAGGGTCACGGCCTCTTCCAGGGGTTCGGGCCAGCGTAGCGTCAGGGCCTCGACCTGGGCGACCACGGCAGGCAGAGGCTCGCGCAAGGCCCGCCCGGCCCGTTCGCCAAAACCCGCCAGCGGCAAGCGACCACTGCCGCGCAGGCGCTCCGCGGCGGCAATGAGCGCCTGGTCGGCCTCGGCCGGCTCAGCCAGTGCCGCCGTCAGCAGGTCTTCGCCCAACTGGTAGCGGGTCAGGGCATCCAGACCGAAGGGCTCTTCGTCTTCCGCCGGCGCATCGGGCGCCGCGAAATGCACCTTGAGTCGATTGGCGAAGAACAGATCCACCGGTCCGCGCAGAAAGCGGGCGAGATCATCGAGGCCCAAGGGCTCTTCGGGTACCAGCAGCGGCAGCAGGGCATCCTCGTCGCGCGTGGTGCGGTCATGCACGCCCAGCCATTCAGCGGCAAAGCTGAAATACCCACGTTCGCCGCGGAAGTAACGGGCGCTGAAGGGTTGCAGCGGATGCTCCTGGGTCAGGGCCGCCAGGAGGCGCTCCGGCTCCTCTTCATGCCCCGCCAGCCGCCAACCGGCCTGGAGATGGTCACGCAACTGGGCGACCAGCACCGACGGCGGGCGCTCGCTGTTGTCGCGGATGCTGCGCCCCACCCAGCTGACATAGAACTGATCGCGCGCCGAGAGCAGCGCTTCCAGGAGCAGATAGCGGTCGTCCTCGCGCCGCGAGCGGTCACCGGGGCGATAGTCCTGGGCCATGAGATCGAAATCCAGCGGCGACTGGATGCGCGGATAGGCACCGTCGTGCATGCCCAGCAGACAGACCACCCGGAAAGGAATGGCGCGCATGGGCATCAGGGTGCAGAAATTGACCGCCCCGGCGAGAAAGCGCTGGGCCAGGCCCCCGCTGTCCAGTCCGGCCAGCCAGGCCTCGCGGACCACGGTGAGCGGTAGCTTTTCGTCTAGGGCGACGTCCTCGCACAGTTCGAGCCAGCGCTCGCGTAGATTTTCCAGCTGCTCCAGCAGGTATTCGTCATGCTCGTCCTGGGCGCTGAAAAACAGCGCCAGCAGCGCCTGCAGGCGGGCACCCCACTCCGCCGGCCGGGCCGGCTGGGCAAGCGCCGCCTGGGCCGCATCCAGCGCATCGAGCAGATCCACCAGCGGCCCGACCAGCGCCGCGTCCAGGCCACCCACCTCGTCGAAGGGCTCGATATCGCCCAGGGCGGCGCCACTGCCCACGGCGTAGCCCAGCAGCATGCGTCTCAGGCCGAAGCGCCAGGTGTTCTGGGTCAGGCCTTCGGGCAGGTCGAGGCGACTGCGCTGCTCGGCATCCAGCCCCCAGCGCACGCCGGCGCCTTCCAGCCAGAGATGCAAGGTCGGCAGGTCACCCTCACGCAGGCCGAAGCGGGTACGCAGGGCCGGGACGTCCAACAGGTCGAGGATCTCGCTCAGGGCGAAGCGGCTGTCAGGCAGCTGCAGCAGATGCTCCAGGGCGATCAAAAGCGGCTGGAAGCCACGCTGGTGCTGGTCAGCCAGGCTGAAGGGAATGAAACGCGGATCCTGGCGGTCGAGCTGGCCGAACACCGCGCGGATGTGCGGCGCATAGGCATCGATGTCCGGCACCATGACGATGACGTCGCGCGGCCGGAGGCTGCTGTCGCTGTTGAAGCGCGCCAGGAGCTGGTCGTGGAGAATCTCCACCTCGCGCTGGGGACTGTGGGCCACATGGAAGCGCATGGACCTGTCCCGCGCCGGATCGACCGCCGGCCAACGCTCGCGGGTCTCGGTCAGCGGACGCAATTCGAGGATATCGTCCTGCAACTGACCGAGCAGATGCTGGGGTTCGGTGTCGGCGAAGAGATCGATGCGTCCGCCGTTGAGGTCCTCGAACAGCCGACGATAACCGTCGGGCTCGTCGAACTCGTCCAGCAGGTGGATGTAGTCGCGGCCCTGCTTGCCCCAGCTCGCGAGCAGCGGCTGACCATGCTGATGCAGCGCTTCGGCATCCAGCGTCTGGGGCATGCCCGGCTTGCGCTGCTGGCGCCGATAGTTCTGCCGCAGGAGATCCTGGTCGGCAACGATGTCGGACCAGTGATGGCGACAGGGATTGTGTACACAGAGCAGTACCTGGCTGAACTGGGCCAGGGCAGCAAGAGCTTCGAGGGTCTGCGCCGGGATCGCCGACAGACCAAAAATCACCACCCGCCGCGGTAGACCGGCCGGCGCTTCGGTAGCCGCCTGCATCACCTCCAAAAAGCGCCGGTGCACGCCGGCACGGCTGCGGGCCAGACCACCATCGCCCACATCATCCAGCAGCGCCCGCCACAGCTGCGCCTGCCAACGGCAACTTTCCGGCAAGGGACGCCGACCGTCGCGCAGGCTGGCCAGCAGATCGCGACCCGCCGCCCAGTCGTTGAGCCAGTCGGCGCGATAAACCTGGTAGCCGTCATAGAGATCGGCCAGCCGTTCGGCCAGCTGGTATCTCTTGCGCAGATCGCCGTCATCATCGAGAAAGCGCCGCAGCGCGGCGAAGTCCGGCTGCAGGAGCAGCGTCGGCAACAGCCGCATCAGGCGCCAGGTCAGGGGCGCGCGGTCCAGCGGCGAGGAGGGCGGTACCTGGTCACGACCCAGTACCTGGCGATAGGTCCGCCAGAGAAAGGCCGCCGGCAACTGCACCTCGAGGGCTGCGGCCACCCCGCAGCCGCCCTCGTCGTCCCCGCGCGGATCCTCGGCCAGAGCCAGCTTGAGCCATTGGGCGATGCCATTGCTCTGCACCAGCACCTGTTCGTTTTCCAGTGGCGCCAGGGGATAGCGCCGCATCCAGCCGACCGCCAGGCCGCGCAGCTCTTCGAGCCGGTTGCCGTGTACCACCATGAATCCGGGAGTGAGCGCCTCGGACATCCTACGCCTCGCTGTTCGCTGTCTGCGGCCAGGGTAAGGATCACCCGCGCCGGATACTAGTCCGCAATGTGCTGACCGACGCATGACGCAGCGCACAGCCGCTCCCGTCTTCCCGCCTGAGACGGGGCTCCAGCCGGTAGACTCGGCCTCTATCGGCCGCTGGCCATCGACAGGATGTTTTCATGCGTTTCCTCGTTGCCCTTCCCCTGCTCCTGGGCGCTGCCCTCGCCCATGCCGATAACGGCGAACCCGTCGACTGCGCCAGCCTGCAGGCCCAGTTGCCATTGCCGCTGCTCCAGCAGACCTCCGGCCTGCCCCTGGCCTATGCCCGGCAGATCGCCGGCGGCTGCGCCTTCACTGATCGCGACACCGGCCAGCCGGCCAACTATCTGCTGGGCCTGTCGGCGGGCTACGAGAACGGTGGCAGGGCGCTGCCCAAGCTGCGGCGACAGGTGCAATCGCTCAGCGAGCAACTGGAGTGCAAGGCCATCGACGGCCTCGGCGAAGGCGCCAGTGCCTGCAGCAAGCCCTTGCTGGGCACCCAGGTGTTCTTTATCAAGCGCGACCGCATCCATACGGTGACGGCGTCGAGTCCGCTGGAATACGAGAAACCCGAACTGGCGGCCAAGCTGCGCCAGGCCGCTCTGGCGACTGCCAAGGCTTGGTCGCAACGGCTGTAGCGCACGACCTAGTGGCCGCGCCGATTGAGGTCTTCGGAATAGAGATCGTCTTCCAGCTCGTTGCCGGGAATGGCGTGCTCTTCCGCCGCCCAGGCCCCCAGGTCGATCAGTTTGCAGCGGTCGGAACAGAAGGGCCGATTGGCGCTCTTTTCGCTCCATTCCACGGGTGCGCCGCAGGTGGGGCAGTCCACGGTGAGAGTGCTCATGCTTGGCCTCCGTCAAGGGTCAGATAAAAGGAATGCAGGCGCTCCACCTCGGTGTGGAGCGTGGCGAGATCGCCGTCGTTGCAGATGACGTCATCCGCCTTGGCCAGCCGCTCGGCACGCGACAGCTGGGCCGCCAGGATGGCTCGTACCTGAGCCTCGTCCACCCCGTCACGGCGCATGGCTCGCTCAAGCTGGAGCGCTTCCGGCGCGTCTATCACCAACCCGCGGCGGACCAGTGCCCGTTGCCCGGATTCGAACAGCAGCGGCGACACCAGGATGGCATAGGGCGACGCGGCCCGGGCCAGGGCCGCCAGGATTTCCTGGCGAATCAGGGGGTGCAGCAGGGCTTCGAGCCAGCGCCGCTGGGCCGGATCGGCAAAGATCGCCGCCCGTAGCGCCGCCCGGTTCAGGCTGCCGTCCGGCTGCAAGACAGCCGGCGAAAAATGCCTGGCGATCTCGGCCAGCGCCGGTCGTCCCGGCTCGACCACCCAACGAGCGGCCTGGTCGGCGTCGACACAGGTGATGCCCAACTGGGCGAAATGCTCGGCAGCGGCGCTCTTGCCACTGCCGATGCCCCCGGTCAGGCCGAGGGTCCAGGCAGAAGTCATCGGAATCCGGCGAAATTCAGGTACAGGCCGGTTATTTGATCACCCCAGAGCAAGGCAATCCACCCCGCCACGGCCAGATAGGGACCGAAGGGCAAGGGCGTACTGGTTTCCGCCCGCCGCAACCGCAGGGTGATGACGCCCAGGATGGCGCCCACCAGCGACGACAGCAGGATGGTCAGCGGCAGGATCTGCCAACCGCCCCAGGCGCCGAGCAGGGCCAGCAGCTTGAAGTCGCCATAGCCCATGCCTTCCTTGCCGGTCACCAGGCGGAACAACTGAAATACCAGCCAGAGACTCAGATAGCCCGCCACCGCCCCCCAGACGGCATCGCCGAGGGTGGTGAACAGGCCAAACTGATTGGCGATCAGGCCCAGCCACAGCAACGGCAGAACGATCACGTCCGGCAACAGCTGATGATCGGCATCGATCAGACTGGCCGCCAGCAGCCCCCAGGTCAGCAGCAGAAAGGCTCCACCCTGCCAGGTCACGCCTAGGTGCCAGATGACCCAAGCCGACAGCAGTCCACAGGCCAACTCCACCAGCGGATAGCGCAGGCTGATCGTCGCCTGGCAGCCCTTGCAACGACCGCGCAGGAGCAGATAACTCAGCACCGGCACATTTTCCCAAGGCCGCACGGCACGCTGGCAATGGGGGCAGCGGGAAGCGGGTCGCGCCAGGTTGAAAGGCGCCACTTCCGGCTCGGCCGGCAGCTCCAGCACCTCACGCGCCTCCGCCTGCCAGTCGCGTCTCAGCATCACCGGCAGGCGATAGACCACCACATTGAGAAAGCTGCCCACCAGCAGCCCCAGGATCAGCGCGCACAGCGTCGCGGCCAGCGGCGCGCCGGCCAAGAACTCCAGCAGCGCCATCAGACCACCGAGCCGAGCTGGAAGATGGGCAGGTACATGGCAATGATCAGACCACCCACCAAGACCCCCAGAACCGCCATGATCATCGGCTCCATCAGGGTGGTGAGGTTGTCGACCATGTTGTCGACCTCGTCTTCATAGAAGGTCGCGACCTTGGACAGCATCTCGTCCAGGGAACCGGACTCCTCGCCGATGGCCGTCATCTGGATGGCCATGGACGAGAACACCCCGGTGGTACGCATGGAGAAGTTGAGCTGCATGCCGGTGGAGACATCGCCCTTGATCTTCTCCACGGCATTGCGGAACACCACGTTGCCGGTCGCACCCGCCACCGAGTCGAGAGCATCCACCAGCGGCACACCGGCCGCGAAGGTGGTGGCCAGCGTGCGGGCATAACGGGCAATGGCCGATTTATAGAGAATGGAGCCGATCAACGGGATTTTCAGCAGTCCACGGTCGACCGCGTCGCGGAACTTCTCCGATTTCTTATAGAAATGCCGCAGGACGAAAGCCAATACGAAGAGCCCGCCCAGTACCAGCAACCACCATTCCTGCAAGACCTCGGAAATGGCGATGACCATGAGCGTGAACGCCGGCAACTGAGCACCGAAACCCTCGAACACCGACTGGAACTGAGGCACTACCTTGATCAACAGAATGGCCGAGACGATCACCGCAACGACGATCACCGCCGCCGGATAGGTCATGGCCTTCTTGATCTTCTTTTTCAGCGCCTCGGTCTTTTCCTTGTAAGTGGCCACTCGATCCAGCAAGGTCTCCAGGGCACCGGATTGCTCGCCAGCGTCCACCAGGTTGCAATAGAGATCGTCGAAGTATTGGGGTTGCTTGCGCAGGGAGTTGGCCAGACTGTTACCCGCGGCGACATCCTGTTTGATGTCGTCCACCATCTTGCGCATGTTGGGATTGTCGAAGCCTTCGCCAATGATGTCGAAGGCCTGCAGCAGGGGCACACCTGCGCTCATCATGGTCGCCAGCTGCCGGGTGAACAGGGCGATATCCATGGGCTTGATCTTCTTGCCCTTGCCGAATAGCGACACCGATTTCTTGCGCACCCGGGTCGGGTTGATCCCCTGCTTACGCAACTGCGCCTTGATCAACGCAGGATTCAAGCCCGTCATCTCACCCTTCACCTTGGTCCCTTTGCGATCGGTCCCCTCCCAGGTGAAGCTGCCCATCTTGATAGCTTTATCGGCCATGGCCTTGACTCGTCAAAGACTCGGCCCGCCTTGGCGGACCTGTCAAAAGAATGCTCTGTGCAGAGCGGGTTGTGGCTTTAGAGGCAAGCATCGCGCCATATGCCGGAGTTGCCCTGTGATGCTGAGGCCTTATGCGCGGTCAACAACCGCCGCTCTGATCAAGTACCCTCTCCCTCTGGGAGAGGGCTAGGGTGAGGGAAAACCATCAGTCCTTGGTCACCCGATTGATCTCTTCCAGACTGGTAATCCCCTGCATCGCCTTCACCAGTCCCGACCGCCGCAGATCATTGAAGCCCTCTTTCCGCATCCGCGCCGCAATCTCGATGGAGTTGCCCTCCTCCATGATCATCTGCTGCAGCGCCGGGGTGACCTTCACTACCTCATAGATACCCACGCGTCCGCGATAACCGGCATTGCAGTCCTCGCAGCCAATAGGTTGGTAGAGAGTAAAGCTACCAACCTCTTCCTCGCGAAATCCTTCGGCCAAGAGAGCCTCACGCGGCACTTCATGGACTCGCTTGCACTTGTTGCACAGCTTGCGCGCCAGCCGCTGGGCGATGATGAGGTTGACCGAGGTTGCCAGGTTGAAGGCGGGCACCCCCATGTTCCGCAGACGCGTCAAGGTTTCCGCCGCGCTGTTGGTGTGGAGGGTCGACATCACCATGTGACCGGTCTGGGCTGCCTTGATGGCGATCTCCGCCGTTTCCAGATCCCGAATCTCACCGACCATGATCACGTCAGGATCCTGACGCAGGAAGGCCCGCAGCGCCTGGGAGAAGTCGAGTCCTTGACGAGGATTGACGTTGACCTGGTTGATGCCTTCCAGGTTGATCTCCACCGGATCCTCGGCAGTGGAAATATTGATGTCTTCGGTATTGAGGATATTGAGACCGGTATAGAGGGAGACCGTCTTGCCCGAACCGGTCGGCCCGGTCACCAGGATCATTCCCTGTGGCTGCTTGAGCGCCTGCAGGTAAAGCTCTTTCTGCACATCCTCGTAGCCCAGGGCATCGATCCCCATCTGGGCACTGGAGGAATCCAGAATCCGCATCACAATCTTCTCGCCCCAAAGGGTGGGCAAGGTGTTGACGCGGAAGTCGATGGACTTGGTTTTGGATACCTTCAGCTTGACCCGACCATCCTGGGGTTTGCGCCGCTCGGAGATATCCATATTGGACATCACCTTGAGCCGCGCCGAGATCCGTGACACCAGTTGTACCGGCGGCCGCGCCGCCTCGTGGAGGACGCCGTCAGTGCGGAAGCGCACCCGGTACATCTTTTCATAGGGCTCGAAGTGCAGGTCGGACGACCCCTTCTTGATGGCATCGAGCAGCATCTTGTTGACGAACTTCACCACGGGCGCATCGTCGGCGTCGGTACCGGCTACGGCTTCCTGCGGCCGCTCGCCGCCATCGGCTTCCAGATCAAGATCGATATCGCCTAGGTCTAGGCCACCCGTGCCGGTGTCCAGATATCGCTCAATGGCTTGGTGCAGCTTGTCGTCCTCGACCAGCACAACCTCGACGGCTAGCTTGCTGCCAAAGGACACATCATTGATGGCCTGCTGGTTGGTAGGATCGGAAAGCGCGATGAAAAGCTTGTTGCCTCTTTTGCTCAAAGGCAGGAAGTGATGCTGCTGCATCAGCTTCTCGTTGACGATGTCCTTGGGTAGCTGCTCCTTGTCGATAGCCGCGAGATCAAGAAAGGGCACGCCGAACTCTTGAGCAGCCAATTCGGCCAGAGGCCGGCTCTGCACCAGCCGCTGCTGAACGAGATAGGTCACCAGCGGCACCTTGGCCTGCTTGGCCTTGACCACCGCCTGCTGGGCCGCCGCTTCCGCCAGCAACTGCGCATCCACCAACTGCCGCGCCAGCCCTGACAGCATCACCGTCTCGTTCATCGTCTTTCCTACCTGTGGCTACAGCAGGCGTTATAGCACCCACCGAGGCGCCCGCAAAATGGCGCCAGACAGCTGACATTTTTTGTCATCACCTGCCCCTTTGTTGACACCCATCGCGAAGAAAACGTGCTGCAGTCGCCATTTTTCTTTGGCACGGCCTATGCTTAAGTCCTGACAGGCACGTTGGCCTGATCCAACCTCGGAGATTTAGAATGAGAACTCAAAAAGGTTTTACCCTGATCGAACTGATGATCGTTGTCGCGATCATTGGTATTTTGGCGGCAGTTGCTATTCCTGCTTACCAAGATTACACCGTGCGAGCCCGAATTTCTGAGGGATTGACCCTAGCCTCTCCTGCAAAACTTACTGTAGTTGAAAATGCTAATGCTGGCTCTGCTGCTCTTGGCACTGGCTATACTCCACCGGCAGAAACAGCAAACGTAAAAGGCATTGCAATAACAGACACTTCAGGTGTAATCAAAATTACCTACCAACCTAAAGCACAAAGCGTCGTGCTAACTCTTACTCCAAAATCTGCTGGAAATGCTCTTGAAGCAGGAAAGGTACCGACAGATGCAATTCAGTGGGCATGCACTGTAGACAAAGATACAAATGCCAAGTATGTACCTTCTGAGTGCCGTTCTACTGGCGCCACCACTCCTGCAGCTGCTGCTGGCAATAGCTAAATAAACAGATGCGGCACTAAGATGAGCCGAATGAGGCTCATCTTAGTTTAAAAAAATTAACTTCTAACGTCATACTTCCCTATAATTCAAACGTCTTCACGGCATCCCCTTCCCCCCAAACGCCCCTACCACCGTCCCCGTACTAAAACTCGCATCCTCTTCCGCCAGCGCCACATAGAGCCCCGCCAACTCCGCCGGCTGCCCTGCCCTACCTAGCGGCGTGTCCTGCCCAAACGCCTTCATCTGCCCTTCCAATTGCCCGCCAGCCACCTGCAGCGGTGTCCATACCGGACCCGGTGCCACGGCGTTGACGCGGATGCCCTTCTTCGCCAGTTGTTTGGCCATGCCCTTGGTGAGATTGAGGATGGCGGCTTTAGTCGAGGCGTAATCGATCAGCTCTTCACCAGGATCGTAGGAATTCACCGAGACGGTATTGATGATGCTGGCGCCCGGCGGCAGGTGCGGGATGGCGGCCTTGCTGAAGCGGAAGACGTGATAGACGTTGGTCTTGAAGGTCCGGTCGAATTGCTCGTCGGTTATTTCAAGGATGTCGGCCTTGCTCTGCTGGTAGGCCGCGTTGTTCACCAAGAGATCCAGGCCACCGAGTTGCTGGATGGCCTTGCTCACGACCTCTTCGCAAGCCTCCTGGGTACGGATATCGGCCGGCAGGGTGATGGCCTTGCGCCCGGCCTCCTGGATCAGCTTGACCACTTCCTGGGCGTCGGATTCTTCGGAGGGGTGATAGTTGATGGCCACATCTGCCCCCTCGCGAGCGAAGGCGATGGCCACGGCGCGACCGATGCCGCTGTCGCCGCCGGTGATGAGGGCCTTGCGCCCGGCCAGGCGACCCGCGCCGTGATAGCTGGTCTCGCCATGATCGGGGCGCGGCTCCATCCTGCTGGTCAGCGCCGGCCACTCCTGGCGCTGCTCCTTGAAGGGCTCGCGGGTGTACTTGGTGCGCGGGTCCTGTAGCGGCTTGGCGGGACGGGTCGCGCTGCTGCCTTCCTGGGCGACGGCAGCGCCTGAAGCCGCAGCGGCTAGCCCCGCGGCGGAGCCGACGAGGACATTACGACGGGTGAGGGAGTAATCGGTCATCGTGGCTCTCCGCATGGGCAGCTATCAGCTTGCAGTATGGGTGGGGCGAAGCTGCGGCAAGGCTGGATCCGCGAAGAATTAGGTATGACGACTTCGGCAAAGGTTTCCCAGATAGACTTCGTTCCTGACCACTGACATCTACTCCCAAAAATCGCGTCAGGTCGCGAGACATTGGCGGATCGCAAAATCCGGGGCAGGCAGCAGTGCGACACATCGCCACAGGCCGTCGCACGGGGGCAGCGACCAGGCTTGCATAGCAGATAACCGAAGTCTTATCATTGAAAGCTTCGTGCCGGTGTAGCTCAGTTGGTAGAGCAGCGCATTCGTAATGCGAAGGTCGTAGGTTCGACTCCTATCTCCGGCACCATCCTTCCGCGTCGTCTTCTCCTTATCTTTCCAAAGCCTTCAAGGCTTTAGCCGCCTTGGGCCGCGCCTTCCTGGGTCGCTTGCCAGTTGCTCCCCCTGCCTTCGAGCAGCCCGTTACCTGCTCCGAGAACTGGCGACTCCGCAACCCTCGACTACTCTTACCCAGCGCATGACAGTGCCTTACCCCGCCTGTTTTCGGCTTTCTCGACGACCGACAACACCTGAACAGCGGCTGACCAAAGGGTCGAATATCCAGCCCCTCTGTGGCACCATACCGCGCTGCGAAATCCCGCAATTTCTGCAATCCATCAGCCTGCCGCACGGATGCCTGTCCGTTGCGGAGCATGAGGCTGGCGACAGGCACGTTGAGAGAATAACCACGATGAGCCGCTCTACTGAGGTCGTGAGATGAAACTAACGAAGTATCTAAAACCAACCGGTTGGCTTCTGGCCGGTGCCGCCGCGCTGCTGCTCAGCGGGTGCGACGCCGTGCTGCTGGATCCGAAAGGCTCCATCGGCGTGCAAGAACGCAACCTCATCTACACAGCGTTCGGCCTCATGCTGATCGTGGTGATCCCGGTCATCGTGATGACCTTCCTGTTCGCCTGGAAGTACCGCGCGACCAACAAGGACGCCAAGTACACCCCGAACTGGGCTCACTCCTACAAGATCGAAGCCGTGGTCTGGCTGGTCCCCCTGGCCATCGTGGTGTTCCTGAGCATCCTGAACTGGAAGACCTCCCACGAGTTGGATCCTTTCAAGCCGCTGGATCATCCCGAGCAGCCGCTGGTGATCGAAGCGGTCTCGATGGACTGGAAATGGCTGTTCATCTATCCCGAGCAGGGCATCGCCTCGGTGAACGAGATCGCCATCCCGGTCAATCGTCCGGTGCAGTTCAAGATCACCTCCGAGTCGGTCATGAACACCCTGTCCATCCCGGCCCTGGGCGGCATGATCTACGCCATGTCCGGCATGCAGAGCCAGTTGCACCTGATCGCCGATCATCCCGGCGAATTCGAAGGTCGCTCGGCCAACTACAGCGGCGCCGGCTTCTCCGACATGATCTTCGCCGTACACGCGGTACCCACCGCCGGTGATTTCGACGCCTGGGTCAACAAGGTCAAGCAGTCGGGTGGCAAGACCCTGGACCAGGCGAGCTACACCGAGCTGGCCAAGCCCAGCGAGAAGCAGCCGGTCGCCTACTACTCGACGGTCGAGCCGGATCTGTTCAGAACGGTCATCAAGAAGTTCATGAAGTCCGACTTCAGCAAGCAGACCGATCACGTGATGGACATGAGCCAGCACGGCGGTCAACACGGTACCGAGGAATAAGTCATGTTCGGTAAATTAACTCTCGCGGATATTCCGTATCACGAGCCGATCATTCTCGTGACGTTCGTCGTGGTCGCCCTGGGTGGCCTGGCGCTCATCGGGGCACTCAGCTACTTCGGCAAGTGGGGCTACCTCTGGAAAGAGTGGCTGACCACCGTCGACCACAAGAAGATCGGCGTGATGTACTTCATCGTCGCCCTGATCATGCTGCTCCGTGGCTTCTCCGATGCCATCCTGATGCGTAGCCAGCAGGCCATCGCCTCCGGCGGCGCCGAGGGCTACCTGCCACCCCATCACTACGACCAGATCTTCACCGCCCACGGCGTGATCATGATCTTCTTCGTGGCGATGCCCTTCGTGGCCGGCCTGATGAACGTGGTGACACCGCTGCAGATCGGTGCCCGCGACGTGGCCTTCCCCTTCCTGAACTCGCTGAGCTTCTGGCTGTTCGTGGCCGGCGCCGTGCTGATCATGATGTCGTTGTTCGTGGGCGAGTTCGCCGCGACCGGCTGGGTGGCCTATCCGCCGCTGTCAGGCATCCAGTACAGTCCAGGCGTAGGGATGGACTACTACATCTGGGCGCTTCAGCTCTCCGGTATCGGTACGACCCTGACCGGCGTCAACTTCTTCGTGACCGTGCTGAAGATGCGCACCAAGGGCATGACCCTGATGCGCATGCCGATCTTCACCTGGACCTCCTGGTGTACGGCCATCCTGATCATGGCGGCCTTCCCGATCCTGACCGTGACCCTGGCACTGCTGACCCTGGACCGTTACCTGGGCTTCCACTTCTTCACCGCGGAAGCTGGCGGCAACCAGATGATGTACACCAACCTGATCTGGGCCTGGGGCCACCCCGAGGTATACATCCTGATCCTGCCGGCCTTCGGCGTGTTCTCGGAAGTGACCTCCACCTTCAGCAAGAAGCGTCTGTTCGGCTACGTCTCGATGGTCTGGGCCACGGTAGCCATTACTGTGCTGTCCTTCATCGTCTGGCTGCACCACTTCTTCACCATGGGCTCGGGCGCTAACGTCAACGCCTTCTTCGGCATCGCGACCATGATCATTGCGATCCCGACGGGTGTGAAGATTTTCACCTGGCTGTTCACCATGTACCAGGGTCGCATCCAGTTCACCTCGCCGATGCTCTGGACCCTGGGCTTCATCGTGACCTTCAGCATCGGCGGCATGACCGGCGTCCTGCTGGCGGTACCGGGTGCCGACTTCGTGCTGCACAACAGCCTGTTCCTGATCGCTCACTTCCACAACGTGATCATCGGCGGCGCCGTGTTCGGCTACTTCGCCGGCATGATCTACTGGTTCCCGAAGGTCTTCGGCTTCAAGCTGAACGAGAAGCTGAACAAGCAGGCCTTCTGGTGCTGGCTGATCGGTTTCTATGTCGCCTTCATGCCGCTGTACATGCTGGGCTTCATGGGTATGACCCGTCGTCTGAACCACTACGACAACCCCGACTGGCACCCCTTCCTGGTGACCGCCGCCATCGGCGCCGGCATCATCGCCCTCGGCATCCTGAGCCAACTGTGGATGTTCTACGTCAGTATCCGCGATCGCAATCTGCCGGAGAACGTGGACGTGACGGGCGATCCGTGGGATGGCCGTACCCTGGAATGGTCGACCTCCTCGCCGCCGCCCTTCTACAACTTCGCCGAAGTACCGGAAGTGCACGACATCGACGCCTACTGGGGCATGAAGGAAAAAGGCATCACCGAGAAGAAGGATGCGGACTATAAGCAGATCCACATGCCGCGCAATACCGCTGCTGGCATCGTGATCAGCCTGTTCGCCCTGGCGCTTGGCTTCGCTCTGATCTGGCACATCTGGTGGCTGGCCATCGCTAGCTTCGTGGGTTCGATCGTCGCCTTCGTTATCCGTAGCTACGACGAAGACACCGATTACTACGTACCGGCGGAAGAAGTGGCGCGCATTGAAAACGCACGCATTCAGTCCCTGGCGAAATTGAAGCAGGCCTAACCAATGGCGAATCAAGTTATGCATAACGAAGTCGCCCATGCCGAGGAGCATGGGCACCACGACGCGGGATCCTTGACCACTTTCGGTTTCTGGTCCTACCTGATGACCGACTGCATCCTGTTCGGAACCCTGTTCGCGACCTATGCAGTGCTGAGCAACGCCTATGCGGGCGGCCCGACCCATCACGACATCGTGCAACTGCCGTTCGTGCTGGTCGAAACCTTCCTGCTGCTGTTCTCCAGTATCACCTACGGTTTCGCCATGATCGCCCAGCACAAGGGCAGCAAGGGCGGCGTCCTGGGGTGGCTGGCGGTCACCTGGCTGTTCGGTGCCGGCTTCATCGGCATGGAGCTCTATGAGTTCAACCACCTGATCCATGAGGGCTGGGGTCCGGATCGCAGTGCCTTCCTGTCGTCGTTCTTCGCGCTGGTCGGCACCCACGGTCTGCACGTGAGCTCGGGTCTGATCTGGATGATCGTGTTGATGCTGCAGATCTCTTCCAAGGGTCTGACCACCACCAACGTGACCCGCCTGTCGTGCCTGAGCCTGTTCTGGCACTTCCTGGACATCATCTGGATCTTCGTCTTCACCATCGTCTATCTGATGGGGGTTCTGTAATGGCGCACGATCATAATGCCCACGGGCATACCGCCGAGAGCCATGGCACTTTCAAGAGCTACATGGTCGGCTTCATCCTGTCGGTCATCCTGACGGTCATTCCCTTCGGCCTGGTGATGTTCCCCACCTTCTCCAAGGGCGCGACCCTGGCGATCGTGGTGATCATGGCGGTGATACAGCTGCTGGTGCACCTGTACTTCTTCCTGCACCTGAACACCTCCGAAGAGCAGCGTTGGAACGTGATCTCCTTTGGTTTCACCGTGGTCATCGTCGGTATCTTGGTCGTGGGATCCCTGTGGATCATGTACCACATGCACCACAACATGATGATCCACTGAACCGGGCCGACGTGATGATCAAGAAGTACCTTCTCGTGACCAAGCCGGGCATCATCTTCGGCAACCTGATCTCGGTTGCCGGCGGGTTCTTCCTGGCTTCCAAAGGGAGCATCGACCCGCTGTTGCTGCTGGCGACGGCTATCGGGGTGTCGTTGGTCATTGCTTCCGGCTGTGTGTTCAACAACGTGATCGATATGGACATCGATCAGAAGATGGAAAGAACCCGCAATCGTGCCCTGGTACAGGGCACGATCTCCTCGAAGGTGGCGCTGGCCTATGCCACCCTCCTCGGCCTGGCCGGGGTGGGGCTGCTGTACGTGGCGACCAATCTGGTCGCCACCGCCTTCGCGGTGATGGGTTTCGTGGTATACGTGGGGCTTTACAGCCTCTGGCTCAAGCGCACCTCGGTCCACGGTACCCTGGTCGGCAGCCTGTCCGGTGCCGCTCCGCCGGTGATCGGCTACTGCGCCGCCAGCGGCCAGTTCGACAGCGGCGCCGCGGTGCTGCTGCTGATCTTCTGCCTCTGGCAGATGCCACACTCCTACGCTATCGCCATCTTCCGTCTCAAGGACTACACCGCGGCCTCGATTCCGGTGCTGCCAGTGGCCAAGGGTATCTCGGTGACCAAGCGTCACATCGTCTGGTACACCGTAGCCTTCCTGGCCGCCACCCTGCTGTTGACCGTGCTTGGCTATGCCGGCTATGTCTACCTGGCGGTGGCCGCCGTGATCGGTGCCTGGTGGCTGCGCCTGGCCTTCATGGGCTATCAGGCCGAGAACGACGTGCAGTGGGCACGCAAGCTGTTTGGGTTCTCCATCATCGCCATCACCGCCCTGAGCGTGATGATGTCGGTGGACTTCCAGATCCCGGGCGACGTGCTGCTGACCTACGCGCGTTGAGACGCACCGTTCCATGAAAAAGCCCGGCCTAGTGCCGGGCTTTTTCATGAGTTCTCGATTCCTAAGGATCGGGATAGTCCTGATTGGTGATGACACGCCAGGTCTGGCGGCGGCTAGGACTTAAATTACCGCCTTTTCCATCTCTGGGCGGCGTATCGCTGCCATAGATCGCGGAATCGGCCAAGGTGCCCTCCATGCTGAAGGTGCCATCGCCATAGACGAAGGGCACGATCCCTCCCAGCAAACCATCCATCTGGAAGCGCCCATAGACCGTATCCAGTCCAAGGTTGAACAGCCCCCTGTTGCTGCCACCGGTATAGGGATCCACAGCATAGAGGTAGGTGGTGACACCAGCGGTACAGGCGTCGGTGCTGGGTATCAAAGAGCTCATCAACAGCGCGCCGCTGAACAGCTGGGGCTTATTGATCACCAACTCGCCGTTCAGCGGCAGATTGAGGTACCAGCCCTGTTTGCCGTTAGCAGCCGTGACAGGGTCATAGTTCACCGCCGTGGTGGAAACGGTGTTCGCGGTGCTGCTGGCACTGGAACCGGCGGAGCTGGTATAGCTGATGCGTTGATCGGTACCCAGGGTCTGCTGCTGGAGATTGGCCGTAGTCAGTAGCGGCGTACTGCCCGCTGGCGAACCATCGGTCTGCCGATCCCAGATACCGTAGAGGGTCATGGCCTTGCTGGTATTGGCGATGGCATCGTTGACCTCGAGGTACTTGCCAGTTCCGAACAGCACCAGGTGCCCCGTGCCACTGGGGTGGGTAACCGCCAACGGACTGGCGGTGATCGGCTGGACCAGGTTGGTAGTGCCTGGTGCCAGGCTGCTGGCCCGAGCGGTGTACAGCGGTCGACCGCCAAAGGCCACACGAAAATTGTCCCTGGTCGCAGACGCGGTCAAGGAAGTGCCTATCAGATCGAAGCGCCAAAGATTTCCGCGCAGATCACCGGCATAGGCGTAATCGGCGATCAAATCGCCATCGACGTCAGCCACGAAGGGTGAACCCAGCCCGTTAGGCGTGGCGAGATTGTCGCTAGCAGGCAACGCCTTCACCAGGCTACCGTCAGCGAGGTTCATCACGTACAGCACGGCATTGTCCTGAGCGCTGTTGTAGCCGTTGCTCACCACCACGCCCCAACTGCCCGTGTGCAAGCGCGTAATGACCGGCTGGCCATAGGTGAAGCCCAGGTCTTTGTAATCGGGATCGGCTGCGGACTTTTCCCACAGCAGTACCGGGACATTGGGATTGGTGATGTCCAGGGCGAAGATGCTCTGCCCTCCCCCCCTCAACGTCCCGATCAAAACCGTACGCCAGGCACCACCAAGGTAGGCCTCACCTATCACCGGCGTGTTATCGACATAGGATTGATGTCCGCCGCCGGTATAACTGCGCTCGGTAAGCCGGGTGAGATTACCAATGACCGCGCTGGGAACGAAGGCATAGACCTCCTGCCCTTGATCGTTGAAGGCATGCAGCATGCCGTCGTTGGCGCCGACGTAAATACGGCGCTCACGAGCGAGGTTGGCGGTGCGAAAGGTGGCATAGGAATTGTCACCGACCATGGCATTCATCAAGGCGATGGGACTGCTGGGCATGTCTACTACCGCCGGCGAGGAATTCACGATATCCCCCAGAACATGGTTACGCGGTCGGAACGAGGGCGTCGCATTCGGCGCTTCCAGACTGCGATCTCCACGCAGATAGTCCACACGGCGACTGCCGTAGGTATCGGTAGCGCCGCCCGATGTTCGATTGAGGCTGATCTGTTGATCAACGTTCAGATTGGCCCAGGCAAAATCAATCAGCGTGCCGCCCTTGGCCATATAGATCTTTCGAGCGGCAAAAGCGGTATTGCCCGCGACAAACCGGCTATCGAGCTGCTGAGCCGCACTCCAGATGCGGGTCTTGGTCGTGGCAGTGCGTTGATACTTGATGACATCCCCGCTCCAGTCGGTACTGGAAAAGGAGGGCTCATAGGTATAGAGCGAGGTGGTATCTCCCACCTGGGTTGGGGATAGGGTCTGGCTGGCGCCGACACTGGTGGATTGATTGATCCGGGTGATCACCTTGCCGAGGGAGCTGATGAGATCGCTAGCGTTTTCGGCACTGAAGAACTCACCCCGGGAATTGATCGCCGCGTGCCAGAGATCATAGACGTTGTTCTGATTGACCGAATTGTCCGCGCCGGACACTGGCCAGCGCGTGGTACCGGCCGCCAACCCGGAATAGCCTCCGGAAAAGGTGTCCCCGCCCCAGGCCGGATTGACCAGGGCGCTGCTCAGTCCGATACCGACATAGAAGCCGGTCAGGTGCTGCCAGGTGGCGGGGTCATTGCGCGGATTCCAATAGGGCGAAAGGGTCCGACTGCCCTGCTTCTCGTCGCTGGTGGTGGTGTTATAGGGAGGCACCTTGTTATCGAGATTGGGCTGGGCATCGGTACGCCAATAGAGAAAGGCAAGATCCGCCAGGGTATTGGCCGTGGTGTCCTGAAACGGCGCCTGTGGGGAATACTGCTGGCCATCCGGCAAGGTAGCAGCGCTACCATCCACGTTGCTCGAAGCGAAAGCCGCATTCCAGATACCGTCGGTCACCACCAGGCTGTAGCTGGCCCGACAGCCATAGACCGGCGCTTCGCTGTTGCCAGGTTGGAAGGCATAGGGACTTTCACTGCCTGTGGTCTTGAGCAACTCGCCGACACGGGCGACCGCCTGCAGCAAGGGCGTACTCTGGTTGTAGTAGACGTCGCCCAGCCAGGTGAAAAAGGCGGCCCGGTGCGCCCCGGTGAAGGGCCTCAGCCGGTTGTCATAGGTCGTGGAACTGGAGTTGCTAATGCCGCGGCAGTTGGCATTGGCGGTTACCAGAATGCAGCTGTCACTGGTGCCCAATGCCTGCCAGCCAAGCCGGATATTCTCCGAGGCGTCCGCCAGCGCCAGATTGGTCGACGTCTGCGCAGCCAGCGCTCGGCTACGATAGAAGGAATACCAGTTGGCGAAGTTCTGCCGCTCGTCCGTGCCATTGGGCCCCGAGGTAGCGCTGACGAATGCCCTTCGATAACAACCGTCGTTGTCCTTGTTGACCGGCACGCACGCATTGAGGCTGGTGTCGTAAAGATAATAGTAGGCCGGTGTACTGGTAACTGTGTTGGCAACCGTTGCGGTAATCGTATAAGAAAGTGAAGAAACGAGGATGCCGCTTAGCGGACCGCCGTAGACGATGTTTCTAGTGCAGGTCACGGCACTGTAAGCAGGATCGGCAATGGTCGCCGAACAGCCTCTGGCGGGTGTCAGAATGCTCTGCAGGATCGAAGGGTCCGTGATATTCACGGAAACGCCATTAATGGTCTCGGTGAAACTGTCGGCGAACAAGATACTAGTCGCCGTCAGATTCGTCCGAACCGAACTGGTACCCCGATAGGTTCCGGCGTTGAAATCTAGACTAGGATTTTCCGCCAGGACGCTGGCACTGTTGTTTTGCAATCCGGGAAGATCATAGGTTGTCCCGCGCGCGACATTGGGATCGGTTGTGACGATGTTCGGGTTGTAACCCCAGCTCACCCGGTAGTCGCTCGCCAGATTCACGCTACCCAAGCTAGGGCGAAAGCCATTGACGTAGGCGCTAGTAAAACTGGTGGCCAGGCGGGTACGAACCAGCCCTCCGGAGTTGCTATAGCTCACGGCATAAGGCGCTGGATAGGTAATGGCCGGGTTGTAATACAGGCTGTTGAAGGCCGCTGATTTGGCGCGCCTTGTAGGCCTGATTTCCTTGGTATTGGACGCATCCGGCACCACCGCCATCTGCATGCTGGTGGAGTTGTCCAGGGTGACGAACAGATTGGGACCGATGCTGTTGGTCAGGAACAGCGGCTGCTGGCTGAGATTCAGCGCCGCGGCTTGAGCGGCTGGCGCAGCGAAGGTCAGGAGCAGGGTCAGCGCCCCAAGGCCTGATACGGCTCGACTCATGGCACCTCCAGGGCGACGACGCTCTGCAGGATCACCGGGAAGCGCCGGCCTCGATCCTGGGCGACGGCGGTGATGCGGAACAGGTTGGTGGCCGGTGCAGACACATCGACCGAGCTACTCCCCATGGCGGTCACCACCCAGCGCGGCGTCTGGCTGAAAGAAGCGCTGCCATCGGAGCCGCGATAGGCGACCGTACGGGTTGTGGGCGCACTTCCAGTCACCTGCAAGGCGGTGGCCGCCCAGGTCTGGGTCAGGATACTGGTGCTGAGATCACTGGCCTTGGTCAGGATGCAAAGATCACCGGTCTGTGCCTTGGCGAACGCGCTCCGCACGGCTGGCACGCTTTCCGTGCAGCTGGCAAAACCGGCGCTGAAGGCAGTGAAGGAAGGCTGTTGACTGAGAGCGACCAGGCGGCGCTCCCCCTCCCGTAGCGCTGCCTCCGCCGCATTGAAGGCCTGGGTGTTTTCCAGCGCCGCGCCACCACTGCGGGCCTGCAGCAAGGTCTGACGCATGCTCGAGGCGGCCAATAGCGAAAGCAGCAGCAACATCACCAGGGCGATCAACAAGGTCGCACCCCGCTGCCCAGGACGGCGGTAGGCTTTCATAGCGCGAGATTCCTCAGCATGACGGTGCTCTGCAGCATCTGCATTGGTCGACTCGCGTCATCGATCTGCCGGCCCGTCAGCGTCTTCCAATTGGCGGCGGCGTTACTGGCGACATCGCTCGTGAGTGCCTCGGTGGTGCTGAGCAGCGCCGCATAGCGCACCGCCGCGCTGCTGGCCTTCTGCACATCGGATTTCAACGGGATAGACCAGCGAAAATCTTGCAGCCCCTGCACCAGCACCGCGCTGCCCTTGCGTGTCAGAGCCCCGGACTGCTCGCTCCAAACGGTGCAGCTCAAGGTACCGGCACCGGGTGTCGCGCCGGCGGTATAACGCAGCTTGAGCAGGACATTGCCGCCGACATTGAGATTGACCCGGGGAATGACGTTGCCCAGGCAATCCAGGTCCTTGTTGTCCAGCGCACCTTGATAGCGGATGCAGACGCCGGTAGGCGCGTCGACATTGTCCGTAGTGGCAGCGAAGGTGACGCCCGCGTCAAAGGCGGGACAGCTGACACCATCGTTGTCCGCTACGGCATTGATGGCGGGAAACGCCGACGACAAGGTGCTCTGATTGCGAATGTTGGCGCGGAACCCGGTTCTCGCCAGTTGCCGATCAAGCACCTGCAAGGTCAACTGGGCATTGTTGCGATTGCCGGTCTGGCCTTGCTGGAAGAGAAAACTGCGCTTGTTGTTGATATAGATCTGCGACACGCCCAGCACCAGGAAGGTACCCACGGTCAGGGCGATCATCATCTCGATGAGTGAAAAACCCTTCTGTCCACGCGACATGATGAGCATGGCCTACAGCTCCGAGCGCAAGGCGTAGTAGCAGACGCCCTTGGGACAATTCAGCGAATCGTTGCTGACGTCCTGCCAGGCCACCACAACCATTACCGGTGCCACCGCCGTGGTCTCGCAGGCCTTGAGTGGCGTGGTGTTGCCGGTGGTATCGCTGGCGGGCAACGGTGGTACACCGGATGCCGGACAGACCGCGAAACTGCTGGCGATCAAGGCATCCGTCACCGGCAGCAAGGCCTTCACCTGATTCAACCAGCACCCCAGATCCTGTCCCGCTACCGTGTCACCTCCCGCAGAGCGATCCCGGGTCAGGCAGGTCTTGCCGGCATCGAGCGCCCTGATACGAAAATTGGTCCCCGGTTGCTTGATATAGGCCCCGTCGATCTTGACCTTGTCACTGGCCACCACCTGATCGCGATTGCTGCGCATCAGTTCGAGCAGGTCGTTGGCCAATACCATGGCATTGCTGCGCTGCACCGAATCCTGGGACAGCGCCACGCTGCGGGTCTGCAGGGCCACCATGCCCAGCACGCCGATGCAGATGATCACCAGACTGACCAGCACCTCGATCATGCTGAACCCCCCTTGCCAGCGCTTCATCTAGCTGCACCCCACGGCGCTGGCACGGTTAGGCACATAGTCGCTCACAGTCAGCACCCCGCCCTGACTGAGGGTGAATTGCTTGCCCTGGGTGAGCGCATTGGTAGCGCAGACGCGAATGGTGGCTTCACCGCTGAGTTTCAGGCTGCCATTGGGTTGGAAGGTCAGACTGGTGAGGGGGGTACCGCCCATGGATCCGGTTCCGTTGACACCGTTACCCAGTCCCCCGCTGTACTGCCGCAACACTTCGGCAGTGGGCAGCACCACCGTCTTGGCCGTGGTGATCCTCAGCGCGCCCATCCAGCCGTTGGCATCCTCCGGATCGGTGATGACGACGACATTTACACCGCGACTCATGGCTTCACTGCGCGCGTAATAGAGCGCGCGCTGTAATTCTCCCGCTGCCGCCTGGACGCGGTTGCTCTGGACCAAACCGGCGAAGCCCGGCGCCGCCAGTGCCGTGACGATGCCCAGCAGCGCCACGACGATCAAGACCTCGATAAGCGTGAAGCCCGAGAGGCGTTTCGACTGCATTCCCGCCGCCTGAAAACCCGTTACTTCACCTGATAGTAGTAAGGCCTCAGACGGTCGCTATGACCGGCTATCGCCTTGATAGGCGCGGGACGCAGCCTGGATGACGGCGTTTGCCAGAGATGAGCGGAATAGAGCGCGACGTGATGGAAGCGAGGCAGGCCAACCTAGGCGCGACTTTTTCACGGTACCCCTATGGAAGCAGAAGGATGTCGAGCGCGCGCCTTGTCTGGCGTACTGGCGGGATCAGCCCCTTGCCAGCACAAATTGGATCTCGAAGGAAAAAGTAATGCACCAAAACGCAAAAACCCTCCTTGCGGAGGGTTCCTGGTAAATGGTGGGTCGTGCAGGATTCGAACCTGCGACCAATTGGTTAAAAGCCAACTGCTCTACCAACTGAGCTAACGACCCAAATATGGTCGGGGTAGGGGGATTCGAACTCCCGACATCCTGCTCCCAAAGCAGGCGCGCTACCGGGCTGCGCTATACCCCGAGAATGGAAGTGGCTCCGCGACCTGGACTCGAACCAGGGACCCAATGATTAACAGTCATTTGCTCTACCGACTGAGCTATCGCGGAATTTCGATCTTCCAACCCCTCTTACGTCAGTGCCTTTCGAGCTTTGCCGTAAGTGAGGTGCGCCATTTTACGGAAGTAGAAACAGACGTCAACACCTAGCCTGCTGTTTTTTCACAAATTTATGCGGAAAGCCGGGCAACCCTGAGGTCACCCGGTCTTTTCCTAGGCGAAGACGATCTCGTCGCCCTCTACGCTGCCGTGGATCCGCGTGTTTGGCGCGAAGGCACCCGACAGGATGCGCTGCGCCAGGGGGTTCTCGATCCAGCGTTGGATGGCCCGCTTGAGCGGACGCGCACCATAGACCGGGTCGTAACCCACGGCGACCAGCTTGTCCAAGGCCTCCGGCGTCAGCTCGAGTTGCAGATCGCGCTCAGCCAGGCGCTGCCGCAGGTGCTGCAGCTGGATCTCGGCGATCCCCGCGATCTGTTCGCGACCCAGGGGTTCGAACACCACCACCTCGTCGATACGGTTGATGAACTCGGGGCGGAAATGACTGGCCACCGCATCCATCACCGCGGCGCGTTGGGCATCGGGATCGCCCACCAGTTCCTGGATCTGTGCCGAGCCCAGATTCGAGGTCATGACAATCACCGCATTGCGGAAGTCCACGGTACGCCCCTGGCTGTCGGTCAGGCGCCCATCGTCGAGCACCTGCAGGAGAATGTTGAAGACGTCCGGATGAGCCTTCTCCACTTCGTCCAGCAGGACCACCGAATAGGGTTTGCGCCGCACGGCCTCGGTCAGATAGCCGCCCTCCTCGTAACCGACGTAGCCGGGCGGTGCGCCGATCAGGCGAGCCACGGAGTGCTTCTCCATGAATTCGGACATGTCGATGCGCACCATGGCGTCCTCGGTGTCGAAGAGGAATTCCGCCAGCGACTTGCACAGCTCGGTCTTGCCAACCCCGGTCGGGCCGAGGAAGAGGAAGGACCCGCTGGGCTTGTTGGGATCCGACAACCCGGCCCGCGAGCGGCGCACGGCATTGGCCACGGCGGTGACCGCCTCGTCCTGACCGATCACCCGGTTGTGCAGGGCCTCTTCCATGCGCAAGAGCTTGTCGCGCTCGCCTTCGAGCATCTTGCTCACCGGAATGCCGGTCCACTTGGAAACCACCTCGGCGATCTCGTCTTCGGTGACCTTGTTGCGCAGGAGCTGGTTGGCCGGCTTCTCGTGCTGGTCGACCATCTGCAGACTGCGCTCCAGATCGGGAATGGTGCCGTACTGCAGCTCGGCCATGCGATTGAGGTCACCCTTGCGGCGAGCAGCCTCCAGCTCGGTGCGGGCCTGTTCGATGCGCTGCTGCAACTGGGCGGAATCCTGGACCTCGGCCTTCTCGGCCTTCCAGATTTCCTCCAGATCGGCGTACTCCTGTTCGAGGCGGGCGATGTCCTCGTCGAGCTTTTCCAGTCGCTTGCGCGCCGCCTCGTCTTCTTCCTTCTTCAGCGCCTGGCGTTCTACCTTGAGCTGGATCAGCCGGCGATCCAGGCGATCCAGGGCTTCGGGCTTGGAGTCGATCTCCATGCGGATACGGCTGGCCGCCTCGTCGATCAGGTCGATGGCCTTGTCCGGCAATTGGCGATCGGTGATGTAGCGATGGGACAGCTTGGCCGCGGCGATGATGGCGCCGTCGGTGATGGCTACCTTGTGGTGCACCTCGTAGCGCTCCTTGAGGCCACGCAGGATGGCGATGGTGTCCTCTTCGCTCGGCTCGTCCACCAGCACCTTCTGGAAGCGCCGCTCCAGGGCCGCGTCCTTTTCGATGAACTGGCGGTACTCGTCGAGGGTGGTGGCGCCCACGCAATGCAGCTCGCCGCGGGCCAGGGCTGGCTTGAGCATGTTGCCGGCATCCATGGCGCCTTCGGCCTTGCCGGCGCCGACCATGGTGTGCAGCTCATCGATGAACAGGATGATGCGCCCTTCCTGTTTGCTCAGTTCGTTGAGCACGCCTTTAAGGCGCTCCTCGAATTCGCCGCGGAACTTGGCGCCAGCGATCAGGGCGCCCATGTCCAGGGCGAGCAGACGCTTGTCCTTGAGGCCGTCGGGCACCTCGCCGTTGATGATGCGCTGGGCCAGGCCTTCGGCGATGGCGGTCTTGCCGACGCCGGGTTCGCCGATCAGCACCGGGTTGTTCTTGGTGCGGCGCTGCAGGACCTGGATGGTGCGGCGGATCTCGTCGTCCCGGCCGATCACCGGGTCGAGCTTGCCGTCTTCGGCGCGCTTGGTGAGATCGACGGTGAACTTGTCCAGCGCCTTGCGGCTGTCTTCGGCATTGGGGTCATTGACCGCTTCGCCGCCGCGCAGGTTGTTGATGGCGTTCTCCAGCGCCTTGCGCGAAACGCCCTGCCCCAGCAGCAACTTGCCGAGACGGGTGTTTTCGTCCATGGCGGCGAGCAGGACCAGTTCGCTGGAGATGAACTGGTCACCCTTCTGCTGGGCCAGGCGATCGGCCTGGTTGAGCAGGCGCGCCAGGTCCTGGGACAGGTTCACGTCGCCGGTGGGATTCTGGATCTTGGGTAGCTTGTCCAGCTCTTCGCCGAGGGTCTTGCGCAGGCTGGCAAGGTCGAAGCCGACCTGGCGCAGCAGCGGGGAAATGGAGCCACCCTGCTGGTCGAGCAAGGCGGAAAACAGGTGCAGCGGCTCGATGGCCGGATGGTCGTGGCCGACGGCCAGGGACTGGGCATCCGCCAGGGCGAGCTGCAGTTTGCTGGTGAAACGGTCTATACGCATGGGCAAGGTCCTTATCTGAAGCGCGGGATGGCGCAGCAGAAGGCGCTTTCGATTACCCGCGGGAATGACCTTTAGATAGGGGCGATGCGTAACGATTCAAGCCAGGAAGGCTTGACATCCCAAAAAAATGCCTAGGGCTTGATCCAGATCAGGCTGGCAAAGCGACCGGTGCGAGAGGCGCGCCGGTAGGAGAAAAAGCGCTGGTGATCGACAAAGGTATCGAAGCCACCCCCATAGACCGCCGTGATGCCCTGGGCGGCGAGACGCAGACGGGCCAGAGCATAGAGATCGCCCAGGTACTTGTCCCCGCCCTTGGCCACGAAGCACTGCCCGGCGTCACCGTGCTGGGCGAGGAAAGCCTCACGCACCTCGACACCCACCTCGAAGCTGGCTGGGCCAATGGCCGGCCCCAGCCAGACCAGCACCTCGGCGGGCGGCACGGCCAGACTGGCGGCAGCCGCTTCCAGCACCCCACCGGCCAGACCGCGCCAGCCGGCGTGGGCCGCCGCGACGCGGGAACCGTCCCGCCGGCAGAACAGCGCCGGAAGGCAGTCGGCGGTCATCATGGTCACGGCAATACCAGGCGTAGCACTCCAGGCCGCATCGGCACGCAGCACCTGGGTCGGGTCGGCTTCGACCACCGCGGTGCCATGAACCTGTTCGAGCCAGGCCGGCTGGCACCCCAGGGCCTCGCCCAGCCGTCGACGATTCTCGGCGACCGCCGCCGGGTCATCCCCGACATGGGTGCCCAGATTGAAACTGTCAAAGGGCGCCTGGCTGACACCGCCCATGCGGGTGGTGACGCAGGCCTGGACGCCGACCGGCGCCGGCCAGTCCGGCCGCAGCCAGTCGGCGCCTGTCACTCGAAGGACTCCCGGTCCTGGCGCAACAGATCCAGCAGCCAGACCAGGTCTTCCGGCAGCGGCGACTCCCAGCGCAGCCGTTCACCGGTCACTGGATGGTCCAGTTCGAGGAAGCGCGCGTGCAGCGCCTGGCGCGGAAATTCGCGCAGGGTCTTGATCAGGGTCGGGTTGGTCGCTGGCGGAATCTTGAAGCGACCGCCATAGACCGGATCGCCGACCAGCGGGAAACCGACGTGGGTCATGTGCACGCGGATCTGGTGGGTACGGCCGGTCTCCAGCTTGACCCGGGTATGGGTATAGGCGCGGAAGCGCTCCAGCACCCGATAGTGACTGACGGCTGGCTTGCCCCCGGCGATCACCGCCATCTGCTGACGACGCTGGGAATGGCGCCCGATGGGCGCATTAACGGTACCGCCGGCAACGATCACCCCGGCAACGACGGCTTCGTAGATGCGGCTCACCGAGCGTGCCTGCAACTGGGCGACCAGATGGGTATGGGCCTCCAGCGTCTTGGCCACCACCATGAGCCCGGTGGTGTCCTTGTCCAGGCGATGGACGATGCCGGCGCGCGGCACGCTTTCCAGTCCCGGTACATGGTGCAGCAAGGCATTGAGCAGGGTGCCGTCGGCATGGCCGGCGGCCGGATGCACCACCAGCCCGGCCGGCTTGTCGAGCACCAGCAGGTGATCGTCTTCGTAGACGATGTCCAGCTCGATGTCCTGGGCCACCCACTCGCCCTGGGCCTCGCGCTCGGCGCGCAGCGCCAGCTGGGCGCCGCCATGGACGGAGTCACGCGGACGCAGCACGGCGCCGTCGACGGTCAGGCTACCGTCCTTGATCCAGGCGGCAAGACGCGAGCGGGAATGTTCGGCGAACAGCTGGGCAGCGACTTGATCGAGGCGCTGGCCACCGAGTTCGTAGGGGACTTCGGCATTGAGAACGATGGATTCGGACATGGATCTGCGCGGGCAATGGCGGGGCTTTTGGAATCGGCCCGACCCTGTGGTTAAATACGGCAACTTTTTTGCCCCGGCATTCCGGGTCGATCATCATAACAGGACGGTTCCGGCCCCGTCACAGGCTAGGTGAGCGCTCTCCGCGCTCATCCCTGCACCGCCGACCGTTTCGGGGAATCCAAGCCGCCATGCAATTGAAGCACCTGCTGCTGGTCACCAGCCTAGTCCTCACCGCCGCCTGCTCCTCGAAAGCGCCCGAGGTTCCGGAAAATCTGCCGGAAGGCGAGCTCTATACCCAGGCTCAGCGCGATATCTCCAACAGCAGCTACACGGACGCCATCAGCAAGCTGAAGGCCCTGGAGTCGCGGTATCCTTTCGGCCGCTATGCCGAACAGGCCCAGCTGGAGCTGATCTACGCCAACTACAAGAATGGCGAGCCCGAGGCGGCGCGCACGGCGGCGGATCGCTTCATCCGCCTGCATCCACAGCACCCCAATGTCGACTACGCCTACTACATGAAGGGCGTGTCCTCCTTCGAACAGGACCGCGGCCTGCTGGCGCGCTTCCTGCCGCTGGACATGACCAAGCGTGACCCGGGCGCGGCGCGCGATTCCTTCAACGACTTCGCCCAGTTCACCAGCCGCTTCCCCAACAGCCGCTACGCCCCGGACGCCAAGGCGCGCATGGTCTACCTGCGCAACCTACTGGCGGCCTACGACGTCCACGTCGGCCACTACTACCTGACCCGCAAGGCCTATGTGGCCGCCGCCAACCGCGGTCGCTACGTGGTCGAGAACTTCCAGGGCACCCCGTCCGTAGGTGACGGCCTGGCAATCATGACCGAGGCCTACAAGCACCTGGGTCTGAACGACCTGGCGGCCACCAGCCTGGAAACCCTCAAGCTCAACTACCCGGACAACGTCAGCCTCAAGGATGGCGAATTCCAGCTGCGCGAGCCGGACGACAAGGATCAGCAGCGTTCCTGGCTGACCCGCGCGACCCTGGGCCTAATCGATCGCCCGAGCGATCCGCTGCCGCCCGGCGAGACCCGCGCCAGCCAGGACATCCAGCGCAAGTACCAGGAAGAGCGTGACAACCTGGCGCCCGAGCTGCGCATCGTCGACCCGGCCGAAGCCGAGAAGGCCGGTGGCGCGACGCCGGCGCCGGCCAAGCGCTCCTGGTTCAGCCGCCTGACCTTTGGTCTGTTCGACTGATCCGGCAGCAGACGTGGAAAAAGGGGAAGCCAGTGGCTTCCCCTTTTTTATTGCGTCAGAACCGGCGGATTAGTCGCCGATGCGCCAGCCCGAGGTGATCGGATAGCGCCGATCACGCCCGAAACCGCGCTGGGTGACCCGGGCACCCACCGCCGCCTGGCGCCGCTTGTATTCGTTGAGATCCACCAGGCGCAGCACCCTGCGCACCGTTTCCTCGTCGAAGCCGGCGGCGACGATGTCCACGGCCGAGAGATCCTGCTCGACATACAGTCGCAGGATCTCGTCGAGCACCGGATAGGGCGGCAGCGAGTCCTCGTCCTTCTGGTCCGGCGACAGCTCGGCCGATGGCGGGCGGTCGATCACGCGCTGGGGAATCACCTCACCCGCGCGATTGCGGTATTCGCAGAGGTGGAACACCAGAGTCTTGGGCACATCCTTGAGCACGTCGAAGCCACCGGCCATGTCGCCATAGAGGGTGGCGTAACCGACGGCCATCTCGCTCTTGTTGCCGGTGGTGAGCACCAGATAGCCCTTCTTGTTGGAAATGGCCATCAGCAGGGTCCCGCGGCAGCGCGCCTGCAGATTCTCCTCGGTGGTATCCCGCCCGAGTCCGGCGAATTCGCCGGCCAGGGTCGCCTGGAAGGCCTCGACCATGGGCGCGATGGGCAAGACGCTGTAGCGCACTCCCAACGTCCGCGCCTCGGCTTCGGCGTCGTCCAGGCTGATCTGGGCGGTGTAGTGGTAGGGCATCATCACCGCCTCCACCTGCTCCGCGCCCAGCGCATCCACGGCGACCGCCAGCACTAGGGCCGAATCGATGCCACCGGACAGGCCCAGCACCACGCCCTTGAAGCCGCTCTTGCGCACATAGTCGCGCACCCCGAGCACCAGGGCGTCATAGACGCTGGCCTCCAGCGAGGCGACGGGGGCGAGTTCGGCCGGCTGCGGTTGCAGGGCCGCATCGATGATCACCGGATAAAGGCCTTCGACGAAGGCCGGCGCGCGCTGACTGACCTGCCCCTGGGCATCGACCACGAAGGAATGACCGTCGAATACCAGCTCGTCCTGGCCACCCACCTGGTTGACGTAGACCACCGGCATGCCGCCCTCCCGGGCACGTTCGCCTACCACGGCCTCACGTTCCAGCTGCTTGCCGCCATGGAAGGGGGAAGCGTTCAGATTGAGCATCAGCCGCGCCCCGGCGGCACGGGCCTTGGCCATGGGCTCGGCGAACCAGATGTCTTCGCAGATGGTGACGCCGATGGGCACGCCCTGGTAGTCGAACACGGCGGCACTGTCGCCCGGCTCGAAGTAGCGTTTTTCGTCGAACACCTGATAGTTGGGCAGTTGCTGCTTGCGATAGCAGGCCAGCTCGGCGCCATCGCGATAGACCGCACAGGCGTTGTAACGCCGCCCCTCTTCCAGCCAGGGAAAGCCCACCAGCACATGGATGCCGGCGATCTCCTGGCGGATCCGCTGCAAGCCCTGCTCGATGCGGCGCTGCATGCTCGAACGCAGCAGCAGGTCCTCCGGCGGATAACCGCACAGCGACAACTCCGGGAAGACGATGAGATCCCCCTGCAACCGGTCCCGGGCCTCATGGGCCGCGGCGATGATCCGTTCCACATTGCCGTGGATGTCGCCGACCTTGAGGTTCACTTGCGCCATCACGACCTTCAGCAGCTGACTCATGCACTCTTCCTTGCCCGATTCATCGCTGCATTTTCCTGCATGCAGCGAAGCGGGACAATCGATGCCCTGCGGGGGGCTCACCCACTGCGGCGGCCCTGCTAAACTCCACCCTCCTTCACGCTGCGAGATCGCCATGGGTCTGCTTCGCCTGCTGTTGTGGCTCGTCCTCCTGGGCGCGCTGTTCTGGATGATCAGACGCTGGTGGCGCGGCAAGACGCAGAAGCCCGCTGCCAAGGCGCCTCCGCTGCCGCCCAATGCCATGGTGCGCTGCGCCCACTGCGGCGTGCATGTGCCCCAGGAAAGAGCCCTGGCCGACGGCGAAGGCCAGCGCTGGTATTGCAGCGCCGAACATCGCCGGTTGCAGCATGAGCACCGCAACTGATCCAGGCATCCTGAGAGCCGACGCGGTCCTGCGGCTCTATCATCTCTATCGCATCGTCATCGGTCTGGCGCTGGTGGTGCTGATTTCCAGCGATCTGGATCAGCACTGGCTGCGCACCGTCGACGGCCTGCTGTTCCGTCAGGCCAGCTGGGCCTATCTGGCCACCAACGTAGTGCTCGCGGTCGGCCATCGGCTGCTGCGCGGTCGCGCCTTCGCCCTGGCACTGATCGATATCCTCGCCCTAGGCGGCCTGTTCTTCCTGGCCGGCGGCATCGCCAGCGGCATGGGCAGTCTGCTGGTGGTGACCGTCGGGGTCTCCAACGTCCTGATCCGCGGACGCCGCGGCCTGCTGATCGCTGCCCTGGCCGCCATCGCCCTGCTGCTGGCGACCGGCTACCTGGACCTACGCCGTGGCGACAGCGGCAGCGGCTATGTGCAGGCGGCAGGTCTGGGCACTCTTTGTTTCGCCACGGCACTGCTGGTACAGGGCCTGGTCCGGCGGCTGCTGGACAGCCAGGCCCTAGCCGAAACCCGCGCCACTGCAGTGGCCGAACTGGAAGCCCTCAATGCCCTGATCCTCGAACGCATGCGTACCGGCATCCTGGTGTTCGATGCCGAGTACCAGGTGCTGCTGGCCAATCCAGCAGCCCGGCGCCTGCTCGGGGTGGACGACGAGGCCACCATCACGCCCCTGACCCTGGGCCTCGCCCAGCGGCTGGAGGAATGGGAGCGCAATCCCAGCATCCGTCCCACGCCCTGGCGCGCCCATGCCAACGGCCCGCTGCTGCAACCCAGCTTCGCCCGGCTGCAGCAAGGCGAGGGCGAACGGGTACTCACCTTTCTCGAAGACGTCTCGCGCATCGCGCAGCAGGCCCAGCAACTCAAGCTCGCCTCCCTTGGTCGTCTCACCGCCGGCATCGCCCACGAGATCCGCAACCCGCTGGGGGCCATCAGTCACGCCGCGCAACTGCTGCAGGAATCCGAAGAACTGACCACACCGGATCGGCGCCTGGCGCAGATCATCCAGGACCAGTCACGGCGAATGAATCGGGTGGTGGAAAACGTCCTGCAGCTGTCGCGCCGACGCCAGGCCGCGCCGCAGCTGATCGATCTGCGCTATTGGGCGCACCGCTTCGCCGGGGAGTTGCGCCCTACCCTGCCCGCCGGCCAGACGCTGCACGTCAAGACCGAAGCCGGTACCTTGCAGACCCACATGGACCCCCACCAGCTGGGCCAGATCCTGACCAACCTGGTACAGAACGGCCTGCGCTACAGCTGCCAGAAACACGGCACCGGGCAGGTCTGGCTCAGCACCTACCGCGATCCGGAAAGCGACCTGCCCATCCTCGAGGTGGTTGACGACGGCCCGGGCGTCGCCGCCGAACAACTCGACCACCTGTTCGAACCCTTCTTCACCACCGAGAACAAGGGGACCGGGCTGGGCCTGTATATCTCCCGTGAGCTTTGCGAAAGCAATCAGGCCAGACTTGGCTATCATCCCTTGGCGAACGGCAGCTGTTTTCGCATCACCTTCGCCCATCCCCGCACAATGAGCTGAGCATGGCCCGACAGAAAGTCCTGATCGTCGACGATGAACCCGATATCCGCGAACTCCTGGAGATCACCCTGGGGCGGATGAAACTCGACACCGCCAGCGCCAAGAACATCGCCGACGCCCGGGCCATCCTCGAACGGGAAAGCTTCGACCTCTGCCTGACCGACATGCGCCTGCCCGACGGCTCGGGACTGGACCTGATCCAGTTCATCCAGCAGCGCTTTCCGCAATTGCCGGTAGCCATGATCACCGCCTTTGGCAGTCTGGAAACCGCAGTCCAGGCCCTCAAGGCCGGCGCGTTCGACTACCTCACCAAGCCGGTGGACCTGCCGCGCCTGCGCGAGCTGGTAGGCACCGCGCTGCGCCTGTCCGGGCCTGCCCCGACAGCGGCCGGCGCCAGCGAAACCCAGCTGCTCGGCGAATCGCCGCCCATGCGTGCCCTGCGCAACCAGATCGCCAAGCTGGCGCGCAGCCAGGCGCCGGTCTACATCAGCGGCGAATCGGGCAGCGGCAAGGAGCGGGTGGCACGACTGATCCACGAGCAGGGTCCGCGGGCCGGTCGGCCCTTCGTCCCGGTCAACTGCGGCGCCATCCCCTCGGAATTGGTGGAAAGCGAATTCTTCGGCCACCGCAAGGGCAGCTTCACCGGCGCCATCGAAGACAAGCAGGGCCTGTTCCAGGCCGCCCAGGGCGGCACCCTGTTCCTCGACGAGGTGGCTGACCTGCCGCTGCCGATGCAGGTCAAGCTCTTGCGCGCCATCCAGGAAAAAGCCGTGCGCCCGGTAGGCAGCCAGCAGGAGATCAGCCTGGACGTGCGCATCCTCAGCGCCACCCACCGGGATCTCGCCGCCGAGGTCGCCGCCGGCACCTTCCGCCAGGATCTCTACTATCGCCTCAACGTCATCGAATTGCAGGTACCGGCCCTGCGCGAGCGCCGTGAAGACATCGGCGTCCTGGCCAATCACATGCTCGAACGCCTGGCGCGGGACTCAGGCCTCGCCCCGGCCACGCTGGGCGAAGATGCCCTGGCCAGGCTCAAAAGCTACCGCTTTCCCGGCAACGTGCGCGAACTGGAAAACATGCTGGAGCGGGCCTACACCCTTTGCGAAGGAGATGTCATCCGCCCGGCCGACCTGCGCCTGGCCGACGCCCCGGCGGCCACCGCCACCGGCGAAGCCAGCCTGGCCAACATCGCCAACCTCGAAGACCACCTGGAGTCCATCGAGCGCCAGCTGATCATGCAGGCGCTCGAAGAGACCCGCTGGAACCGCACCGCCGCCGCGGAACGTCTGGGTCTATCCTTCCGTTCGATGCGCTACCGCCTGAAAAAGCTCGGCATCGACTGATCAGCCCGCGGCCAGCCGCGCGCCTGGCGCATAGGGCGCCGGATCGATGATCGGCGTGCGCTCGGTGAGCAGATCGGTCAGCAACTGGCAGGAGGCCGGTGCCAGTACCAAACCATTGCGATAGTGCCCGCAGTTGAGCCACAGCCCGGGCATTTCCGGCACCGGCCCGATGAAGGGCACGCCGTCCGGCGAGCCCGGCCGCAGCCCCGCCCAGTGCGCCACCGGCGCCTGCTCGGCGAGCGCCGGCAACAATTCGGCCGCCGACGCCTGCAAGCTGGCCAGCGCCTCCGCGGTTGGCGTCTTGTCGAACTCGGCATGTTCCAGGGTACTCCCGATGAGGATATGGCCATCGCGCCGCGGTATCGCGTAGCGCCCCTTGGCCAGCACCATGCTGGTCAGATAGCCGACCGGCTGGCGATACAGCAGCATCTGCCCCTTCACCGGCCGCACCGGCACCGCCAGCCCCAGGGTCTGCAGCAGCTCACCGCTCCAGGCGCCCGCACAGACGACGACCGACTCGGCATGGATGGCCTCGCGCGCCGTCTGTACCCCCATTATGCGCTCACCCTGGCGCAAGAACCCGGTCACCGGCGACTCGCTCATTAGCGTCACGTTCGGCATGCGCAACAAGGCTTCGCGCAGGGAGCGCACCAACCGTGGATTGCGCACATTGGCCACCCCGGCCATGAACACCGCGCGCTCGTAGCCCGCCCCCAGTACCGGTACCCGGCCGCGCACCTCGTCCATCGACACCGACGAAAGCGGCCTGACATTACGCCGCGCCCACTCCAGTGCCTCGGCTTCGTCCTCCAGATCCAGCCAGTACAGGCCGGTCACCTCGACCTCCGGGTCGATGTCCGTCTCCTGCCGCAGGCGCTCGCCCAGCACCGGATAGAAATCCTGCGACCAGTGCGCCAGCGCCGTCACGGCCGGCTGATAGCGCCACGGATAGAGCGGCGAGACGATCCCGCCACCAGCCCAGGACGCCTCCCGCCCAGGCTCGCCCCGCTCCACCAACACCACCCGCCGACCGCTCAAGGACAGGTGATAGGCCGACAACAAGCCAATGGCACCGGCCCCTACCACAGCCACATCGAAACTCACGTCACACCTCTAGCACCTGGGAATTGACTCGCCAGCACGACGTCATTAAATCGCTTCTTCGGCCAGGAAGGCCGGAAGATCACACAAGGACGTCGACATGACATATCGCAACGCGCGAGGCGTCAGCCTCTTCGAACTGCTCATCTGTCTCAGTGTACTCGGCATCGTCACGGCGCTGGCGGCGCCCGCGTTCGGCGAATTGCTGCAACGTAACCGCCAGCAGATCGCCATCGACCACCTGAGGGAAACGGTCAACTTCGCCCGTACCGCCGCCATTACCAGAAAAAGCAGCGTCACCATCTGCCATGCGCCAGCGGCTACCTGCGAAGCCACCAGTCGCTGGTCAGCCGCGACGCGCGTCTTCCCCGATCATGATCGTGACGGGCAGCAGTCCGCCGAAGAGGCGACGCTGCTGGTCAGCGAACTGCCGGAAGGCCTGCACTGGCATTGGAACAACTTCCGCACCCAGCCCCATCTCACCTTCCTGGGCAACGGTACCACCGACTCGCTGAATGGCAGTTTCATCCTCTGCCGAGGCGACACTCCGCTCGCCCGCCTCGTCCTGAACAAAGCAGGACGGATCGAGCCAGCGAATCTCCGCGAGAGCGACCGTTGCGCTTAAACCCGCGTACCAGACACGTTCCTGTTTCGACCGGACGTCCACCATTCGCTGGACATCAGAGTGCCATCCCCCATCCTAGGCCTCCCAACCTGGCGAATCCGACGATGCGCGCTCAGTACGGCTTCACCCTTATCGAACTGATGGTGGCGATCGCCATTCTGGCGATCGTCATCGCCATCGCTGCGCCGTCGTTCAACAGGACCGTACAGAGCAACCGGGCGGCGGTCATGAGCAATGAACTGGTAGGCGCCCTGCAAACGACTCGTTCGGAAGCGCTCAAGCGCCGTACCAACGTCACCCTCTGTCGACGCAATGCAGACGGCAGCGCTTGTGAAGCGGGTACCGACTGGTCAGCAGGCTGGCTATTGATCCAAGAGAGTCTCGTCCTGCGCGTCTGGGAGCCGGGGACCGGGATCATGCTCACCGGCCCCAGTGATGGCATCACCTATCGCAGCAATGGCACGACGACGCTCGGCGCTGCCCAGACCTTCCAGATCACAACCCCAAGTTGCCAGCGTACCGTCTCGATAACCATCACCGGCAATGCCTCAGCCAACACGAACGGTTGCATCCAGCCATGAACCGCCCCAGACGACAGCGTGGCGCGACCCTCATCGAGGTCCTGGTGGCCATGTTCATCCTCGCCATCGGCTTGTTGGGCCTGGCCGGCTTGCAGGCCATGAGCGTGCAGAGCAATCAAGGGGCCTACTATCGCTCCCAGGCCACCATCCTGGCCAATGACATAGCGGACCGCATGCGGGCCAATCGCAAGGCGGCGCTAGCTGGCGACTACGCGCAGTCCAGCCCCCCGTCCACCAGTAGCACGCCCAGTAGCACCTCAACTCCGGCGCAACGCGATCTGGCGGAATGGAATAGCCATTTGGCAAGCAGTCTTCCGCAAGGGACAGGCACCATAGTCACCTCGAGCAACATAGTGACCATCAGCATCAGCTGGAACGATGCACGAGCACGCATCAAGAGTACCGACGAAACGACCCAGCAAGCGACGGCGCGCGCATTGGAAACCTTCGAGTATAGGACCCGCCTATGATGCGCTCCCGATCTCGCCATCAGGTCGGCCTGTCCATCATCGAGTTGATGATCGCCCTGCTGCTCGGCTTGTTGCTGATGGGCGGCGTGATTCAGATCTTCCTGTCATCTCGTCAGACCTACCAGACCAATGTCGCCCTCTCCCAGGTACAGGAATCGGGCCGCTTCGCGCTCGAATTCATCGCGTTCGATCTGCGTAATGCCGGCTACAAGGGCGAATGCCTGAGCAAGCTGAATGACCTTACGCCAACCAGCTTGACCAGTGGCAATGATGATCGCTATGTGCTGGGCAGCGGCCTAAAAGGCTGGAATGACAGCAGTCCAGGTACGCTACCGGACTGGTTGGATACTACTTATAACGCTCGGACATCGGGTACCGATGTCATCCTGCTCAAGCACGCTGCCAATCCCGTGGTGAAGGCCCTACCCGACAATGCCGCTGCCACTAATGGGAGCCTTACGACCGGCACCACCGACAGTGGTGCCAGGAAAGGCGATCTGATCATCGTCGCCGATCCTGTGGCTTGCGATTTCTTCATAAACCAAAGTGATACGGGCAAAAGCGTCTCTTTAAAAGAAGGTTTGAACTTTAGTCGCGCCTACAACAAAACGGCTCAGGCCCTCAACTATCAGAGCACACTCTATTACCTGAAGAACGACACCACTACCGGCGTCCCTTCATTGTGGCGCACCCGTTACACATCCAATGCGGGCTCGACACCGGTTGAAATAGCGGAAGAACTGGTAAGTGGCATCCAAGACCTGCAATTCCAGTATGCGCTGGGCAATGCCAATGGCCAGATAACAGGCAACTACCTCGATGCCAACGACTCGAGTCTGACCAACAACTGGCAAAGCGTGGTTTCCGTCCGCATCAATCTGCTCGCCGTGAGCCGACAAAAAAATGCAATCACGCCTGACCAGACTGTGCCATTCATGGGCAGCAACAGAACCATTGACGATGGCCGTCTTGCCCAGGTCTTCACCCTTACCGTCGGGATTCGCAACCATCTGCCATGAACAAGCTCCCAGGCCAGCAAAATGGCGCGGTACTCATCGTTACCCTGATCATGCTGCTGCTCATGACCCTGCTCGCCATCGGAAGCATGAGGGGCACCGTCCTGCAGGAGCGGATGGCGGGCAACTTGCGCGATGAGAATCTCGCCTTCCAGGCAGCGGAAATGGCGCAACGCGACGCTGAACAAGCGGCCAAGAACAAATCCATAGCGGAATGGCAAAGCACTGCCACTACCGACAACTGGACCGATGCCACAGACCTTTCCGACCAGGGTCAGGGTCGAGCAACCTATCGCATGAACCCGCTACCCGGCGTGACCATTCAAAAGTTCGGTTATAGCCTAGAGGCCGGGATCCCGATTACAACAAGTGTAATCCGGATTGAAACAAAAGGCTTGGGCAGTGCGAAAGACAGCTCAGGAGATACTCAGGTGGCTAGCTCCATAGTCAATCTCAGCACTCTTTTCATCAGGCGCTAGCGCTCGGAGAACAGCTCATGAGCAAACTCTCATTATTCCCCTTGATCTCACGTCGCGCCCTGCTTGCTCTATTAGCCCTACTCGGCATGAGTCCAAATACTCACGGTGCGGTATCTCAAACGCCGCTACTCATTGGCGGTGACATACCAGGTAGCCTAGCCTTGGTCCCCTCGGTGGAATGGCCAACGGTACTATCTGTAGCAAACATAAACAACTATGTTTCTGCCACCCGCTACACTGGCTACTTTGATTCCGAAAAATGCTACCTCTATCAATACGGCACACAAGAGCTCGACCGCTACTTCTATCCTGTAAGAAAAACGGAAAACTTTCGCTGCACTGGTGAAAAAGAGTGGAGTGGCAACTTCCTCAACTGGGCTGCCACACCCACTATTGATCCGTTTCGTAGCGCACTGACGGGAGGCAATCGAGTGGTCGACACCACCACATCGACCATCCTACAGAAAGCTCGACATAGCGGGCAGAGTGATGCAGGCAACCGCATAAATACCGGCCAGGATATGACTCAGCTTGAAGGCGCCCTACCACTCGACAACTGGAACAGTCTGAACATCCGCCTGGAGGGTCTGGGTTTTGACATGCTCATCTCCAACTGGACGGATAAGATCGGTGGGACTGGGTATTCAGAGGGGGACTACGAATGGACTGATTACGACCCTAACAACTCTGCCCAATGGGAAGATGGAAAGCTAAAAACTGCATATTACCCCCCCAGAACAAGGGGTAAAAAGCGTTTACCGCTTAAGAATTCAGGTTAAGGTTTGCGTCTCCGAGAGTTTGAAAGAAGCCAACTGCAAGCGCTACCCTAACGGACAGTACAAACCTGAAGGCCTACTACAACAGTATGCAAACAATTTACGTTATTCAGCCTTCAGTTACCTAAACGTTTACGAGGATCGATTACGCGACGGTGGTGTTCTACGCGCCAACCAGGCCTACATAGGGCCTAACCCTCCAGACCAAACGACAAATCGCGCAGAATGGAGCTCTGAAACGGGGATATTGGTAAGCAATCCATCCACTTCCGAGGCTCAAGCAACAAACGATGCCATAGATAATACAGGTCGAATCGTCAATAGCGGCGTCATTAACTACATCAACAAATTTGGCTCCATGCCTTACAGAGGAAACCTTTATCGCAAGCTAAAGGATTTTGATCCGGTAAGTGAGCTTTACTATACTGCATTACGCTATTTCAAGAACCAAGGGAATGTTAACACCTATAGTGAGCTTACCGGCGATAGTGATGATCGTTACGCCCAGGCAGACGGCTTCCCCGTAGTTACCAACTGGATCGACCCTATTACCTACTCCTGCCAAAAAAATGTCATTCTCGGCATTGGCGACGTGAATACCTGGAGCGATAAAAATCTTCCAGGAAACCTTAAGCACGATCAGGAGCCAGCTTTACCTCCCGAGGTAGCGGCAGACACTACGGTCAATGTCGTAACGGCGACAAGCCGAGTAGCCGCCTTGGAAGGCATTTCGATTCCCACTCCATTCGACAATGAAGGGCGACAAAGCTCTGCCTATATCGCTGGCTTGGCATTCGATGCCCATGTAAAGGATCAACGAAACCTTATACCTGGCAAGCAAACCATTTCGACCTACTGGGTGGATGTCAGGGAAGGTCAACTGCTCAAGCCAAAGACAGCCAACCAGTATTGGCTTGCCACTAAATACGGTGGCTTCACCGTACCTCAGGGCTTTGATCCCGAGACCGCAGCGGCCTCAAGCATCACTGACGCCATGTGGACTACCAACGGGCAAACGCTTTCTTCTGGGGACAAGCGCCCAGATAACTTCTTCGTGGGTGGCGACGCAGCAGGAATGGTTGCAGGCCTCAAAAATGCCTTTGCTAGAATTGCCCAAGAAACTGCCACCACGAATACATCATTGGGAACCAGTAGCTCAGAGCTCAATACGGGCAGCGTCCTGTTCAAAGCCTCATACGAACCCAAGTTCTGGAGTGGTGATCTCCAAGCGTTGTCCGTCGATAGCTCAGGACAAGTCAGCAACGGCGCAACGTGGAGCGCAGCGACTATTCTAAACACCACGGAGCCTAGCGCACGCAAGATATTGACAAGCAACATAGCCACGACCAGCGAGCGCGACCTGGATGCCAATGCCCAGTTCTCTCGCGGTGGTGTTAATTTCTTGTGGAGTGAGCTTGACGATGACGCCAAAACGGCCTTGCGGCGAACAAATGATGAGTCTACTCACGTAAACGAAAGCGAAGGCCAGGCGCGCGTAGATTACCTGAGAGGCAACAGATCCTACGAAACGCGAGCAAGTAATCCCATGCGGGAGCGCAGAAGCCGTTTGGGCGATATCGTTAACTCAGACCCCTTATATATCGACACCGCAGACTATGGCTATAATTTATTAACCGGCTCCGCCTGGGGTACAGCCGGCTCGACTTATATAAACTTTCGCCAGTCTATAAAAGACCGCAAGCCGATGGTTGTCGTTGGTGCTAACGATGGAATGCTACACACATTCGACGCCTCATCAAACAACGGAGGCAATGAGCTATTTGCATTTATTCCTCGAACGCTCTTGGGAGAACTGTATCGCTTGACGCAACCAGACTATAGCCACCGTTATTACGTGGATGGTTCCGCCAAGGCTGGTGACGCCTGGATTAACAATTCGTGGAAAACATTGGTCGTAGGCAGTACCGGCGCTGGGGGCAAGGCCGTTTTCGCTCTAGATGTGACAAATCCAGAAAGCCCTGCGGTATTATGGGAGTTCACCTCTACTGAAATAAATTATCCTATCCAACGCCCCTCACTGGTTGCCTTGGCGAACGGTAAATTTGGCGTTATCGTCAGCAGCGGCTTTAGCGACGGTAGTGTGACTTCCGGGAAATTGTGGATCCTTGACGCGGCAGATGGCAGCGTGATAAGCAAATTCAACATCACGACTGAGGGTAGCCTGAGCGAACCTACGGCAATCGATCTCGACAATGACCGCGTAGCCGATCGCATCTATGTAGGCGACACTATCGGCAATGTTTGGCGCTTCGACATTGCCAGCAGTGATCCAGCGAACTGGAGCGCACCTACCTCTCTTGGGAGCGCCCCCTTATTTACCGCTAAGACAGGAAACACCAGTGACGCTGTTGCCCAGCCTATCACTTCTGCCATTTCCGTAGCGCTTAACAAGGACGGCAATCCAATCCTTCTATTCGGCACAGGCAGCTATTATAAAACGGGAGACAATGAAGTGCCGGACTCGCCGCGCCTGGAAAGTTACTACGGAATCATCGATCACGGACAGAACATATCCCGTAGTGCGCTTGTAGAGCAGACGATCATTGCGCAAGAAACCATAAACGGCAAAATTGCCAGAGTAATGAGCAATAACAGCATCCCTACAAACAAGTCAGGATGGTACTTGAACCTAGCAGTCAACAGTGTTAATAAAGGCGAGCGCGTCATATCGCGCGCCAGTGTCGCCAATGGAGTATTGAGCTTCGCCTCCTTGATTCCATCTGCCGACCCCTGTCAAGGTGGTGGGGTTAGCCCAGTCACCAAAATCGACGTGCTATCGGGCGGGCGTCTCTCCTACGCCGTTTTCGATATCAACGGCGATGGAGTCATCAATGATCAGGATTACTACGTGGCGACCGACGGTACGAAGATCCCCTATTCCAGTGTGATAGATCCCGAACAGGGCGCCATCAAAACCCCTACTCAAATCAATCGTGGCGAGGATGCCGATACTGACCTGATCTGCTATTCAGGGTCAGCGAACAGTGCGCCTAAGTGCGAGCCCATTAGCAAAGGTGCGCGAGTATCGGAGCGCGCATCGTGGCAAGAAATTAGGTAGACACAATGAGAGAAACTCACATCAGCCGCTATCAGACTAGCGGCTTCACCCTCATCGAAGTGATGATCGTGGTGGCCATCGTCGGCATCCTGGCCGCCATTGCCTATCCGTCCTATATGGAACACATCCGCAAGGGCAATCGGGCCGATGCGGAGGCGACGCTTATGCAACTGTCGCAATTCATGGAACGCTATTACACGGGGACGGGGCGTTACTCCAAGACAGCCAATAGGACAGACGTACCGGACAATCCGGCTCCGCCCTACCCCACTGGAACTCCGTACACCTTCAGCATCAGCGTGGGTGACGCCGGAGCGTCCTACACCGCCACGGCGACGCGGAATAGCTCGGGGGTAATGGCCAACGATAAGTGTGGGGATCTGAAGCTTACCAACACGGGCAAGAAGGACCAGACCGGCACCGGTGCCACCACCGCCGACTGCTGGCGCCGCTAGGGCGCCAGCGACGTCCTATACCGCCTTTACCCTGAGCTCCCGCGGCAGGGTGAAGGTGATGTTCTCCGGCTCGCCTTCCAGCTCGACCTTGCCAGTGGCGCCCCAGCTCTGCAGCTGGTCGATGACGCCGCGTACCAGGACTTCAGGGGCCGAAGCACCGGCGGTGACGCCGATGCGTTGCACGCCTTCGAACCAGCTCTGCTGCATATCCTCGGCGCCATCGATGAGATAAGCCGGGGTGCCCAGGCGTTCGGCGAGTTCGCGCAGGCGGTTGGAGTTGGAGCTGGTGGGGCTGCCCACCACCAGTACCACGTCGCTTTCCAGCGCCAGGGTCTTCACGGCGTCCTGGCGGTTGGTGGTGGCGTAGCAGATGTCGTTCTTGCGCGGGCCGTTGATCTGGGGAAACTTGGCGCGCAAGGCGTCGATCACCTTGCGGGTGTCGTCCATCGACAGGGTGGTCTGGGAGACGTAGAACAGGGCGTCGGGGTTGCGCACCTCGAGCTTTGCCACGTCTTCCTCGTCTTCCACCAGGTAGATGGCACCGCCGGCACGATCGTCGTACTGGCCCATGGTGCCCTCCACTTCCGGGTGCCCAGCGTGGCCGATGAGGATGCACTCCTGGCCGTCGCGGCTGTAGCGCGCGACTTCCATGTGCACCTTGGTCACCAGCGGGCAGGTGGCGTCGAACACCTTCAGACCACGCTCGGCGGCCTCGCGGCGCACGGCCTGGGAGACGCCATGGGCGCTGAAGATAAGGATGACGTCATCCGGCACGTCGGCCACGTCTTCGACGAAGACGGCGCCACGGGCGCGCAGGTTGTCGACCACGAACTTGTTGTGCACCACTTCGTGACGCACATAGATGGGCGGGCCGAAAACGTCCAGCGCCCGGTCGACGATGTCGATGGCGCGGTCCACGCCGGCGCAGAAGCCGCGGGGATTGGCGAGCTTGATCTGCATAGGCTCCTCTGCCCGCTTCACGGGCGGCGTTGGATCAATGGGAGACGGCAGGCTCGATGGCCAGGATTTCCACGTCGAAGGTCAGCACACGGCCGGCCAGCGGGTGGTTGAAGTCGATGATCACCTGCTCGTCGTCGTAGCTCTTGACCACGCCAGGCATCTCGCCACCGGCGGCATCGCTGAAGATGATCAGCAGGCCGGGCGACAGCTCCATGTCACTGAAGTCGTCCCGCGCCATGGTCTGCAGGTTGCCGTCGTTGGGCTGGCCGAAGCCGCGCTCGGGCGGAATGGTCAGGCTGGTCTTGGTACCGGCCTCTAGGCCGAACAGCGCCTGCTCGAAGCCGGGCAACAGATTGCCATCGCCGACGGTGAAGGTGGCTGGCGCCTTGTCGAAGGTGCTGTCCACCACATCGCCGTTCTGCAGCTTGATGGCGAAATGCAGGGTGACCCGGGTATCCGGGCCGATGGTGATCTCAGCCATGGGCTTCCTCGGGCTTCTTCTTGCGGAACATGTCCAGGGCCAGCATCACGGCACCCACGGTGATGGCGCTGTCGGCCAGGTTGAAGGCGGGGTAGTACCACTCCTGGCGCCAGTGCACCAGGATGAAGTCGATGACGTGGCCCAGGACCAGGCGGTCATAGAGATTGCCCAGCGCGCCACCGAGGATCAGCGCCAGGGCGATGGCGGTCCAGGTGTCGTTGCGCAGGCGCTTGAGCCAGACCACCAGGACCACGCTCACCACCGCGGCGATGCCGGCGAAGAACCAGCGCTGCCAACCGGAGTGATCGGCCAGGAAGCTGAAGGCGGCGCCCGGGTTGTAGGCCAGGGTCCAGCTGAGGATGTCCGGAATCACCGGTACCTGCTGGTAGAGCGACAGGTTGGCCTGGAAGTAGAGCTTGGTCAGCTGATCCAGCAGGATCACCAGCACACTCAGGGCCAACCAGGGCAAGGCACCGAAACGCGAGGCGTCACGCATGCTCGCGCACCTCGCCGGCACCGTAGACATTGGTCACGCAGCGCTCGCAGATCTCCGGGTGCGCGGCATCCTGGCCGACGCTGTGGCTGTGGTGCCAGCAGCGGGCGCACTTGGGGGCCTCGGACTTGCGGACCACCAGCTTGAGGCCGCTCAGTTCGCTGGCCACGGCGCCTTCGGGAGCCTTTTCCAGCGGCTGGACAGCGGCCTGGGACGAGATCAGCACGAATCTGAGTTCGTTGCCCAGGGCTTCCAGCACGGTCTGCAGGGCGCTGTCGGCGTAGAGGGTGATCTCCGCCTGCAGGCTGCCGCCCAGGGTCTTGGCGGCGCGCTGGTTCTCCAGCTCCTTGTTGACCGCGGCCTTGACCGCCATCACCTGATCCCAGTAGGCACGATCCAGGGTCGCACCCTCGGGCAGGGCGAAGAGGCCGTCGTACCAGGTGGTCAGCATCACCGACTCTTCCCGCTCGCCCGGCAGGTACTGCCAGATCTCGTCGGCGGTAAAGGACAGGATGGGCGCGATCCAGCGCACCAGGGCCTCGGCGATCAGATACAGCGCGGTCTGGCAGGAGCGGCGCGGCAGGCTGTCGGCCCCGGTGGTGTACTGGCGGTCCTTGATGATGTCGAGGTAGAAGCCGCCCAGCTCCTGCACGCAGAAGTTGTGCACCTTCTGGTAGACGTTGAGGAAGCGGTACTCGGCGTAGGCCTGCTCGATTTCCTGTTGCAGCAGCAGCGCACGATCCACCGCCCAGCGATCCAGGTCGATCATGTCTTCGGGAGCGACCCGATTCACCGCCGGATCGAAGCCGGAGAGGTTGGAGAGCAGGAAGCGCGCGGTGTTGCGGATACGGCGATAGGAGTCGGCGCTGCGCTGCAGGATCTGGTCGGAGACCGCCATCTCGCCGGTGTAGTCGGTGGAGGCGACCCAGAGGCGCAGGATGTCGGCGCCCAGGCTGTCGATGACCTTTTGCGGGGCGACCACGTTGCCCAGCGACTTGGATTGCTTGCGGCCCTGCTCGTCCACGGTGAAGCCGTGGGTCAGCAGTTCCTTGTAGGGCGCGTGGCCGTCGATGGCGCAACCGGTCAGCAGCGAGGAGTGGAACCAGCCACGGTGCTGGTCAGAGCCCTCAAGGTAGAGATCGGCCGCCGGACCCTGCTGGTGCGCCAGTTCGGCATGGGAGCCGCGCAGCACGTGCCAGTGGGTGGTACCCGAGTCGAACCAGACGTCAAGGGTGTCGCGGCTCTTGTCGTACTGGCTGGCTTCTTCGCCAAGCAGTTCGACCGGATCGAGCTTGAACCAGGCTTCGATGCCTTCACGCTCGACGCGCTGGGCGACCTCCTCCATCAGCTCGACGGTGCGCGGGTGCAGCTCGCCGCTTTCCTTGTGGGTGAAGAAGGGAATCGGCACACCCCAGTTGCGCTGGCGCGAGATGCACCAGTCGGGCCGGCCGGCGATCATGCCGTGCAGCCGCGCCTGGCCCCAGGCCGGGACGAACTGGGTCTGCTCGATGGCCGCCAGGGAGCGCTCGCGCAAGGTAGCGCCTTCGTTGGGCTGCTTGTCCATGCCGACGAACCACTGGGCGGTGGCGCGATAGATCAGCGGGGTCTTGTGCCGCCAGCAATGCATGTAGCTGTGATTGATCGCCTCGTGCTTGAGCAGTGCACCCGCCTCTTCCAGCGCGGCGACGATGGCCGGATTGGCCTTCCAGATGAACTGGCCACCAAACAGCGGCAGCGACTCGGCGTAGACGCCATTGCTCTGCACCGGATTGAGGATGTCGTCGTTGCTCAGGCCGTACTGCTTGCAGATACGGAAGTCATCTTCGCCGTAGGCAGGCGAGCAGTGCACGATGCCCGTACCGGCGCCCAGTTCGACGTATTCGGCCAGGTAGATGGGCGACAGCCGCTCGTACAGCGGGTGGCGGAAGTTGATCAGTTCCAGGGCGGTACCCGGGGCAGTGGCGATCACCTCGCCCTGCAGGCCGTAGCGCGCCAGGCAGCTTTCCACCAGCTCCTCGGCCAGCAGCAGCAGGCGATCGCCGACGTCCACCAGCGCATAGGTGAACTCGGGATGTACGTTGAGCGCCTGGTTGGCCGGGATGGTCCAGGGGGTGGTGGTCCAGATGACGATGGCGGTGGGCTTGGCCAGCGCGCCGAGGCCGAAGGCGGCCGCCAGCTTGTCGGCATCGGCGACCGGGAAGGCCACGTCGATGGCGTCGGAACGCTTGTCCTGGTACTCCACCTCGGCCTCGGCCAGGGCCGAGCCGCAGTCGAAGCAGAAGTTGACCGGTTTGAGGCCCTTGAAGACGAAGCCCTTCTTGACCAGTTCGCTCAGGGCACGGATCTCGCCGGCCTCGTTGGCGAAGTTCATGGTCAGGTAGGGATTGCTCCAGTCACCCAGTACGCCCAGGCGGACGAAGCCGGCCTTCTGCTCTTCGATCTGCTCGCTGGCATAGGCGCGGCAGCGCTCGCGGGTCAGGTCCGCCGGCTGATTCTTGCCGAAGGTGGTCTCCACCTTGTGCTCGATGGGCAGGCCATGGCAGTCCCAGCCCGGCACATAGGGGGCATCGAAGCCGGCCAGGGTCTTGGACCGGGTGATGATGTCCTTGAGGATCTTGTTCAGCGCATGACCGATGTGGATGCTGCCGTTGGCATAGGGCGGACCGTCATGCAGGATGAAGGTCGGCCGGCCCTTGCCGATGGCGCGCAGCTTCCCGTACAGGTCGATGTCCTGCCAGCGCTTGAGCGCTTCCGGCTCGCGCTGCGGCAGGCCGGCTTTCATCGGGAATGCCGTTTCCGGCAGATTGAGCGTCGCTTTGTAATCGGTCATGTCAGTCCAGGCTCGTTGACGGTTGCCCCTGCCAGTAGGCGCGGGCCGTGGCGACGTCCGCTTCGATCGCCGCCTTGAGGGCCTCCAGAGAGGCGAATTTCTGTTCGTCGCGGACCTTCTGTACGAAGGTCACGCTGAGGTGGCGGCCATAGAGGTCGCCGGCAAAGTCCAGCAGATGGATCTCCAGGTGCGGACGACCATCGCCCTGCACCGTCGGCCGCTGGCCGATGTTGGCCACGCCTGGCACCACCCGCCCATCGATCAAGCTGCTGACCAGATAGACGCCGCGCAGCGGCGGCCGGCGCCGCTTGAGCTGGACGTTGGCGGTGGGCCAACCCAGCTGACGCGCCAGCTTCTGGCCATGCAACACCCGCCCCGAAAGGCTGTAGGGTCGTCCCAGCATGCGTGCGGCCAGGGCCAGATCGCCATCGGCCAGGGCCTGGCGGATCAAGGTACTGCTCACCCGCAGGCCATCCAGCTCGACGGTGGTGGCAGCTTCCAGGGTGAAACCGTGGTCGCGAGCGGCCAGATTCAGGTAGGTGAAGTCGCCGGCACGGTCGCAGCCGAAACGGAAGTCGTCACCGATCTCCAGGTGCTTCACCCCCAGGCCGTCCACCAGCACCTGCTGGACGAAGGCCTCGGCGGACAACTCGCGCAGCCGCCGATTGAAATTCAGGCAGAGCACGTTGTCGACGCCCAGGCGCGCGAAGCATTCCAGCTTCTCGCGCAGGCGGGTCAAGCGCACCGGCGCGATGTCAGGCAGGAAGAATTCGCGGGGCTGCGGTTCGAAGATCACCACGCAACTGGGCACCCCGAGCTCCGCCGCCCGCTCACGCAGCCGCGCGAGGATGGCCTGGTGCCCCAGGTGAACCCCGTCGAAGTTGCCGATGGTGGCAACGCAGCCCTTGGGAAAGGCGTCGAGATGATGGAGACCGCGAAACAGCTGCATGGGTAGGGATTGCTCAGAAATTAATCGATTATATCTGGATGCCCGCCGCGAGGACAGGCGCACACCCGGCCATGTGCAATCACAGCACCGCCCGCCGATTGAAGTCGCGCAGGCGGAAACCGAGCAGGAACAGGCTGGCGAAATAGGCCAGTACGCCCGCCGCGACTAGGCCGCCCAGACGCAGCAGGCGCTGCCACATCAGCCCTTCGCTCCAACTGGGCAGCAGCTGCATCAGGCCGAACAGGACGGCGCTCATCACCGCCACCGCGATCAGCAGTCGCAGCAGGAAGCCCGTCCAGCCGGCCTGGGGAATGAACAGGTTATGGCGGCGCAACTGCCAGAATAAAAGGCCGGCGTTGAGACAGGCCGCCAGACCTATTGCCAAGGCCAGGCCGACGTGCTGCAGCGGCCCGATCAGGATCAGGTTGAGCACCTGGGTCACCGCCAGGGTGAAGATGGCGATCTTTACCGGCGTCTTGATGTTCTGCTGGGCATAGAAGCCCGGCGCCAGCACCTTGACCAGGATGATGCCGAGCAGTCCCACGGCATAGGCAACCAGCGCCCGCTGGGTCATCAGGGCGTCATGGGCATCGAAGCGACCGTACTGGAACAGCGAGACGGTCAGCGGCTCGGACAGCAGCGCCAGGGCCGCGGAACAGGGCAGCACCAGCAGGAAGCACAGCCGCAGGCCCCAGTCGAGCAGCCGCGAGTATTCCTGGCGATCGGCCTTGGCATAGGTCCGTGACAGCGCCGGCAACAGGATGGTCCCCAGGGCCACGCCGAGCACCCCCGAGGGCAATTCCATGAGGCGATCGGCGTAGTACATCCAGGACACCGAGCCGGCGGCCAGGAAGGAGGCGAAGATGGTGTTGATGATCAGCGAGATCTGGCTGACCGAGACCCCGAGGATCGCCGGCCCCATCTGTTTCATGACCCGCCAGACACCGGCGTCGCGCAGATTCAGCCGCGGCAGCACCAGCATGCCGATGCGCTTGAGGTGCGGCAGCTGATAGAGGAACTGCGCCAGGCCACCCACCAGGGTCGCCCAGGCCAGCGCCATGATCGGCGGATCGAAATAGGGCGTCAGGAACAGCGCGAAGATGATCATGCTGATGTTGAGCAGGGTCGGCACGAAGGCCGGTACGCTGAACCTGTTCCAGGTGTTGAGCACGGCGCCGGCCAGGGAGGCCAGGGAGATCAGCAGGATGTAGGGAAAGGTCACCCGCAGCAGATCGGACGTCAGGGCGAACTTTTCCGGGGTATCAGCAAAGCCCGGCGCGGTGATCCAGATCACCAGGGGCGCGGCCAGCATGCCCAGCACCGTGACCACCGCCAGCACCAGGGTCAGCAGGCCGCTGACATAGGCCAGGAAGGTGCGGGTGGCCTCCTCGCCCTGCTGGGCCTTGTATTCGGCCAGGATGGGTACGAAGGCCTGGGAGAAGGCGCCCTCGGCGAAGATACGCCGCAAGAGATTGGGCAGCTTGAAGGCGACGAAAAAGGCATCGGTGGCCATGCCGGCGCCAAAGGTGCGGGCGACGATGGTGTCGCGCACGAAACCCAGCACGCGGGACAGCATGGTCATGGAGCTGACGGCGGCCAGGGACTTGAGCAGATTCATGACTGAGAGAGCACTCGGTGAACGCAGCGGGAGGTGACGAAAGATGCGCGTGAGCGCAGTCGCGCGATGGGCACAAGCGATCGAGTGTAACGACGCACTTCATCGGCGACCAGCCGGATATCCATCCAGACAGCCTTGACAGCCGCCGCCAGGGGCGTCAAGATTCGCGACCTTAATTTAGCTCTGTACTCGCTACAGAGTTCGCTCTGTACCCAATACAGTCTTTTTCGAAGGAGCTCCACGGTGGCTAACTCCCCCTCCGCCAAAAAACGCGCCAAACAGGCTGAGAAGCGTCGCAGCCACAATGCGAGCCTGCGCTCCATGGTGCGCACCTACATCAAGAACGTCGTCAAGGCGATCGACGCCAAGGACCTGGAAAAAGCCAAGTCCGCCTATATCGCTGCCGTTCCGGTCATCGACCGCATGGCCGACAAGGGCATCATCGACAAGAACAAGGCCGCTCGCCACAAGAGCCGCCTGAACGCTCACATCAAGGCCCTGGCTACCCCCGCCGCCGCCTGATCAGCGTTCGAATAAAAAACCGGCCTCGGCCGGTTTTTTATTGCCTGCGATTTGAGAACACAACGCCTCCGAAGAGGCGCCAGGATCGACGATCGTCAGACCAGGACCAGATTGTCCCGATGGATCAGTTCGGGCTCGTAGACGTAACCCAACTCGACGACGATGGCATCCGAAGGTCTTCCCAGGATGCGTCGCGCCTCGGTCGCACTGTAGTTGACCAGACCACGCGCCACTTCGCGCCCATCCGGACCGACGCAGGCGACCATCTCGCCACGCCGAAAGCTGCCCTCCAACTCCCGCACACCCACCGGCAGCAGACTACGATGCCCGCCCACCAGGGCCTGCACCGCACCGGCGTCCAGGCGCAGGGTGCCACGCACCTGCAAATGCCCGGCCAGCCACTGCTTGCGCGCCGCCACCAGGCCGCGCTCGGGTGACAGCAGGGTGCCCAGCTGCTCGCCCTGCTGCAGGCGACTGAGCACCTGCTGGATACGGCCACCGACGATGACGGTATAGGCACCGGAGCGCGCCGCGAGACGAGCCGCGCGCAGCTTGGTCTGCATGCCGCCACGCCCCAGGGCGCCGCCGGTACCGCCAGCGACCAGATCCAGAGCCGGATCGTCGGCGCGCGCCTCGCTGATGAGGCTGGCGTCGGGGTTGTTGCGCGGATCGGCGTCGAACATGCCATCGCGATCGGTGAGGATGACCAGCAGATCGGCCTCGACCAGATTGGCCACCAGGGCAGCCAGGGTGTCGTTGTCGCCAAAGCGGATCTCGTCGGTCACGACGGTATCGTTCTCGTTGATCACCGGCACCACACCCAGGCTCACCAGGGTGCGCAGGGTGCTGCGGGCATTGAGATAGCGCTTGCGATCGGACAGGTCGTCATGGGTGAGCAGGATCTGCGCGGTCTGCACCTGATGCTCGGCGAAACTGGATTCCCAGGCCTGCACCAGCCCCATCTGCCCCACCGCCGCCGCGGCCTGCAACTCGTTGATGGCGGTCGGGCGCTGCGCCCAGCCGAGCCGACTCATACCAGCCGCCACCGCCCCCGAAGAGACCAGCACCAGCTCGATGCCGGCCTGGTGCAGCGCCACCATCTGCTCGACCCAGCCGGCCATGGCCCCGCCGTCCAGGCAACGACCGTCGTCGGTCAGCAGGGCACTACCGATCTTCACCACCCAGCGCTGGGCGCCAGACACCTGATCACGCATGGGCAAGCTCCTTTCTTACCGTACGTAGAAGATTTCCGGACCGTCGCCGTCGTCTTCGTCATCGAAGTCGTCATCGGCATCGTCCACTGCCTTGACTCCGGCACGACGCAGCGCACGCTGGTCGTCCAGCGCCTGCAGCCGCGCCCGCGCCTCGTCCTCGATGCGCTGATCGAGTTCTTCCAGCGCCTCGGCATAGGCCGGATCCTCGGCAAGACGTAGGGTACGCTCGTCGAGGTACTGCATGATCGCCTGACAGAGCTGCTCGGTGCCTTCCCGCTCCAGGGCGGAGATGACGAAGACCGGACCCTGCCAGTCCAACCGCTCGACCACCGCCTTGAGGCGCTCTTCGCGCTCGTCATCGAGCAGTTGGTCGGCCTTGTTCAGCACCAGCCAGCGATCACGCTCGCCCAGCGCCGGGCTGAACTTGGTCAGCTCGTTGATGATGGTCTCGGCAGCCTCGGCCGGATCGCTCTCGTCCAGGGGCGCCATGTCGACGAGGTGCAGCAGCAGGCGGGTGCGCGCCAGGTGCTTGAGGAAACGAATCCCCAGGCCCGCGCCTTCCGAAGCGCCTTCGATCAGCCCCGGAATGTCGGCGACCACGAAGCTCTTGAAACGCCCGACGCTGACCACGCCTAGGTTCGGCACCAGGGTGGTGAAGGGATAGTCCGCCACCTTGGGCTTGGCGGCCGACACCGCACGGATGAAGGTGCTCTTGCCGGCATTGGGCAGGCCGAGCAGACCGATGTCCGCCAGCACCTTGAGCTCCAGCTTGAGGTCGCGCTCTTCACCGGGCTTGCCGGGGGTGGTCTGCCGCGGCGCGCGATTGGTACTGGACTTGAACCGGGTGTTGCCCAGGCCGTGCCAGCCGCCTTGGACGACACGGATGCGCTGACCGGGCTGGGTCAGGTCACCAATGATTTCCTGGGTCGCCGCATCGATCACCGTGGTGCCCACGGGAACCGGCAGCACCAGGTCTTCACCCTTGGCGCCGGTGCACTCGGTGCTCCCGCCCTTCTCACCGTTCTGCGCGGTGAAACGCCGGGTGTAACGGTAATCGACCAGGGTGTTCAGGTTGATGTCGGCTTCGAGCCAGATCGACCCGCCATCACCGCCATCACCGCCATTGGGGCCACCCTTCTCGATGAATTTCTCCCGGCGGAAACTCATCATGCCGTTGCCGCCGTCACCCGCTTTTACGTGTATGGATACTTCATCGACGAATTTCATCTGGACCTCCCGCGCTCGCGGGCCGCTGCAAACAAGGAAATAGCTTAACTACAAGGGAAATAGCTTAACTACAAACGAAAAAGCCCCGTCGGGTAGACAGGGCTTTTCTTTCGTCACGGGCCTTAGGCGGCGGCGACGATGCTCACGTAACGACGGCCGAAGGCGCCCTTCACGTCGAACTTGATCACGCCGTCCACTTTCGCGAACAGGGTGTGATCCTTGCCAAGGCCCACGCCGTAACCGGCATGGTACTGGGTGCCGCGCTGACGCACGATGATGTTACCGGCCTTGACGACCTGGCCGCCGTACAGCTTCACGCCAAGGCGTTTGCTTTCGGAATCGCGACCGTTACGAGTAGAACCACCCGCTTTTTTGTGTGCCATGAGTCAATTCTCCGTTAGAGGCGAGATCAGGCCTGGATGCCAGTGATCTTGATTTCAGTGAACCACTGACGGTGGCCCTGACGCTTCATGTGATGCTTACGACGACGGAATTTGATGATGGTGACCTTGTCGTGACGGCCCTGGGCGGTCACTTCGGCGGTCACTTTGGCACCATCAACGACCGGCAGACCGATCTTGACGTCGTCACCGTTGCCAACCAGCAGAACCTGGTCGAAGGTGACGGTTTCACCGGTGGCGATGTCGAGCTTCTCGACCTTCAGGTACTCGCCTTCGGCGACCTTGTATTGCTTGCCACCGGTAACGATAACTGCGTAGGACATGGTAAATCTCCGTTAAACCTGCTCACCCGGTGCTTTATAAGAGGTATCGTCGACCGGCATGGCTGCACGGGACCGGAAGGAGCGCCGCGCAATTGCGTAAGACAGGGGGTTAACCCTAGGAATGTTCAGGGCCCGCGATTCTACGCAAGCCAAGGCCCGGAGGCAAGAGCCGCCCGCCCGCGCCTTGACAGTCCCCCACCCCACCCCTAGCATGCCGCGCAACCTCGTTCAGCGGCCATGCCGGGCCGGTGCCCAACCGAATCGGCAGGAGCGGCGAGCCGCGGGAGCGCGATGGCAATCCCTGGGCATGGCACTGGTGCCGGTCCCTAGGGCATAGTCTGGCGGTCATGCGCCATCCGGCCGCCTGAATATTGCCCGGACCTCCAGTGGACACCTCTCAATGACGCAGCAATCCCAGTCCTTCTATCGCGTGGTGACGGACGATTTCGCCGCCGTAGACGGCATCATCCGCCAGCAGCTGACCTCGCGCGTGCCGCTGGTCGAGAAGATTGGCGACTACATCGTCTCCGCCGGCGGCAAACGCCTGCGTCCGCTGCTGGTGCTGCTGGCCGGCAAGGCCCTCGGGCGCGCCGACCACGATCTGCAGTTGCTGGCGGCGACCATCGAATTCCTGCACACCTCCACCCTGCTGCACGACGATGTCGTCGATGCCTCAGGTATGCGCCGCGGCCGTTCCACCGCCAACGCCCTCTGGGGCAATGCCCCCAGCGTGCTGGTCGGCGATTTCCTCTATGCCCGCTCCTTCGAGATGATGGTGGCGCTGGGCTCCATGGAGGTGATGCGCATCATCTCCCAGGCGACCCGCGTCATCGCCGAAGGCGAGGTACTGCAGCTGTCGAAGATCCGTGACGCCAGCACCACCGAAGATATCTACATGGAGGTCATCCGCGGCAAGACCGCCATGCTCTTCGAAGCCTCCACCCACAGCGCGGCGATCCTAGCCGGCGCCAACGCCGAGCAGGCCGAAGCCCTGCGCCGCTATGGCGATCACCTGGGCGTGGCCTTCCAACTGGTCGATGACCTGCTCGACTACCAGGGCGACGCCGTGGCCCTGGGCAAGAACGTCGGTGACGACCTCGCCGAGGGCAAGCCGACCCTGCCGCTGATCGTGACCATGCGCGAAGGCACTGCCGAACAGGCGGCGCTGGTGCGCCAGGCGATCCGCCAGGGCGGCAGCCAGGACCTGGAAAGCGTGCGTGCCGCCGTCGAAGCCGCCGGCGCCCTCGACTACACGGCGCGCAAGGCGCAGGAATTCGCCGAGCGGGCCATCGCCTGCCTGGACGCCCTGCCCGCCAGCGAATATCGCGACGCCCTGGCCGAACTGGGTCGCTTCTCGGTGGCCCGGACTCACTGACGCTTGCGCCGACCGATCGAGCCCGCCGTCGCCAGACCGCGGGCTTTTTCATGTCCGACCAAAAAAGTCAGGTAATCCCTTGCTATTTATTGAATAAGAATTATTCTCATAAATAGCACAGCAGGAGCCTTCCCATGACTTATCTGATCGACGCCTGGCTGGACCGGCCTCATCCCTATCTGCGCATCCTCAATCGGGAAACCGGCAAGGTTTGCGCGGAGTTGGACGAGACGGCCCTGGAAGAACTCAAGGACCTGGGCGAGCTGGATCTGCACAGCCTCACTTCCAGCGAACCGCGGGTGGTGAAGGAGCAGATCCGCCAGGTCTTCCTGTTCAGCTACGCCTTGGCACTGCGCCCGGAAAACGAGGCGCTACGCCTGGACTGCTAGCGTTAGAGAACGTCGAGCAACTCGACGTCGAACACCAGCACGCTGTGCGGCGGGATGCCGCCGACGCCTTGGGCGCCATAGGCCAGTTCGCTGGGCACATGCAGGCGCCACTTGCTACCGGCGGACATCAGTTGCAGGGCTTCGGTCCAGCCGGCGATCACGCCGCCGACCGGAAACTCGGCCGGCTGGCCGCGCTGGTAGGAGCTGTCGAACACGCTGCCGTCGATGAGGGTGCCATGGTAGTGGGTGCGTACCTGGTCTTCGCGAGTTGGCGTAGCGCCCTCACCTTGGGTGAGCACTTCATATTGCAGACCGGATGGCAGCACCACGACGCCAGGGCGCTCGGCGTTGGCCTTCAGGTAGTCGACGCCTTCCTGGGCCGCTGCGGCGGCCTTGGCCTGGGCTTCCGCCTGCATGCGCTCGCGGATGACGCGGAAGCTGGCATTCAGCGACTCGACGTCCACCCGGGAATCCTGGCCATCGAAGGCTTCGGTCAGGCCCGCAAGCACGGCAGCCAGTTGCATGCCGGGGACCGGATTCTGGCGCAGCTGATCGCCCAGCTGGCGGCCGATGCCATAGCTGACGCGGGCTTCGTCGGTGTCGAGCAGGATGTCGTTCATAGCAGCCTTTCCATCGTGAAAAAGGAGCCGAGCCTAGCACATCAGGGACTCGACTCGCCGCCGCCCAGGCTGCCACGCTGCCGGCGACAGCGCTCGGAGCAGTAGCGCACCTCGTCCCAGTTGCGCTCCCACTTCTTGCGCCAGGTGAAGGGCCGCTGGCAGACCGGACAGAGCTTGGTGGGCAGGTCACCCTTCTTCATAGGGATTCTCCCGCGTCGAGACGCGTCAGCAGGGCCTCGCCACGCTGCCAGAGGGCCTGCTGACGCTCGGGGGCCTGGCGGTCGAGATTGCGATAGAGATTGAGCATGCGCGGATACTGGGCGAACCGCTCGCGATGGCGGATCAGGAAGTGCCAGTAGAGGGCGTTGAAGGGACAGGCACTGTCGCCCAGCGCTTCCGTGATCTGGTAGTTGCAGCCCTTGCAGTAGTCGGACTGGCGACGGATGTACTGGCCGCTGGCGCAATAGGGCTTGCTCGCCAGATAGCCACCGTCCGCATGCATCACCATGGCCTGGGTATTGGGCAGCTCGACCCACTCGAAGGCATCCAGGTAGACCGCCAGATACCACTCGCCAATGGCCTGGGGCGCGATACCGGCCAGCAGGGCGAAATTGCCGGTGACCATCAACCGCTGGATATGGTGGGCGTAGCCCAGCGCCAGGGTCTGGCCGATGGCCTGGCGCATGCAGGCCATGTCAGTGGCTCCGGTCCAGTAGAAGTCCGGTAGCGCCCGGGTATTGCCGAGTACGTTGAGCTCGCGGTACTCGGGCATGCGCAGCCAGTAGACGCCATGGACATACTCCCGCCAGCCGATCAGCTGGCGCAGGAAGCCCTCGGCACTGTTGAGCGGCACCCTCCCCTCACGATAAGCGGCATCCACCTCCGCGCAGAGCTGGCGCAGGTCCAGCAGCCCGATATTGAGCGCCGCACTGATCCGGGCGTGATGCAGATAGGGCTCGCCGCGGGCCATGGCGTCCTGGTAGGTACCGAAGTCGCGCAGCCCTGCATCCAGGAAGTGCCGCCAGAGGCGCTCGGCATCCGCGCGGGTCACTGGATGGTCGAAGCCGTCGAGCCGGCCATAGTGGTGAGCGAAGCGCTGCCCGACCAGCTCGAGCACTTCTTGGGTACAGGCATCGGGCGGACAGCTGAAGGGCTCGGGAACAGGATGGCCCCTGGGCAGCGCCTTGCGATTGTCCTTGTCCAGATTCCAGACGCCACCGCAAGGCTCGTCTGGTCCCTCCATCAGCCAGCCGTGGCGCCTGCGCATGCCGCGGTAGAAGGCCTCCATGCGCAATTCGGTGCGGGTTCCGGCCCAGCGGGCGAAGGCGGCGCGACTGCAGAGAAATCGGTCGTCGCCGTGCCAGCGCACAGGCACTGCCAGATCGAGCCCGTGCAGCGCCTGCTCCAGTCGCCATTCGCCGGTCTCGGTCAGATGGACCTCGTGCGCGCCCGACGCCCTGACCCAGCAGGCGATCTCGGCCGGCAGCGAGCCCTGGTTGTCCGGGTCGTCCAGGGTACGGTAGTGGACCTGGAAGCCACGCGCGCGCATCTCGATGGCGAAATGGCGCATGGCACTGAAGATCAGGGCGATCTTGCGCGGATGGTGAGGCACATAGCTGGCCTCGCTCATGACCTCGGCGAGCAGCAAGACGTCCTGCGCGGGATCGGCGTCGCGCAGGGACGCCAGCTGGGGCGACAGCTGATCGCCGAAGACCGGTAGCAGGCGCCGGACGGCGCCCTTGCTCAAGAGGCGTTCCGGTAGTTCAGCGGGATCTTCAGCGGCTCCGTCGAGCGTGGCGCCATGCCGACCATCTCGTCGTAGGCGCTGTGCTGGATGAGAAAGCACGGCAGTGCCGGCAGATCGGCCAGCAGGCGGCGGGCCTGGGCGGCCGAGCCCAGGCGGTAGAAGTGCCCGTCCCGTCCAGTCAGCCGCGTGCGACCGTCCTGGGTGAGCACCTCGAGCACATAGAAGCCGCCCTCGATGGACAGCAGGTTAAGTTCACGGACCTCGCCGGCCTGGGCGCGCTGGGTCAATTCCGGCAATTGCATGGGAACCTCCGGGTCGAGATCGACATCCGGGATGACGTCGATTGGCAGCTGTGAGCATTCGACAACCTAGGACAGGCAAGCGCAACGGCGCAATCCACAAAGCGTAAGCGAAAGATGCCGACGGCGGACGAGTGGCCGCTCTGCCGGTCAGTGCTTGGTCAGCCGATCCAGGTAACCCATGGCGAAGGCCGAGACCACGAACACCAGGTGAATGATCACGTACCACTTGAGATATTCGGGATTGGTGTTCTGGGCATCCATGAAGATGCGCAGCAGGTGGATCGAGGAGATGGCGACAATAGAGGCGGCCACCTTGTTCTTGAGCGACCCCGAATCCATCTTGCCCAGCCAGCTGAGCTTTTCCGACCCTTCGTCGATGTCCAGCTGGGACACGAAGTTCTCATAGCCGGAGATCATCACCATGACCAGCAGACCACCCACGAGCGCCATATCGATGAGCGACAGCACCAGCAGGATCAGCTCGGCTTCGGTGGATTCGAAGATATGCGGCAGGACGTGGAAGACTTCCTGAAAGAACTTGAGCGCCAGCAGAACCAGCGCCAACGACAATCCCAGATAGATGGGCGCCAGCAGCCAGCGGGAGGCGTAAAGGGCTTTTTCGATCAGACGTTCCATGCAGACTCGCTCGGTTTACCAGGGCCGGGCGAGTATACCGGGGCGTTGCGGACGGACCAATGCGGCAGGTTGTACCGTCGCTCAGGCGTCGGGACCGACCTGGAAGCGGACCTGCTGATGGGCGCGTTCGCCATTCATCTTGCGCAGTTCACTCTGCATGTGCAGGCGCCAGATCTGGGTCTCTTCGACCTGAATATAGCCCTGTTCGACCAGGTTCTCGGCGATGGCGGTCATGACGCCTTCGGCCGCCTTGGGCCCGTGGAAAGGCCCCTGGGCCTTGATGGCGGTGGGCTGCTGGCCATTGAGGCCGGCAGCGCACAGCAGGGTCCAGAGGCCCTGTTCCTGACCGAGCGGCTTGATTTCGCATTCGATACGGGTGACGAGGCCCAGGCAGGGACGGATCAGGGTAATGGTGCGGGACATGGCGTCATCCTCTCGAAGCGCTCAATGCTCGCCGGTCCTAGGCCAGAGGTATCCACAAAGGCTGTGGACAACCCTGTTGGTCAACAGGGGGCAAGCGGGTCTGGGCGCCGTGCTACTTGGGCTGCGACGCCTTGTACAAAATCCGACCTGCCCCCTGGACCTCAGTTCTCCTCCGCTTCGTTGTTTTTCCCTTTTGCCTTGGAGTTATCACTGAGTTTGTCGGCCAGTTCATCTTCCAGTTCGAGCTCGGCGATTTCCTTGAGACGCTGTACCACGCGCGCATTGACGCTGCCGTCGGGGAAGCGGCCCTTGGCATCGGGCGCCCCGGCGGGCTCGCCCACCAGCAGCGACAGGGCCTCGTCCGCCTGACGTACGGCATAGACATGGAACAGCCCTTCACGGACCGCTTCCAACACGGTTTCGTCGAGCATCAAGTTGGTGACATTGGCGCGCGGGATGATCACGCCCTGCTCGCCGGTCAGGCCGCGGGCCTGGCAGAGGCGGAAGAAACCTTCGATCTTCTCGTTCACGCCGCCGACCGGCTGGACCTCGCCGAACTGGTTGATGGAGCCGGTGATGGCGAAACACTGCTTGAGCGGGGTGCGCGACAGCGCGGAGATCAGGGTACAGGCCTCGCCCAGGGAGGCACTGTCGCCATCGACGTAGCCATAGGACTGTTCCAGGGCGATGCTGGCCGAGATCGACAGGGGGAATTCCTGGGCATAGCGACTCCCCAGGTAGCCGGTCAGGATCATCACCCCCTTGGAGTGGATCGGCTGGCCCAGGCTGACCTCACGCTCGATGTCGAGGATGCCGCTGGCACCCGGGTAGACGGTGGCCGAGATGCGCGCCGGCATGCCAAAGGCGGAATCGGCCACTTCCAGCACCGTCAGGCCGTTGCACTTGCCCACTGCGGCGCCCTGGGTGTCGATGAGGATGAGCCCGGTGAGCATGTCGTCCAGCACCCGGGCACAGACGCGTCCAGTGCGGGTTTCCTTGGCCTTGAGCGCGCGCTCGACATGGCCCTTGTCGGTGCGCTCGTCCCCGGCCAGATGGCGGATGAAATCGGCTTCGCTGACCAGTTGGAACAGATCGCCGATACGCGCTGACAGCCGCCCCTGGTGCTCGGCCAACCGGGCACTGTAGGTGGCCAGACGGGCCACGGCCGCCGAGGTCAGGGGCGCCATGCCCTCTTCCGAGGTGCGCGTCTTGAGCAGCTGGGCGAACTGCTCCAGGCTCTCGTCACGCAGCGGCAGTTCTTCGTCGAAGTCCACCAGCACCCGGAACATCTCCTGGAAGTCCGAATCCAGCTCCTGCAGGGTGTAGTAGATGTTGCGCGAGCCGATGATGATGACCTTGAGCTGCAGCGGGATCTGCTGGGGCGCCAGGCTCATGGCGGTGAGGCGCCCCAGCTCGGCCAGTGGCGATTCCATCTTCAGCTGGCGCGAATGCAGGGCACGCTTGAGCGCGTCCCAGACGAAGGGCTCGGTCAACAGCTTGTCGGCTTCGACGATGAGGAAGCCGCCATTGGCACGATGCAAGGCGCCCGGGCGCAGCTGGCGATAGTTGGTGTAGAGCGCGCCCTGATCGGATTGGTACTCGATGCGACCGAAGAGATTGTCGTAGGTAGGGTGGGACTCGAACACCACGGGTGCACCGCCGGTGACGTGGTGGCCGATGATCAGATTGGGCTCGTACTGCTCGCGCAATTCCTTGCGCCGCTGCATGTCGGGCTTGGCGTCGTCGGCCAGTTGCTCGACCACCGTCTTGAGTAGATCCACCTGCATGGCCTGCAGATAGGCGCAGACCCCGGGGTTGTCGTTGTACTTCTCCGACAAGGGCGCCAGCAGCGGCTGCAGGGCCTGGATGATGGTGTCCTCGTTCAGCGCCCGCAGCTGGTTGCTCGACTCGCGCCGCCATTGCGGCAGGCTGGACAGTTCTTCGTTGAGGCGTTCTTCGAGGCTGGAGATATCGGCGTGGAAGCGCTCGCGCTCGGCCTCGGGCAACTGGGCGAAGTCGGCCTCATCCAGCGCCTTGCCGTCCTTCATGGGGGTGAAGGCGACATTGTTGGCGTCGCGGTAGAGGGCGATCTCCTTTTCCAGGGCGAGCTTTTCTACCACGTCCAGGGCCTGGTCGTAGCGCTGGTTGAAGGCACGCTCGATGGCGTTCTTCTTCTGCTGGAACGCCGGGTGTTCGAACACCGCCGGAAAGGTGGCCAGCAGGTTGTCGATGAAATGGGCCATGTCGGCCACGAAGGCCTCGCCCTCGCCAGGTGGCAGTTCCAGGGCTCCCGGTGCGCGCGGCTCTTCGAAGTGATTCAGGTACACCCAGTCGTTGGGCGTCGGCTGCCGCTTGGCCTCGGCCTTGAGATAGCGTTGCACGAAGGAGAAGCGACCGGTGCCCGGCTCGCCCATGACAAAGACGTTGTAGCCGGGCCGCGGCATGGCCACCCCGAACTGCAGGGCTTCAACCGCGCGCTCCTGGCCCAGGATGCCGCGGAAGGGTTCGAGCTGATCGGTATCGGCAAAGGAGAATTGTTCGGGAGCGAAGGGGCGGGTCAGCTCATCGGGAGCGAGCCGGAGACCGGCCGCGACGGGATCGTGCATCGTAAGTCCTTGTCAGGCATGCAAGCAGTGTCCGCATTCTGCGACCGGGATGACAGCGGAGGCAAGGCAAGCAGCGCTCCCCTGCATATTTAAACGCAGCGGTTCGAAGAGGCTGACATGACGTCTGTCGGTATTTTCCGACCCCAGCGTTTTTTGACGAAATTCTCACCAGACGCCTACTAAGCTCTCTGTAGGGGGATCAGTCGTAGGATCCCGTGAGGAGGCCCCATGGCTGGCTCTCGTCGTTTCATTCCGCTGTTCTTCCTGCTGTCCGCGCTCGCGGCCTGCACCAGTTATCACGACCAACTGATTGCCAAAGGCTATCCGGCGGCCTATGCCGACGGCTTCAGCGACGGCTGCCAGACCGGCAAGCAGGCGGTCAATGGCATTGGGTACGAACACAAGGATGCGCGCCGCTTCGTCGCGGAGAAGCCCTATCAGCAGGGCTGGGACGCGGGCTACGCGCAATGCGTGCAGGTGGCCCAGCGCGAAGAGCAGCAGCGCTTCATCGAGCAGGTCCGGGAAAACCGCGAAGGCGCGGAGCAACTGCATCTGCGCTCCAAAACACGTTGAGGTCGCAGCCATCCTTGCAGCACAGATAGGATGACCTATGCTGGCGGGCCCGCTTGTTGAGCTCAGCCAATGTCCGCCCGTTCGCCGCTGTTCGCCGTCGCCCTGCTGCTGGTCGCCATGACCTCGATCCAGACCAGCGCGAGTCTGGCCAAGACGCTGTTCCTGCGCCTCGACCCGGTGGGTGTCACCACCCTGCGCCTGATCTTCGCCGCCCTGGTCCTGCTGATCGTGCTGCGTCCCTGGCGCAACTTCCGCCGCGAGGCGCTGGGCAGTCTACTGGGCTATGGCGTCGCCATGGGCGTGATGAACCTGACCATCTATATGGCCATGCAGCGCCTGCCGATCGGCATCGCCGTTGGCCTGGAATTCGTCGGCCCCCTGGTGGTGGCGCTGTGTGCGCTGCGCCGCTGGCTGGACCTGCTGTGGATCGTCCTGGTGGTCGCCGGCCTGGCCGTGCTCCTGCCCTTCGGTCACAACGCCTCGGCGCTGGATCCCCTGGGTACCAGCCTGGCACTGGGTGCCGGTGCCTGCTGGGCGTTGTACATCGTGCTGGGCAAGCGCGCGGGCGCGGTCCATGGCACCGGCACGGTGGCCTTTGGCGCTTCCATCGCCGCCCTGGTGATTCTGCCCATCGGCATCGTTCACAGCGGCAGCAATCTCTTGCAACCGGAAATCTGGCCACTGGCACTGGCCTTGGCTCTGATGTCCACGGCCATTCCCTATGCCCTGGAAATGGTCGTGCTCACCCGCCTGCCGGCCTCGACCTTTGGCACCCTGATGAGTCTGGAACCCGCGCTGGGCGCCCTTTCCGGCTGGGTGTTCCTCGGCGAGATCCTGGGTGTCGCCCAATGGTTCGCTCTCGCCTGCATCATCGCCGCCTCGATCGGCGCCACCTGGAGCAGCCGTCTGACCCCGGAGCAAACGCCGCTCTAGGGACTCTATAACGAGGCGAATCCTCACGCGGAGTACCGACGATGATCTATCTGATAATGGGCGTCTCGGGCAGTGGCAAGACCACCCTGGGCGAACTCCTGGCCAGCCGACTAGGCTGCCGTTTCGACGATGCCGACACCTTTCACAGCCAGGCCAACAAGGACAAGATGGCCAAGGGTATCGCCCTCACCGACGAGGATCGCTGGCCTTGGCTGGATGCCATCCACGCTGCCATGCAGCAGGCGCGGGCCGAGGGCACCACCCGGGTGTTCGCCTGTTCGGCGCTGAAGAAAGTCTATCGAGATCGCCTGCTGAACGGCCTCGAAGGTGTGCGTCTGCTGTTTCTCAAAGGCTCCCCGGAGCTGCTCGCCGAGCGTATCGGCAGCCGCCGTGGGCACTTCTTCGATCCAAAGCTGTTGCAGAGCCAACTCGATACCCTGGAAGCGCCCGACCACCTGGAGGCCCAGGTGCTGGACGTGCGCCAGTCGCCGGAGCAACTGGTGGACGAGGTGCTGGAGCACGACCGCAGCGCCTGAGCGCTGCGGTCACGGCGTCAGACCGCGACCGGTGCCTTGATGTGCGGATGGGCCTGGTAGCCTTCCAGCTCGAAATCCTCGAAGCGGAAGGCGAACAGGTCCTGTACCGCCGGATTGAGCTTCATGGTCGGCAGTGGCAGCGGTTCGCGCGTCAGCTGCAGATCGGTCTGCTCCAGGTGATTGGCATAGAGATGGCAATCACCGCCGGTCCAGATGAATTCGCCCGGCTGCAGCCCGGTGACCTGGGCCACCATCAGGGTCAGCAGCGCATAGCTGGCGATGTTGAAGGGCACGCCGAGGAAGATGTCGGCGGACCGCTGGTAGAGCTGGCAACTCAGGCGGCCATCGGCGACATAGAACTGGAACAGCGCGTGGCACGGCGGCAAGGCCATCTCGTCCACCAGCGCCGGATTCCAGGCCGAGACGATCAGGCGGCGTGAATCGGGCTTGGCGCGGATCATGTCCACCACCCCGGCGATCTGGTCGATATGGCGACCATCCGGTGCCGGCCAGCTGCGCCACTGGTAGCCGTAGACTGGGCCCAGTTCGCCATTCTCGTCGGCCCACTCGTCCCAGATGGAAACGCCGTTGTCCTTGAGATAGCGGATGTTGGTCTCGCCCTGCAGGAACCACAGCAGCTCGTGGATGATGGATCTGAGATGGCACTTCTTGGTGGTGACCAGGGGAAAGCCCTCGGCCAGATCGAATCTCATCTGGTAGCCGAAGACGCTGTAGGTCCCGGTGCCGGTGCGGTCGCTCTTGAAGGTGCCGTGTTCGCGCACGTGGCGCATCAGGTCGAGGTACTGTTTCATGGCGGGAGCGCTACCTGGCAAAAGCCAAATGGTATCAAATCGCGCCCTGCGGGAGCGGTCGCGCTTGTCGCAGCCAGCAGCGGGGCACAAAAAAAGCGGCCCGAAGGCCGCTTCTCGTCGCTTAGCTCTTAGCTGTTGGCTGGCGGCGCCGTGAGGGTCGCCGTCTCGCGTTCGCGCTGGGTGATCTCCGAGGCCGTGGCATCCATGGCCTCCTGCAAGCCTTGCAAGCGCTTCTTCTCGGCGCGCCGGGTGAAGTACCAGGCGAAGAAGGTGAACAGCGAGACCGCCAGCAGGATCAGGCTGGCGATGGCGTTGATCTCCGGCTTCACGCCCAGGCGCACCGCGGAGAACACCTCCATGGGCAGGGTGGTGGAGCCGGGACCGGACACGAAGCTCGCCAGCACCAGGTCGTCCAGCGACAGGGCGAAGGACATCATGCCACCCGCCGCCAGCGACGGCGCGATCATGGGGATGGTGATCAGCAGGAACACCTTCCAGGGGCGGGCGCCCAGGTCCATGGCCGCCTCTTCGATGGACAGGTCCAGTTCGCGCAGGCGCGAAGAGACCACCACCGCCACATAGGAGGCGCAGAAGCTGGTGTGGGCGATCCAGATGGTGGTCACGCCGCGGTCCTGCGGCCAGCCGATCAGCTGCGCCATGGAGACGAACAGCAGCAGCAGCGACAGACCGGTGATCACCTCGGGCATCACCAGCGGCGCCGTGACCATGCCGCCGAACACGGTGCGGCCGCGGAAGCGTGGGATCCGGGTCAGCACGAAGGCCGCCAGGGTCCCGAGGATCACCGAGGAGATGGCCGTATAGAAGGCGATTTCCAGGGAGCGGAACACCGCACTCATCAGCTGGGTGTTGTCCAGCAGACCGACGTACCACTTCACCGACCAGCCACCCCAGACGGTCACCAGGCGTGACTCGTTGAAGGAGTAGATGACCAGGATGACCATCGGCAGATAGATGAACAGCAGTCCGAGCACCAGCATCAGGTTGGTGAACTTGAGGCCTCTCATAGCTTGCCCTCCAGTTCCTTGGCTCGGCTCCAGATTGGAGAGCCGATTGAACAGCACGATGGGCACAGAATGGCTGTCTGGCTCACAGCTTGCCCTCCAGTTCCTTGGCTTGGTTGCGATTGAACAGCACGATGGGCACGATCAGGATCAGCAGCATCACCACGGCCAGCGCCGAGGCCACCGGCCAGTCACGGTTGTTGAAGAACTCCTGCCAGAGCACGCGGCCGATCATCAGGGTCTCCGGGCCACCCAGCAGTTCGGGAATGACGAACTCCCCCACCGCCGGAATGAACACCAGCATACAGCCGGCGATGATGCCGTTCTTGGACAGCGGCACGGTGATCTTCCAGAAGCTGGTGAAACGACTGGCACCCAGGTCGCCGGCGGCTTCCAGCAGGGTCAGGTCATGCTTCACCAGATTGGCGAACAACGGCAGGATCATGAACGGCAGATAGGAATAGACGATCCCCAGGTACACCGCGAAGTTGGTGTTGAGCATCTGCAGCGGACTGTTGATGATGCCCAGATTCATCAGGAAGCTGTTGATCAGGCCATTGGTGGAGAGCAGCCCCATCCAGGCATAGACGCGGATGAGAATGGCGGTCCAGGTCGGCATCATGATCAGCAGGAGCAGCACCGTCTGCTTCTCGCGACTGGCGCGGGCGATGGCATAGGCCATGGGATAGCCGATCAGCAGGCAGATCAGGGTACTGATGCCGGCCATCTTCAGCGAGCCGAGATAGGCATCCAGATACAGCGGATCGCCGGCGAACATCAGGTAGTTGCCGAAGTTGAGCGCGATATCCAGTTGCTGATCGGCGTAGCTGAACAGCTCGGTATAGGGCGGGATGGCCACGTCCGCCACCGAGAAGCTGATCTTGAGCACGATCAGGAACGGCAGCAGGAAGAACAGGAACAGCCAGACGAAGGGCACGCCAATGGTCAGGCGGCGGCCATCGAGCAGGCGCTTGAGCAAGGGAGGTCTGGTCATGCTTGCAGTACCACGCCGCTGTCGTCTTCCCAGTACACCACCACGGCGTCGTCCCAGGTGGGTCGTTTGCCGAGACGCTCGGCGTTGGCGATGAAGCACTGGACGATGGGCCCGGTCCCCAGCTTGACGTGATAGACCGAGTGCCCACCCAGGTAGGCGATGTCATGCACGGTGCCGCTGCACCAGTTGTAGTCGGGATGCTCGTGATCCGCTGGCAGGCTGGTGCCCATCAGCAGCTTCTCGGGCCGCAGGGCGAAGGTGACCTGCTTTTCCTGGGCACGGGTGCTGATGCCGTGACCGATGTAGATCGGCCGCTCCAGTTGCGGACTGTGGATGATGGCGTGGTCGGCGCCATCGTCGGTCAGCTCGCCGTCGAAGATGTTGACGCTGCCGATGAACTCGCAGACCAGCCGGCTCGCCGGGGTCTCGTAGATGTCCATGGGGCTGCCCACCTGGGCGATCCAGCCCAGGTGCATGATGGCGATGCGCTCGGCCATGGTCATGGCCTCTTCCTGGTCGTGGGTCACCATCACGCAGGTCACGCCCACGCGTTCGATGATTTCCACCAGTTCCAGCTGCATCTGCGAGCGCAGCTTCTTGTCCAGGGCGCCCATGGGCTCGTCGAGCAACAGTAGCTTGGGTCGCTTGGCCAGGGAACGCGCCAGGGCCACCCGCTGGCGCTGGCCACCGGAGAGCTGGTGCGGCTTGCGCTTGGCGTACTGGGTCATGTGCACCAGCTTGAGCATCTCGGCCACGCGGGCGTCGATCTCGGCCTTGGGCAGCTTGTCCTGCTTGAGGCCGAAGGCGATGTTCTGCTCCACGCTCATGTGCGGGAACAGCGCATAGGACTGGAACATCATGTTGATCGGCCGCTCGTAGGGCGGCATGTCGGTGATGTCCTCGCCATCGAGGAAGATGCGTCCTTCGCTGGGCCGCTCGAAACCGGCCAGCATGCGCAACAGGGTCGACTTGCCCGAACCCGAGCCGCCGAGCAGGGCGAAGATCTCACCCTTGTTGATGGTCAGGGAGACGTCGTCGACAGCGACGGTTTCGTCGAACTTCTTGGTGACCCGGTCGATCTTGACCAGGACTTCCTTGGCTTTCTTGTCGCCGGTGGCGGCTTTCTTGAAGGCACTGGTGGCGGTCGCCATGTACATCTCCCCAGGAAAATCGGGGACCGGCCGGGCCGGTCCGCTTAGCGTTGGTTATTTGCCGGACTTGACCCGCGTCCAGCTACGGGTTTCCAGGCGCAGGAGTTGCGGGGGCAGCTCCTTCATGACGTACAGCTTGTCCATCACCGCCTGAGGCGGGTAGACGGTTTCGTCCTGCCGCAGCTCGGCATTCATCAGCTCGCCCGCCTTGGGATTGGGGTTGGCGTAGCCGACATAGTCACTGACCTTGGCGATGACCTCGGGCTGCAGCAAATAGTTGATGAAGGCATGGGCCTCCTTCACGTTCTTGGCATCCTTGGGGATGGCCAAGAGGTCGAACCAGAGGTTCGCGCCCTCCTTGGGAATCGCGTAGCCGATGTTGACGCCCTTCTTCGCTTCCTCGGCACGCGAACGTGCCTGAAAGACATCGCCGGAATAGCCGAAGGCCACGCAGATGTTGCCGTTGGCCAGGTCCGAGATGTACTTGGAGGAATGGAAATAGGTGATGTAGGGCCGCACCTTGAGCAGCTGTGCCTCGGCCTTCTTGTAGTCGTCAGGGTTGGTGCTGTTGGGATCGAGTCCCAGGTATTGCAGTACCGCCGGATAGACCTCATCGGGCGAATCCATGAAGGAGACGCCGCACTTGCTCAGCTTCTTGAGGTTCTCGGGTTCGAACAGGATGGCCCAGGAATCGAGCTTGTCGGTACCCAGCGCGGCCTTGACCTTGTCGACATTGTACCCGATGCCGTTGGTGCCCCACAGGTAGGGCACGCCGTATTGATTGCCCGGATCGCTCTTTTCCAGTTGCTTGAGCAAGGCCGGGTCGAGATTCTGCCAGTTCGGCAGCTGACTCTTGTCCAGTTTCTGGAAGGCGCCTGCCTTGATCTGCTTGGCCAGGAAGTTGCTCGAAGGCACCACCACGTCGTAGCCGGTGTGGCCGGCCAACAGCTTGCCTTCGAGGGTTTCGTTGGAATCGAAGACGTCATAGACCGGGGTGATGCCGGTGGCCTTCTGGAAGTCTTCCAGCGTGGTCTCGCCGACGTAATCGCTCCAGTTGTAGACACGTACCGTCGGGTCGGCGACAGCGGTTCCCATGACGGTCAGGGTGGCCATGGCCAGCAGGGTTTTACGCAACGAAAGCACGGGCGGCTCCTTTCATGATGGGCATCGACGGCGACACCCTTTCAGCGGTCCATACAGACGTACGGCACGCCGGAGCGACTCCGGCGTGCCGTCCTTTCAGCCGCACGCGGCGGCAGTAATCACTTGCCGGACTTGATGGTGGTCCAGGTACGGGTCATCAGACGCTGGGTCTTGGCCGGAAGATCCGGAAAGGCATACAGCTTGGTCATGGTTTCCTGGGTCGGATAGATCCCCGGGTTGGTGCGGATCTCTTCGGCCACCAGCGGGGTGGCCGCCTTGTTGCCGTTGGGATACTGCACATAGTCGCTGACCGCCGCGATAACCTTGGGCTCCATCAGGTAGTTGATGAACTTGAGCGCGCCCTCGGGATTCTCGGCATCCTTGGGAATGGCCATGGTGTCGAAGAAGGTACCGGCGCCTTCCTTGGGAATGTTGTAGGCCACGGTCACGCCGTTCTTGGCATCGGCGGCACGGGCCTTGGCCTGGGCGATGTCGCCGGAGTAACCGACCGCCACGCAGACGTTGCCATTGGCCAGGTCCGAGATGTACTTGGAGCTGTGGAAATAGGTGATGTACGGCCGCACCTTGAGGAACAGCTCCTCGGCCGCCTTGATCTCCTTGGGATCCTGGCTATCCGGCTTGTAGCCGAGGTAGTGCAGGCCGGCGGGAATGATCTCGGTGGGCGAATCCAGCACCGCCACGCCGCAGCCCTTGAGCTTGGAGAGATTCTCGGGCTTGAAGATCAGGTCCCAGGAATCCACCGGGGCATTGTCGCCCAGGGCAGCCTTGACCTTGGCCGGGTTGTAGCCGATGCCGATGGTGCCCCACAGGTAGGGGATGGCGTACTGGTTGCCCGGATCGCTGACTTCCAGGGTCTTCATCAGCTGCGGATCCAGGTTGCTGTAGTTGGGCAACTTGGACTTGTCCAGCGGCTGGTAGACGCCGGCCTTGATCTGCTTGGCCAGGAAGGAGTTGGACGGCACCACCACATCGTAGCCGGAACGGCCGGCCAGCAGCTTGGCCTCGAGGGTCTCGTTGCTGTCATAGACGTCATAGACCACCTTGATCCCCGACTCCTTCTCGAAGTTGGCGATGGTGTCTTCGGCAATGTAGTCGTTCCAGTTGTAGACGTGCAGGACCTTGGGGTCCGCCGAGGCGTTGCCGGCAAAGAGGCCGGCCAGGCTCAGCGCTAGAAGAGTCTTGCCAAAAACATTCATGCGGTGGTGCTCCTCAAGTCATCGTTGGTCTTTTGATTCGGTGCGCGGCCAGCGCCCGCGCGCAGTCTGGCAAGGTCCGCCGCCGCGCTCAAGCCTTGCCGGCCATTAGCCACGTTGACGTAGCACCGCATGGGTCTGATCGAGACTCAGGCGCGCCAGGGTGACGAGCTCGTCGATGGACTCGGGCGTGATGACCAAAGGCGGGGCGATGATCATGGTATCGCCCACCGCACGCATCACCAGCCCATTGCGGAAGCAGTGCTCACGGCAGAGCATGCCCGCCCCACCCTCGTACCGCGTCCGCGTCCGCGTCTTCTTGTCGCGCACCAATTCCAGCGCCGCCACCATGCCGACACCGCGGGTCTCGCCCACCAGCGGATGGTCGGCCAGCTCGGCCCAGCGTTTCTGCAAATAGGGTGCCGTGGCGTTGCGAACCCGGTCGACGATGCCTTCGTCACGCAGGATGCGGATGTTTTCCAGGGCCACGGCGGCGGCCACCGGATGCCCGGAATAGGTGAAGCCGTGATAGAACTCGCCACCCTCGTCGAGCACCCTGACCACTTCGTCGCGTACCACCACGCCACCCATGGGCACGTAGCCGGAGGTGAGCCCCTTGGCGATGGGCATCAGGTCCGGGGCATTGCCGTAGTACTGGCTGCCGAACCATTCGCCGGTGCGACCGAAGCCGCAGATGACCTCGTCGGCGATGAAGAGGATGTCGTACTTGTCGAGGATCTGGCGCACCCGCGGCCAATAGCTTTCCGGCGGCACTATCACCCCGCCGGCACCCTGGATGGGTTCAGCGATAAAGGCGGCGACACGCTCTTCGCCGACCTCGAGGATCTTCTGCTCCAGCTGATCGGCCGCCCAGACGCCGAACTCCTCCGGGCTCATCTCGCCACCTTCACCGAACCAGTAGGGCTGCGGAATATGCACGATGTCGGGCAGCAGACCGCCCTGTTCGTGCATCGCCGCCATGCCGCCCAGGCTGGCGCCGGCCATGGTCGAGCCGTGGTAGCCATTCCAGCGGCCGATGACCACCCGCTTCTCCGGCTGGCCCTTGGTTGCCCAGTAATGGCGCACCAGACGCAGCACCGTGTCGTTGGCCTCCGAGCCCGAACCGGTGAAGAACACGTGATTCATGCCCTCCGGTGCCAGTTCGGCGATGGCCTTGGCCAGCTCCAGCGCCGGCGGGTGGGCGGTCTGGAAGAACAGGTTGTAGTAGGGCAGCTCACGCATCTGGCGACTGGCCGCTTCGACCAGCTCTTCACGGCCGTAGCCGACGTTGACGCACCAGAGCCCGGCCATGCCGTCGAGAATGCGCTGACCCTCGCTGTCCCAGAGGTGCACACCCTCGGCACGGGTAATGATGCGTGCGCCCTTCTCGTTGAGCTGGCGATAGTCGGTGAAGGGCGCCAGCAGGTGCCGACGACTCAGGTCCTGCCAATGGGCGGTGGTAAAGGTAGTCACGAAGCCTCTCCTTGAATCGCGGTTAGACGCTGAGCAGCAGGAATTCCCGCTCCCACGAACTGATCACGCGCTTGTAATTCTCATGTTCGGCGCGCTTCACCGCGACGTAGCCACGGGTGAAACGACTCCCCAGATAACGCTCCAGGGTGGCCGACTGCTCCATGCGCTCCAGGGCGGCTTCCAGGGTCAACGGCAGGCGCAGGTTGCGGCGCTCATAGCCGCGGCCCTGCACCGGGGCGCTGGGCGAGACGTTCTCGACCATGCCCAGGTAGCCACACAGCAGGCTGGCGGCCAGGGCCAGATAGGGGTTGGCATCGGCGCCCGCCAGGCGATTCTCCACCCGGCGATTCTGCGGATCGGAATCCGGTACCCGCAGGCCCACGGTGCGGTTCTCCTCACCCCACTCCACGTTGACCGGCGCCGAGGTATCGGGCAGGAAGCGGCGGAAGGAATTCACGTTGGGCGCGAACAGCGGCAGCGCCTCGGGAATGTATTTCTGCAGACCGCCGATATGGTGCAGGAAGAGCTCGCTCATGCTGCCATCGGGGTTGGAAAACACCGTCTTGCCGGTCTTGAGATCCACCACGCTCTGGTGCAGGTGCATGGCGCTGCCGGGCTCGCCGGTCATGGGTTTGGCCATGAAGGTGGCGGTGACGTTGTGCTTGAGCGCCGCCTCGCGCAGGGTGCGCTTGAAGACGAAGATCTGGTCGGCCAGGTGCAACGGATCGCCGTGACGGAAGTTGATCTCCATCTGGGCGGTGCCTTCCTCGTGGATCAGGGTATCCAGATCCAGCTCCTGGGCCTCGCACCAGTCGTACATGTCCTCGAACAGCGGATCGAATTCGTTGGCCGCGTCGATGGAAAAGGACTGGCGCCCGGTTTCCTGGCGACCGGAGCGGCCTACCGGCGGCTGCAGCGGATAGTCGGGGTCGTCGCTGCGCTTGGTCAGGTAGAACTCCATTTCCGGCGCGACGATGGGCTGCCAGCCGTGCTCGGCATAGAGTTTGAGCACCTTCTTGAGCAGGTTGCGCGGCGACAGCTCGATGGGGATGCCGCGCTTGTCGTAGGTGTCGTGGATCACCAGGGCGGTGGGTTCCAGCGCCCAGGGCACCAGGAACACCGCGCGATCATCCGGCCGACAGTGCATGTCGATGTCAGCCGGGTCGAGCAATTCATAGTAGATGTCGTCGTCGACATAGTCCCCGGTCACGCTCTGCAGGAGCACGCTCTCCGGCAGGCGCATGCCCTTTTCGTTGAGAAACTTGGCGGTGGGAGAAATCTTGCCGCGGGCGATGCCGGTCAGATCGGCTACCAGGCATTCCACTTCAGTGATCTTGCGTTCTTTCAACCAGGCGGTGAGCCGGTCAAGCGGGGTGCTCATAAAGACCTCGAAGGTTCGAGCGGGGTGAACAGCATCAGCGGCCGGCAGCGCGCTCCTTGCAGGCCTTGCCGAACGCCTTGAATAAAGCGAGATAGACTGGGTGACTGCGTACCTTCCACTCCGGGTGCCACTGCACACCGCAAGTGAAGGCGCGGGCCTCGGGAAGCGAGACGGCTTCGATCAGGCCATCGGGGGCCAGCGCCTCGGCGCGCAACCCCGGCGCCAGGCGCTCGATACCCTGGCCATGGATGGAGTTCACCTCGAAGCGCGCCGGCAGATCCAGGGTCTCGAACAGGCCACCTGGCTGGACCTCGACCGGATGGTGCAAGCCATAGTGCTCTTCCAGGGTCTCGCCGCGCTCGCGGTGATCCATGAGGGAAGCGACCTCATGCACCTTCTGGTGCAGGCTGCCGCCAAAGGCCACGTTCATTTCCTGGAAGCCCCGGCAGATGCCCAGCACCGGCACGCCCGCAGCCACCGCGGCGCGCAACAGCGGCAGGGTCACGGCGTCGCGCGCCGCATCGTGCAGGGTGCCGGGCTCGCTGGGCGGGCCCTGGTAATGGCGAGGTTCGACATTGGACGGCGAACCGGTGAACAGCAGACCGTCCAGACGCTCTACCAGGGTCTCGGTGGCGATGAGGTCGGCGAGGGCCGGAATCACCAGCGGCATGCCCTCGGCCCCCTCCACCACCGCGCGCAGATACTTGTCGCCAGCGATGTGAAAGGGATGCAGGCCTAGTTGCCTGGTACAGGCTGTGACACCTATGAGGGGCAGCGCGGACATGGGGCACCGGGTTGAACAGGAATCATCCGAGCCTAGTCTTGTTCGTTATTTTTCACAACCACCGGTAAAAAGTTTCGGGATTCTGCACAGAAGCGGCGCAACAGAGGCGTTCTAGCGCTCATGAATGCGCCAAAAACAGGCACCTGCGCACCACCCCTGAGCAGGCTTTCCGCCAGTTGACTTTGCTCCGCCTTTCGGATTGACTCCAGGGTGGTAACTCCGCTGATTGATATTTTTAACAGGGGCGCTGGCAAAGCGTCGGAGCGCAGGCGAGACCGTACTCTCAGGTCGCTGTCGGATCGACAGCGGGCACTCGTGCCCTCACTGCGGTTGGCCCACTGGGCAAACAGGCGCATCAGGCGCTAACCGTTTTGTCGAGCGCAGCCAAAAGCAAAGGTGTTTCATCATGTCGGTACCCCCGCGTGCCGTTCGTTTGGATGAAGCGACCGACTTCCTCAGGGAGCACCCTGAGGTCCAGTTCGTCGATCTTCTGATTGCGGATATGAATGGCGTGGTGCGTGGCAAACGCATCGAGCGCAACAATCTGCCCAAAGTCTTCGAGAAAGGAATCAACCTCCCCGCTTCGCTGTTCGCCCTCGACATCACCGGCTCCACCGTCGAAAGCACCGGTCTCGGGCTCGACATCGGCGATGCCGACCGCGTCTGTTTCCCTATCACCGACACCCTCTCCATGGAACCCTGGCAGAAGCGCCCCACCGCGCAGCTGCTGATGACCATGCACGAGATGGAAGGCGAGCCCTTCTTCGCCGACCCCCGCGAGGTCCTGCGCCAGGTCGTCCAGCGCTTCGACGAGCTCGGACTCACCGTCTGCGCCGCCTTCGAGCTGGAGTTCTATCTGATCGATCAGGAGAACATCAACGGCCGCCCGCAACCGCCGCGCTCACCCATTTCCGGCAAGCGTCCGCAATCGGTCCAGGTCTACTCGATGGACGATCTGGATGAATACGCCGACTGCCTGCAGGACATCATCGACGGCGCCCGCGCCCAGGGCATTCCGGCCGACGCCATCGTCGCCGAATCGGCGCCAGCGCAATTCGAGGTCAACCTCAATCACGTCGCCGATCCGATCAAGGCCTGCGACTACGCCGTACTGCTCAAGCGCCTGATCAAGAACGTCGCCTACGACCATGAGATGGACACCACCTTCATGGCCAAGCCCTATCCGGGCCAGGCGGGCAATGGTCTGCACGTGCACATCTCCCTGCTGGACAAGGAAGGTCGCAACATCTTCGCCGGCGAGGATCCCGAGCAGAACGCCGCATTGCGTCATGCCATCGGCGGTGTGCTCGAGACCCTACCCGCCTGCATGGCCTTTCTCTGTCCCAACGTGAACAGCTATCGGCGCTTCGGCTCGCAGTTCTTCGTGCCCAATGCCCCGAGCTGGGGCCTGGACAACCGCACCACCGCCCTGCGCGTCCCCACCGGTACGCCGGAGGCACACCGCATCGAGCATCGAGTGGCTGGCGCCGACGCCAACCCCTACCTGCTGCTGGCCGGCGTCCTGGCCGGGGTACACCACGGCCTGACCCGGCAGATCGAGCCCGGCCCGGTCACCGAGGGCAACTCCTACGAGCAGCACGAGCAGAGCCTGCCGAACAACCTGCGCGATGCCTTGCGCTACCTGGACGACAGCTCGGTGATGGCGGAGTACATCGATCCGAAGTACATCGACATCTTCGTCGCCTGCAAGGAGCACGAGCTGGAGGAGTTCGAGCACTCCATCTCCGACCTCGAGTACAACTGGTACCTGCACACCGTGTAAGCACCGCCTGCCGACCGGTCCTGCACCGGTCGGCAGGTGCGCTGCAGTACCGCCGGAGCCCTGCGCGTAATCACGCTCGTGGCGCCCTGCCGATCTTTCCCTTTATCACCCACGACGACTCTGGACGGAGAGCTTCGCCATGACCACCCTCACCACGCCGCGTGCCGATGGCTTCCACATGCCGGCCGAATGGGCCGACCAGCGCCAGATCTGGATGGTCTGGCCCGAGCGACCGGACAACTGGCGCCTGGGCGGCAAGCCTGCCCAGGCGGCCTTCACCGCCGTGGCCCAGGCCATCGCCCGCTTCGAGCCGGTCACCATCGGTGCCTCGGCGCAGCAGTACGAAAATGCCCGCGCCCGCCTGCAGCATCCGAACATCCGGGTGGTGGAAATCAGCAATGACGACGCCTGGTGCCGCGATTCCGGCCCGACCTTCGTCAGCGACGACCAGGGCGGCGTGCGCGGTGTGGACTGGAGCTTCAATGCCTGGGGCGGCCTGGACGGTGGTCTCTACTTTCCCTGGCAGCGCGACGACCAGGTAGCGGGCAAGATCCTGGCGATCGAGAATCTGCCGGGCTATCGCACCCCGGACTTCGTCCTCGAAGGCGGCTCCATCCATGTCGACGGCGAAGGCACCCTGATCACCACCGAGGAATGCCTGCTCAACGCCAACCGCAATCCACACCTGGATCGTGCGCAGATCGAGCGTTACTTGAGCGACTACCTGGCGGTGGACAAGGTCATCTGGCTGCCCCACGGTCTCTACAATGACGAGACCAACGGCCACGTGGATAACTTCTGCTGCTACGTGCGCCCGGGCGAGGTGCTGCTGAGCTGGTGCGACGACCAGGCTGATCCCAACTACGGCCGGTGCCGCGAGGCCCTGGCCGTGCTGGAGCGTGAAACCGATGCCCGCGGCCGCACCCTCAAAGTGCACCGCATTGTTACCCCAGGTCCGCTGTTCGCCAGCGAGGAAGAATGCCGCGACGTAGACGCCTGCCTGGGTACCCAGCCGCGCCGGGCTGGCGAGCGTCTGGCCGCCTCCTACGTCAATTTCCTGATCGTCAACGGCGGCATCATAGCGCCGACCTTTGGCGTCCCCGAGGATGCCGAGGCCCTGCGTACCCTGCAGGCCTGCTTCCCGGAGCACCAGGTGATCCAGGTCCCCGGACGCGAGATCCTGCTGGGCGGTGGCAACATCCACTGCATCACCCAGCAGCAGCCGACCGGCCGCTGATTTCCGGCGGAAACGAAAAAAGCCCGTCTTTCGACGGGCTTTTTTCTGACCTGAGCTCGGCTTAGAGCAGCGGCAGGGTGTAGCTGACGATGAAGCGGTTTTCGTCCTGATCGCGCTGACCCGGAACGCCCTGGGTGCTGGCTGCCGGCAGGTCGGAGCGCAGCGAAGCGTTACGCCAGGTGAAGCCCAGACCTTTCAGCTGGCCTTCCGGGACCACGTAGCTCAGCGTCAGATCGCGTTCCCACTCCATGTAGTCGCCATTGCGGGTGCGGATGTTATCGCCGTACTGGTAAATGATACCGGCGGTCAGACCCTTCATACCCAGCTGACCGAAGTCATAGGAGTAGCGAGCTTGCCAGGTGTCTTCACCGGAGCGGGCGAACTTGTTGATCTGCAGGTCGGTGATGATGTAGGCGGAAGCGCCATCACCCTGGTTCAGGAAGGGGAAGTCGCTGTTGCCATTGCTACCCTGGTAGCCGGCGCCGAACGTGTGGCCCTTGATCGAGTAGGTGAACAGGGCGCTGTACAGACGGTTGTCCACTTCGCCACGGGTAACGGCGCCAGTGGCGGTGCGGCCGTAGTAACCACTGGACGCATAGAGCGCGCCTTGGGTGTCGGCATTCTTGTTAGCGCCATCGCCGTTGCTGTCGAAGTAGCGCAGATCGGTCTTGAAGGTACCTTCACCCAGCTTGACGCTGTGGGTCAGACCCAGGAAATGCTGGCTGTAGAAATCTTCCAGCTGACCGAAGTAGTACTGCAGCGTCAGGTCCTTGGTGACCTTGTAGTCGGCACCGGCGAAACGGAACTGGTTGCTGTCACGCGCGGTGGAACCACTGTTGGAGCCCGCGATGGACATTTCTTCGTAGTTGCTGGAAGCACGGCCCTTGACGTGTTCGATCTGACCAGCAGTCAGAGTCACGTCCTTGATTTCCTTGGAGGTCACCTGACCGCCCAGGAAGGTCTGCGGCAGGATACGACCATCGTTGAAGGTGATGACCGGCAGCTTGGGCATCAGGGTGCCGTAGCGCAATTCGGTCTGGGAGATCTTCATCTTGGCAGTAGCGCCAACGGTGCTGAATTCGTCGACGGAGCTGCCGTCGGTTTCACGCGGGAACATGGTGCCCGGCTGATTGGAGCCGTCGGTCTTGCCAGCACGGCCGCCGCCGTCCAGACGCAGACCCAGCATGCCGATCGCGTCGACACCGAAGCCAACGGTGCCCTGAGTGAAGCCGGACTGATAATTGAGCAGGAAGCCCTGACCCCATTCCCGGTTGGTCGACGGGTTGGCGGTGCCATTGCGGTTATCGAGATTCTCGTAGAAGTTGCGCAGGCTCAGGGTTGCTTTGCTGTCCTCAATAAAGCCGGCAGCGTTGGCGGCGGCAATGAGGGACAGGTTCAGACAGGCCGCGGAGACCGCGACCACCAGTGGCTTCTTGACCATGTGTGCTCCAGGGGTGAATCGTTGTTATGCAGCCACCAGAGGTGTCAGCGTCTGCTGGTGGTATGCCCGACGGGCCGTGCGGAAGGGAAAGCTAGAGGGCTTTTGTTTCAATTTGGAGAATTATCCCGGGCTTGGTCGACTTTTAATTTGCGACTTCAAGCACAGGTCCCCTGCCACCGTCTTCCACGTTGCGAAAGCTAATTGCAAAAAAGCATTTCGTCTAGCGATACCTCGTTGAAAACCCGCTCTGTGGTCTTCCCCTTAGACTGGTCGGTCATGGCTGTAGGGAACCTTCCCCGCATACCGCACCGGAAAGGCTGGCCTTTTCCTGAAAAAAGGCCAGCTCATAGCCTGCGACTTTCCGCTCTAGGACGGGCTTTTCAAGGCATTGGAAAACCCTTGCAGTCCGTCATCGAATGCTGGATCCAGAGAAATTCCCTGCGCTCTTCAAGGACTTGTAATTTTTTGCTACGGCTTCCAGGGCCGACTCGCCCAGCACATGACACGCCTCGTCCGCCGCGTGAAACCTGACATCCCGCATCACAGTGGTTACGACGCGTTAGCGGCTTGGAAACAGACTTTCCATTCAGCGGGTGCCAACTCGCCGGCTTCCACAAACAGCTGTGGATAGCGTCAGGCTGCCGGGGCAAGAGGGGGAAGAAAGGAGTCCATGCCAGCTGACTGGGGAGAGGATGAAGCTACCGGGCACCGAGGACTAGGCTAGGCTAGGCATGATCGGAACTGGCACGCTGGTATCCGAGAGCCAGACCTGGAGGTACGGCTCTGGAACATCTGCCAAGGGCTTCAGCCTTGGACGACTTGATCCTTGCCCTGGCGCTTGGCCTTGTACATGGCCTCGTCGGCCCGTACATAAAGAGTGTCGAGGGACTCATCGCCCTCACGCAGGACGGTGACACCCTGACTGATGGTGACCTTCAACGGCCCCTCGGCGGTGGGTACGGCCAATTGGCGCACGGCGCGCTGTAGTCGGCCCCCGATCTGCAGTGCGAGGTCGCTGTCGCAACCTGGCAACAAGAGGGCGAATTCCTCGCCGCCGATGCGGCCGAACAGATCGCCTCGACGAGTGGTCTGGACCCCGCACTCGGCAACACGCTGTAACACCTGGTCGCCCATCTGGTGGCCGAAGCGATCGTTGATCTTCTTGAAGTCATCAATGTCGAGCAGCAGGAAGGCCAGCGGCTCGCCTTCGTTCTGAGCGAATTCGAAGGCGCGCTGGGCACTTTCGAAGAAGTGCCGACGATTGCTGCTGCGGGTCAGGACGTCGGTGGTGGCGAGCCGCTGCAGCTCCTCCTCCATACGCTTCTTGTCGGTGATGTCTTCGGCGATGCCCACCACCAGGAGCGGCATGCCCGCCTCGCTGCGTTGACTGACAAAGCACTTGTCGCTGAGCCAGCGGATTTCGCCATCGGCGCGGATGATGCGGTATTCGCGCGACTCTATGGCGCCTTGCTCTATCACCTGTTCCAAGGTGCGCTGGGCGTATTCGAGGTCGTCCGGGTAGATATTATTGAGCCAGGTGCTGTAGTCGGTCAGTACCAGCGACTGGGAGCGGCCGAAGATCTGTTCGTAGGCGGGGCTGACATAGATGATCTGGCGAGTGCGCCAGTCCAGGGCCCAGAGCACTGCGTTGACGCTTTCCAGCAGCGCGCTGAACAGCTGCTCCCGGTCACGCAGGCGATCTGTCTCGGCCCGCGAATGCAGGAGAGCCAGCAGATTCTCTTCCGGAGTGGGAAGAGCAGACAGAGAGGGTTGTTCATCCATATACATATGCGCCTACGCGGGGTCCTGAGGGAGTTAGAGACAGCTGAAACCAGCCTGGTTCAATCCCCGCATAGAGCAGCCCACCGCTTCGGTGGGCTTTTGTGAAGCCTTTCTCAGGCGGTTCCAGCCGGCCGCAAGGAATAGGTTTTCAGCTGTTCGGCGAATTCGCGAAGCGACTGGATGCCGCTGGCTTCGGCCTCGCCGATCCACTGCCGGGTCGCGGCCAGCATATCGTGACCGTTGGCACTGGTCCGCGCCCAGATCTGCTGCAGCGCCAGGCGCTTTTCGTAGATCAGCTTGAGTGCCTGGCTGTGTTCGAGCAATTCATCGATACGCACCTGATGACGGGCCTTGAGCAGACTGGTTTCCCGCGCCAGCAGGCCGCGCGCCCGACGGAACAGCGGGCGCTGGGAGGGCGTGGCACTGCCTCGCTCCTGCCGCAGCAGTGGCCCGATCACCTGCTTGCGATACTGGGCCATGATCTGGAAGCGGTTGTTGAGGATGGCCATGGCGGTATCCATATCCAGCTGACCCTTGCCTTCGATGCGATGGGCGATGGGGGCGACGCGATTGACCTTGGCCAGGCGCAGCCAGGTGAACAGCTTGATCCAGGCCCAGCCCATGTCGAACTCCCAGCGCTTGACCGACAGCTTGGCCGAGTTGGGATAGGTATGGTGGTTGTTGTGCAACTCTTCGCCACCGATGACGATGCCCCAGGGGATGAGGTTGGTGGCGGCATCGCGGCATTCGAAGTTGCGATAGCCCACGGCATGGCCCAGGCCATTGACCACGCCAGCAGCCCAGAAGGGAATCCAGACCATCTGCACGGCCCAGACGGTGAGGCCCAGGGCGCCGAACAGGGCGACGTCGATCAGCAGCAACAGCACCACACCCAGGTTGCGGGTGCGGGGATTGGAGTAGAGCTTGCGCTCGATCCAATCATCCGGGCAGTTCTTGCCATAGATGCGCAGGGTATCAGCGTTGTTCGCCTCGGCCTTGTACAGCTCGGCGCCGCGCCGGACCACGGTGGCGAGGCCCTTGTGCACCGGACTGTGCGGGTCCTCTTCGGTTTCGCATTTGGCGTGGTGCTTGCGGTGAATGGCGGTCCATTCACGGGTATTCATCGCCGTGGTCAGCCACAGCCAGAAGCGGAAGGCGTGTTTGAGCGCGGGATGCAATTCCAGCGAGCGGTGGGCGGAGTAGCGATGCAGGTAGACGGTGACACTGACAATGGTCAGGTGGGTCAGCAGCAGGGTGACCACCACCAGTTGCCAGACCGACAGGTCGAGCAGGCCGTTGTAACTCATGGACGCAAAGGACCTCGCGCGGGTTGTGTAGTGCAACTGTCACCTAAAGTTCAGTGAACAGGCGTTCGCGCATTATTGCCAGGGTGGGTGATAAATCCAGCCCTCCCTTTTGCTACACAACGTGTCCTTCACAGAGTGTTAATTCTAAAAACGAATAAACAAAGCATTATTAGCAATTTTAAGAAATAAAGATCAGCCCCCTAAGATGGCGCCACTCTTTCGCCCACCTCTGCACACGAGGACGCCATCCATGAGTTCCGTTCCGTTCCGCAGCCTGGAAAACCAGGACGAAACCGCACTGCTCCGCGATATCCAGCAGGCTTTGCGCGGGCTGAGATTCGGCGCCATCGAGATAACCGTGCACAACGGTCAGGTGGTGCAGATCGAGCGCAAGGAAAAATTCCGGCCCCAGAGCGGCCAAGCCAACAAGCATTGAATTCTCGAGGTCAGCGGACGAGCGGGCACGGTGCCCGCCAGACGGTGTCCGGCTTTCTCACGTCAAGGAGTCTTTTCATGTCGATTCGCCGTTTCGCTCTGGCCGCGCTGGCCGGTGCCCTGTTCGCCACCCAGGTCCACGCCGTTGAATTGCTCAACGTGTCCTACGACCCGACCCGCGAGCTCTATCAGCAGTACAACGCGGCCTTCGCCAAGCACTGGAAGGCCGAAACCGGCGAAGACGTGAGCATCAAGAATTCCCATGGCGGCTCCGGCAAGCAGGCGCGCTCGGTGATCGATGGCCTACAGGCCGACGTGGTGACCCTGGCGCTGTCCGGCGACATCGATGCCCTCAACCTGCACCAGCAACTGGTCGACCCCAACTGGCAGAAGCGCCTGGCGGACAACAGCACCCCCTACACCTCGACCATCGTCTTCCTGGTACGCAAGGGCAATCCCAAGGGCATCAAGGATTGGGACGATCTGGTGAAGAAAGACGTCCAGGTCATCACGCCCAATCCCAAGACCTCCGGCGGTGCCCGCTGGAACTTCCTCGCCGCCTGGGCCTATGCCAAGGCCAAGTACGGCAGCGATGCCGAGGCGCTGAAATTCGTCACCGAGCTCTATCGCCACGCCCCGGTGCTGGACACCGGCGCCCGCGGCGCCACCATCAGCTTCGTGCAGCGCCAATTGGGTGATGTGCTGATCGCCTGGGAAAACGAAGCCTATCTGTCCCTGAAGGAAGAAGGCGGCGACCAGTTGGAGATCGTCACCCCGTCGTTGTCGATCCTGGCCGAGCCGCCCGTAGCCGTGGTGGACAAGGTGGTCGACAAGAAGGGTACCCGCAAGCAGGCCGAGGCCTATCTGCAGTATCTCTACAGCCCCGAGGGTCAGCGCATCGCCGCGCAGAACTTCTATCGTCCTCGCGATGCCAAGGTGGCGGCGGAATTCAAGGATCAGTTCAAGCCGGTCAAGCTGGTGACCATCGACCAGGAATTCGGCGGCTGGAAAGCGGCGCAACCCAAGTACTTCGCCGACGGCGGCGTGTTCGACAAGATCTTCGCCGACATCAACAAGTAGCACCGCAGCCGGGACGGCTCACGCTGACCGGCCCGGAACAGGTATCGTTCCACCCCTCTGCGCCCTGGCGAATGCATCGCCGGGGCGCCTTGCAGAAGGACGCCTCATGTCTCGCCGTCTCTCCCCGGTCATACCCGGCTTCGGGTTGACCCTGGGCTTCTCCCTGACCTACCTCGCGCTGATCGTGCTGATCCCGCTGGGCGCCATGTTTCTCCATGCCAGCCAGCTGAGCCTAGGGCAATTCTGGTCGCTGATCACCGGTCGCCAGGTGTTGGCCGCGCTGCAGCTGTCCTTTGGCACCGCCCTGCTCGCCGCCTTCGTCAACGGCATCCTCGGCACCCTGCTGGCCTGGGTGCTGGTGCGCTACGAGTTCCCTGGGCGCAAGCTGATCGATGCCATGGTCGACCTGCCCTTCGCCCTGCCCACCGCGGTGGCCGGCATCGCCCTGACCGCCCTCTATGCCCCCAACGGCCTGATCGGCTCGCTGTTTCCCTTCAAGATCGCCTATACCCCGATCGGCATCACCCTGGCGCTGATCTTCGTCACCCTGCCCTTCGTGGTGCGCACCCTGCAGCCGGTGCTGGCGGACATCCCCAAGGAGATCGAGGAAGCCGCCACCTGCCTGGGTGCCCGCCCCTGGCAGGTGTTTCGCTATGTGCTGGTGCCGACGCTGTTGCCAGCCTGGCTGACCGGCTTCGCCCTGGCCTTCGCCCGCGGCGTGGGCGAGTACGGCTCGGTGGTGTTCATCGCCGGCAACATCCCGTTCAAGACCGAGATCCTGCCGCTGCTCATCGTCTCCAAGCTGGACCAGTACGACTACACCGGCGCCACTGGCATCGGCGTGTTCATGCTGCTGGTGTCCTTTGTCATGCTGCTGCTGATCAACATCCTGCAGCGCCGCATCCAGCCCAACATCTAAGGAGTCCGCATGAGCCTCATGACGTCGACCAAGGCGGATGCGCGCGCCAACAAGCAGCGCACGCCGGTGGCCATCGCGCTGATCGCCAGCGCCTGGCTGATCTTCCTACTGATCCTGGTGCTGCCGCTGTACATGGTACTGAGCCAAGGCCTGGCCAATGGCATCGGCGCCTTCTGGGACGCCATCAGCGAACCGGACGCGATCTCGGCCCTCAAGCTGACGCTGTTCGCCACCGCCATCTCGGTCCCCCTGAACCTGGCCTTCGGCCTGGCGGCGGCCTGGTGCGTCACCAAGTTCGAGTTCACCGGCAAGAGCCTGCTGATCACCCTGATCGATCTGCCCTTCTCGGTCTCGCCGGTGATCGCCGGTCTCATCTATGTGCTGCTGTTCGGTGCCCAGGGGCTGATGGGCCCCTATCTGCAGAGCGTGAACGTGCAGATCGTCTTCGCCGTGCCCGGCATCGTACTGGCGACGATCTTCGTCACCTTTCCCTATGTGGCCCGCGAACTGATCCCGCTGATGCAGGAACAGGGCACCCAGGAAGAAGAAGCCGCACGGCTGCTGGGCGCCAGTGGCTGGCAACTGTTCTGGCACGTGACCCTGCCCAACGTGAAATGGGCGCTAATCTATGGCGTGGTGCTCTGCACCGCGCGGGCCATGGGCGAGTTCGGCGCGGTGTCGGTGGTCTCCGGCCACATCCGCGGCCTGACCAATACCCTGCCGCTGCACATCGAGATTCTCTACAACGAATACAACATCGTCGCCGCCTTCAGCGTGGCGATCCTGCTGCTGATGATGGCCCTGGTGATCCTCCTGCTGCGGCAGTGGAGCGAGAGTCGCCTGAGCCACCAACTGCAGCACCGTGACGAGGAATAAGGCGCCATGAGTATCGAGATCCAGGATATCAACAAGAGGTTTGGCGCCTTCCAGGCGCTCAAGGACATCAACCTGCACATCGAGAGCGGCGAACTGGTCGCCCTGCTCGGCCCCTCCGGCTGCGGCAAGACCACCCTGCTGCGCATCATCGCCGGTCTGGAAGCACCGGACACCGGTAACATCGGCTTCCACGGTGAAGACGTCTCCGGACGTGACGTGCGCGATCGCAACGTCGGCTTCGTCTTCCAGCATTACGCGCTGTTCCGCCACATGACGGTGTTCGACAACGTGGCCTTCGGTCTGCGCATGAAGCCGCGCCGGGAGCGGCCGAGCGAGGCGCAGATTGCCAGCAAGGTGCACGAACTGCTGAACATGGTGCAGCTCGACTGGCTGGCCGACCGCTATCCCGAACAGCTCTCCGGTGGTCAGCGCCAGCGCATCGCCCTGGCCCGCGCGCTGGCGGTGGAGCCCAAGATCCTGCTGCTCGACGAACCCTTCGGCGCCCTGGATGCCAAGGTGCGCAAGGAGTTGCGCCGCTGGTTGGCACGGCTGCACGAGGAGATCCACCTGACCTCGGTGTTCGTCACCCATGACCAGGAAGAGGCCATGGAAGTGGCCGACCGTATCGTGGTGATGAACAAGGGGCAGATCGAGCAGGTCGGCTCGCCCGGCGAGGTCTATGAGCAACCCGCGAGCGACTTCGTCTATCACTTCCTCGGTGATTCCAACCGCCTGGCCCTGGGCGAGCAGGAGGTACTGTTCCGTCCGCACGAGGTGGAGCTGGAGCGTGAGCCGCGAGCGGGTTATCACGCCGCCGAAGTGCGCGACATTCGCCCGCTGGGCGCCATTACCCGGGTGACCCTGAAGGTGCCGGAGCAGACCGAGGTGATCGAGGTGGAACTGGTCAAGGACCACCCGGCGCTGGCCGGTCTGCAACGCGGTGCGCCGCTGCATTTCCTGCCGCGTACGCCCTGAGCTGCAGCAGGCGGCTAAGACCAAAGTCGTAGCCGCCTGGATCAGACAGCGGTTGCAACCTCCGGAAAGCTGGATCCATGATCGACGAAGCTGACCCACGTCACATTTCGTAATCGATCGAGCCGAATCACAAGGAGGTCGCATGCCCAGGCGCTGGCCCGTCGTGCTGTCGCTTCACCTGGCCATCCTCGTGGCTGCGCTGCTACTCTGGCAGGGGCTGGCGCTGCCCTCCACCGCCGGCCTGGGACTGGTTCTCGTGGCAGCCCTCTGGCCTTGGCTACTGCTGCTGCGCAAGCCTGTCGCGCCGCCGGCCCCGCCCCAGTCCTTCGACGAGCTGACCAGCGATCTTTCGCGCAGTACGGCGCGCAACGCCGTGGCCATCGCCGGGGTGGCCTTCGCCGCCCAGCAACTGGCGGCCCGGGTGCAATCTCAAGCCAGCACGGCCGCACAGATTTCCAGCAGCGCCGCGTCCCTTACCCAGACCGAGCACGACAGCGCCGGCAGCGCCCGCCAGGCCCTGGCGGTGGCGCAGCAGGTGCACCAGCGCAGCGAGGCCGGTCGGGAGGCCCTGAACTCGGCGATCGCCGCCATCCGCGCGCTCAGCGAGCACGCCCGCCAGAGTCGGGAATTGATCGCGGGTCTGAGCGCCCGCACCGACAAGATCCAGCAGGTCACCGAGGTCATCCAGGCCATCGCCAGCCAGACCAACCTGCTGGCGCTCAATGCCGCCATCGAAGCCGCCCGGGCCGGCGAGCACGGTCGCGGCTTCGCGGTGGTCGCCGACGAGGTCCGTGGCCTGGCGGCGCGGACCTCCAGCGCGACCGGCGAGGTGGGCGTGATCGTGGCCGATATCGGCCAGCAGACCGAGGCCGTGGTGGCGCAGATCCAGGAACTGGCCCAGGCGCTGGAAGATGGCGTGCGCCAAGTCGAACGCACGGGCGAAGGCCTGCAGGAGATCGCCCAGCTGGCGCAGACCGCCGAGCGCCAGGCCGCGGACATCGCCCAGGGCACCTCGGCCAATCTCGCCCAATTGGAAAGCCTGGCCCAGGCGGTGGAGCAGGTGCACAGCGATCTCGCTGACAGCGAGCGTCAGACCAGCCGCCTCAGCGGCGCCGCCGATGAATTGGTGGACATGGCCGAAGCCAGCAGCGAACGCCTGGCCGAGGTCGGTCTGGACAGCTATCACCAGCGCATCTTCGAACTGGCGCGCCAGGGCGCGGATGCCATCGGTCGCCGCTTCGAGGAAGACCTGGCCGCCGGGCGCATCACCCAGGACGCCCTCTTCGACCGCCAGTACCAGCCCGTGCCCGGCAGCCAGCCGGCCAAGTACCGCACCCGCTTCGACAGCTACACCGATGGTGTGCTACCGGCGATCCAGGAGCCGCTGCTGGACCAGCATCCCGGCCTGGTCTTCGCCATCGCCTGTACGCCTGAGGGCTATGTGCCCACCCACAACCGCGCTTTCGCCCAGGCGCCCACCGGCGATGTGGCGGTGGATACGGCGCGCAGTCGCAGCAAGCGCCTCTTCAGCGATCGCACCGGCAAGCGCTGCGGCAGTCATCAGCGCCGCCTGCTGTTGCAGACCTATATGAGGGACACCGGCGAGGTGATGCACGACCTCTCGGTGCCGATCCTGGTGAACGGTCGGCACTGGGGTGGACTGCGCCTGGGCTATCGCCCCGACACCGCGCGCTAGCCCAACTTGAGCTGGGTGACCGCCAGCTGCCAGACCGCGGCTTCCAGCCCGAGCATACGCCCGGCCTTGTGCTCGAGCAGGGCCTCGAGGGATTCGCCCGGAGCAGGATTCGCCGCCTGCGCCGCCAGATGCAGGATCAGCGACGGCTTGGGCAGTACGCCGTGCAGGCTGTGTACCGCTGTCACCAGTTCGCGCAATTCCAGCGGCAGCCGCCAGTGCCGCTGCAATTCCGCGGAGAACTCCAGGCTGTAGCTCAGCAGGGCGCGCTCCAGCGCTGCCTCCTCGAGAACGCCGCCCCCGTCGCACCAGCGTTGCACACCTTGCAATACGGCCAGCTCACCTAGCCGATGGAGCAGGCCGGCGGTATAGCAGCGCTCGGCGTCTTCGCGCGCATAGCGCAGCGCCAGCAGACGCGCGCAGTCGGCAGCGCGTTGGGCCAGATGCAGATAGCCTTCGGCGCGCGTGGCCAGCAGCGGGTCGGTCAGACGCGTCGCCCGTCGCAGACTCAGGCCCAATACCAGATTGAGGGTAAAGCCGACGCCCAGCCGCGGCAGGGCCTGGCTGAGGGTCTGGCAGGACTGGCCGACGCGCTGAGAGGCGCTGTTGGCCGCGGCGATCAGGGTCGCCGTGACCAGCGGATCCTGGCCGAATTCGGTTTCCAGCTCGCCCAGGCTGCAGCTCTCGCTCTCGCGGCAGCGCTGGATGATAGCGGGCAGATCGGCGAACAGCGGCACGGCGTCGATTTCGGCGGCCATGCGCTGCAGATGATCGTCCAGCGAGCCCAGGGCCGCAGCCCTCGCCGCCTGAGCGGCGTCATCCGCCGGTGGCAACAGACTGCGCAGACGGCGCAACACCTCTTCCGCTGCATAGGGTTTGACCAGATAGGCCGTTGGTGCCAGGCGCAAGGCGGCGCGCACATAGGCGGCATCGGAATGGTCGGACAGCAGGATCACCGGCTGCAGTGGCTGGGCACCGCGCTGGCGGATGCGCCGCAGCAGGTCGAGGCCGTCGCAATCGGCCGGTCGCTCGACGATGATCAGGGCGCATCTCTTGCGCTGATCCAGTTCGGCGAGGGCCTGATAGCCATGGCCGTATTCATGCACCAGGGCATCGGCGCGCACGGCCAGCACCAATGACTTGAGCAGGTCACGGGTCCAGGGATTGGCGTCGACGATGAGTATCAGGGGCGGCATCCCAACCCACTCCTGCTTGAGGAAAGCGAAGCGGCGGATGATGCGTCAAAGCAGAAATAATGCCAAGTACATCACAGAAAAACCGCCCTCCAGGAGGGCGGTTTGGGCAGGACTCAGGCCAATTCGGTGAAACACTCGCCGATAATGGCCAAGCCGCGATCCAGCTCTTCGTCGCTGGCGGTCAGGGGGACGAGGATGCGCAGCACATTGCCGTAGCTGCCGCAGCTAAGCAGGATCAGGCCCTTCTGGCGTGCGCGGACCACGATCTGGCTGGTCAGCTCGGCGTCGGGCTGCTCGATATCGCCACCCTTGCCCAGCTCCATGGCGATCATGGCGCCCAGACCCCGGACGTCGCAGATCTGCGCGTGCTTGGTGGCCAGTTCGCGCAGGCCGGCGGTGAGGCGCTCGCCCACGGCCTTGGAGCGGTCCAGCAGTTTCTCTTCTTCGAAGGTCTCGATCACCGCCAGGGCTGCGGCGCAGGCGATGGGGCTGCCGGCGTAGGTGCCACCCAGGCCACCAGGGGTGACGGCATCCATCACCGTGGCCCGGCCGGTCACGCCCGACAGCGGGAAGCCACCGGCGATGGACTTGGCGAAGGTCACCAGGTCGGCGTCGACGCCCATCTGCTCCATGGCGAAGAAGGTGCCGGTACGACCGGCGCCGGACTGGACTTCATCGGCGATCAGCAGGATGCCGTGGGTGTCGCACAGCTTGCGCAGGCGCTGCATGAATTCCTTGGGCGCGGCATAGAAACCGCCCTCGCCCTGCACCGGCTCGAGGATGATGGCCGCTATGTCGCCAGGGGCCGCATCGTTCTTGAAGATGCGCTCGACGCTGGCGATGGCGTCATCGACGCTGATGCCGTGCAGTTCGCAGGGATAGAGCGCGCGATAGACGCCGCCGGGCATCAGGCCCATGCCGGCCGAATAGGGCGCGACCTTGCCAGTCAGCGACAGGGTCATCATGGTGCGGCCGTGGTAGGCGCTGGAGAAGGCGATGACGCCAGCGCGCTGGGTAGCGGCGCGGGCGATCTTGACGGCGTTCTCCACGGCTTCGGAGCCGGAGTTGAACAACGCGGTCTTCTTCGGGAAGTTGCCCGGCACCAGTTCGTTGAGCTTTTCGCAGACCTCGACGTAGGGCTCGTAGGCCAGCACCTGGAAGCAGGTATGGGAGACCTTGGTCAGCTGCTCCTGCACGGCCGCCACCACGCGCGGATGCAGGTGGCCGGTGTTGAGCACGGCGATGCCGCCGGCGAAGTCCAGGAACTCGTTGCCCTCGACGTCCCAGACCTTGGCGTTCTCCGCACGGGCGACGAAGATCGGGTGGGTCTGGCCGACGCCACGGGCGACGGCGGCGCTGCGGCGGTGCATCAGGGAATCGTTGGTGTGGCTCATTGCAGTCCTCGATGGCCGCTCATCGTGGCGGCCGGCTACGGGAAAGGCGCGGACCGGATTCCGGGCAGCATACGATGATCGACTGCCAACGGCCCGGCGTCCGCGCCGGGAAAAGCTTTGGTTCAGGCTGAGGGGGCTGTTGGGCTTCGACGGTGAAGCCGTCTCAACCCAACCTACCTCGACCGTAGGTTGGGTTGAGCTCCGCGAAGCCCAACAGATCCAGCTAGCAGCGGTATCAAACGCCCAGGCAGAGGTACTTGATCTCCAGGTATTCCTCGATGCCGTACTTGGAGCCCTCGCGGCCCAGGCCCGAGGCCTTGACGCCACCGAAGGGCGCCACCTCATTGGAGATCAGGCCGGTGTTGATGCCGACCATGCCGTACTCCAGCGCCTCGGCCACGCGGAATACGCGGGACAGGTCGCGGGCATAGAAGTAGGAGGCCAGGCCGAACTCGGTGTCGTTGGCCAGCTCGATGACCTCGGTCTCGTCCTTGAAGCGGAACAGCGGCGCCAACGGGCCGAAGGTCTCTTCCTTGGACACCTTGGCGCTCTTGGGCACGTCGGCGAGGATGGTCGGCTCGAAGTAGCTGCCCCCGTTGGCGTGGGCCTTGCCACCGGCGATGACCTTGGCGCCCTGGCTCACGGCGTCGTCGATGTGTTCCTTGACCTTGGCCGCGGCCTTGGCGTCGATCAGCGGGCCGATGGTGACGCCCTCTTCCAGGCCGTTGCCGACCTTGAGTTTGGCCACCGCGGCCTTGAATTTCTCGGCGAAGGCCTCGTAGACACCGTCCTGGATATAGAGACGGTTGACGCAGACACAGGTCTGGCCGGCGTTACGGTACTTGGAGGCGATGGCGCCTTCCACGGCCTTGTCCAGGTCGGCGTCGTCGAAAACGATGAAGGGCGCGTTGCCGCCCAGCTCCAGCGACAGCTTCTTGATGGTGGGCGCGCTCTGCTCCATCAGCTTGGCGCCGATCTCGGTGGAGCCGGTAAAGGAGATCTTGCGCACGATGGGGCTTTCGGTCAGCTCGGCGCCGATCTCGGCGGCGGAGCCGGTGACCACGCTCAACACACCCTTGGGAATGCCGGCGCGCTCGGCCAGTTCGACCAGCGCCAGCGCCGAATAGGGGGTCTGGCTGGCGGGCTTGATCACCATGGTGCAACCGGCGGCCAGGGCCGGACCGGCCTTGCGGGTGATCATCGCGGTGGGGAAATTCCACGGCGTGATGGCGGCGGTGACGCCGATGGGCTGCTTGATCACCAGAATGCGCTTGTCGGCCTGATGGCCGGGAATGGTGTCGCCATAGATGCGCTTGGCTTCTTCGGCGAACCACTCGATGAAGGAGGCGGCGTAGACGATCTCGCCCTTGGCCTCGGCCAGCGGCTTGCCCTGCTCCAGGGTCATCAGCCGGCCCAGGTCGTCCTGGTTCTCGATCATCAGCTCGTACCAGCGCCGCAGCTTGGCCGAGCGCTCCTTGGCGGTCAGCGCACGCCAAGCCGGCAGGGCGCGGTTGGCAGCGTCGATGGCACGCTTGGTCTCGGCGCGACCAAGCTTGGGGATGGTGCCCAGGGTCTCGCCGGTGGCCGGGTTGTCCACCTGGACGGTGGCACCGCTGTCGGCGTCGATCCAGGCGCCGTCGACATAGGCTTGCTGGCGAAACAGGGAAGCGTCTTTGAGCTGCATTACGGTCTCCTTGGCTGAAAGGGCCGGAAGCAAGGGCATGACACCCCTGCGCCTGCGATAGGATCAGGCCTGGAAACGCTGGCATCGCCACCGTTCAGCGCCCGCTCGAGCAACGTCCGAACCGCTATGGGCGTTCGAAATATTGAACGCATCCTAGGAGAATATTGAACCCCCGCGCAAGAGCGCCGGAGCGGTTTTCGCGCGGCCCTCCTCCTCGTTTATGCAGCCCTTGCCACGCCCCGCGAAACAGTCGTTCAAAATCAACAACATCGTGCTTCCGGGCATGGACGGTTGAGGGCAAGGTGAGTATGATGGCGACCGATTCAGCGTCACCGAATCGTTGCACTCGTAGCTCAGCTGGATAGAGTACTGCCCTCCGAAGGCAGGGGTCGTGGGTTCGAATCCCGCCGAGTGCGCCATCTTACGTTCACCGTCGCGTGAACCTCAGCAAAGCCCGCCATCGCGCGGGCTTTGCTGTTTCTGGAATAGGTCTACGTCCGAACCTGTCCTCCGCCTATCGAAGCGCAGGTCAGCTTTCGCTTATCTAGTACTAAGCTAGTTGGCGTTCAAAGGTTGAGCGGCGGCTAGTCAAATACATCCCTCCGTTGTGTCTGGCATCATTCCCCTGCAATACCGCTACTTCCGCATTGCCAGTAGAAACTCAAGGGATGGAACATGGCCGAGAGCAGTAACTTCGCCTTTTTCAAAGAACACGACCCGGTCTTCTTCCAACTCGCCAATGCGGCTGAGCGAGTATTCGCCAGCGATCCCAATACGACGCTTATCAAACTGCGGCAGTTGGGCGAAGCCCTGGCTCAGGACCTTGCGGTGAGAGCGGGTATCGAGCTCGTCACCACCCTCTCGCAAGCCGACCTGCTGTATCGCCTGAGCCGTGACATCCAGCTCGATGGCAACATCCGCAATCTCTTCCACACGCTACGCGTGGAAGGCAACAAGGCTACTCACGGATTCCGCACCCAGCATCGCGACGCGCTAGATGGGCTGAGGGTCGCTCGCGCCTTGGCGATCTGGTATCACCAGTCATTCGGTGCCGGCGGCAGCTCCTTCAAGCCAGGGCCTTTCATCACGCCCGCTGATCCAAGTGAACCGCTGCGTGATTTGCAGGCGCAGATCGAGAGGCTTCGCGCCGAACTGGGCGACAGTCGTCAACAGTTGGAAGACCACGATCAGTTAGCCGGCCTCTTGAAGCTGGAAAAGGAAAAGCAAGCCAGTCTCGCCGAGAAGATGAATGAGGATGCGCTTGTTTACGAGCAGCTTGCTCAAGAGCGAGAGGAAGAATTGGCCAAGGCACGTGCCGATTTCGAGGCGCGACTCAAGACGCTGCAGCAACAACTGGAAGATCAACCGCAAGCGGTCCAGCAGGTCACACGCAAAACTCAGCAGGCAACCAGCCAATTCGACCTCAACGAAGACCTCACCCGCATTCTTATTGATCAACAGCTGAACGACGCAGGCTGGGAAGCTGATTCGCTCGATCTCACCTACGGCAAAGGTGCTCGTCCCGAAAAGGGCAAGAACAAGGCGATTGCCGAATGGCCTACCTGCAAGCCGAACGAAGACGCCGATTATGTACTGTTTGCCGGCCTCACCCCGGTTGCCATCGTCGAGGCCAAACGCAAGCGCGTTAATATCGCCAACCGCATCACCCAGGCCGAGCGCTATTCGCGCCAGCTGATCATTACCGATGATCTGCAATCGGCTGGACAAGGCGCTGGCTGGGCGGATGGCCAGGGTGGCCACTTCAAAGTCCCGTTTGCCTTCGCCTGCAATGGCCGTCCCTATATCAAACAGCTCGCTGAATTGTCCGGCATCTGGTTCCGCGATCTGCGCAGCCCAGCCAATCTGCGCCGGTCGCTACAGGACTTCCACACACCGGGCGGTCTGCTCGACCTGCTCAAACGCAGCCGTGACGAGGCGGAAGCAAAGCTGCAGCAAGAAGGCTTTGCCTATCTGAAGCTGCGTAATTACCAGGAAAACGCGATCAAGGCCGTTGAAGAGGCCCTCGCTGACGGACGTCGCCAATGTCTGCTGGCCATGGCCACCGGGACCGGCAAGACCCGTACGATCATTGGCTTGATGTATCGCCTGCTGAAAGCGGAGCGCTTCCGTCGCATTCTCTTTCTGGTCGACCGCAGCGCCCTGGGCCAACAAGCCATCGAGGCCTTCAACGAAGCGACCCTGGAACAGAACCACACCCTGGCGCAGATCTATGACGTCAAGGAACTGGGCGACATGGCCGCCGAAGCCGAAACACGCGTTCAGGTCGCCACCGTACAGGCGATGGTCAGGCGCATCTTCCAGTCAGACACTCCGCCGCCCATTGATGCCTACGACTGCATTATCGTCGACGAGGCCCACCGCGGTTACACCCTCGATCAAGAGATGACCGAAGGCGAGTTGGCAATACGCGATGTCAGCCAGTACCTATCGCAGTACCGCCGCGTGCTCGACTATTTCGACGCTTGCCGTATCGGCCTCACGGCGACACCGGCCAAGCACACCAGCGAAGTTTTCGGGCCACCGATTTTCACCTACAGCTATCGCGAAGCCGTGGCTGACGACTGGCTGATCGATCACGAGCCGCCGATTCGCTACCAGACCGAACTCAGCCAAAATGGCATTCACTTCGCCAAGGGCGAGAGTGTCAGCATTATCGATACGAGCACCGGCGAGGTGGATGTCGCCGAACTCGAGGATGAACTCGACTTCGAGATCGAGTCCTTCAACCGCCGGGTGATCACGCCTGGCTTCGACCAGGTCATCTGCGAGCAACTGGCCCAGGAGCTCGACCCTTCCGGCGATGAGAAGGCGATGATCTTTTGCGTCAATCAGGCCCATGCCGAGCGGGTCAAAAATCTGCTCGACGAGGCGCTCAAAGACGTCCACGGCGAGGAGTACAACCAGGCCGCTGTCCAGATCATCACCGGACAGAGCGACAAGGTCGAACAGCTCATTCGCCAATACAAGAACGAGCGCTACCCGAGCATCGCCATCACGGTCGACCTCCTGACCACAGGTATCGACGTACCGCGCATCTGCCATCTGGTGTTCATGCGCCGGGTGCGTTCGCGCATCCTCTACGAGCAGATGAAGGGCCGCGCCACGCGCCGCTGCGATGAAATCGGCAAGACGGTATTCAAGATCTACGATCCGGTCGACCTGTACGCCGCCCTCGAACCCGTCGACACCATGAAGCCGCTGGTGAAAGACCCGAACATCACCCTGGACCAACTGGTGAGCGAGCTGACCAACCCGGCCAGCCTCGACGCCCCAGGCAGCCAGCCAGAGACCAGCCATGCTCACGACGTGCTGGACCAGCTCAGCCAGAAGGTCATGCGCATCCTGCGCAAGGCCAGCCACAAGGCAGAGACCAAGCCAGCCCTCAAAAACAAGCTGGCCGAACTGGAAAACGTCTGGGGCGTTGCCCCGGACAAACTGCATCAGCATTTGCATGAGATGGGTCCGCAACAGGCCGCACAGTTCGTCCGTAAGCACGCTCAATTGCTCGATCAGCTTGCCACGGTCCAGGCGCTGCTCGGATCAGACCACTATCCGGTCATCTCTACGCACTCAGATACGCTCATGGTTCGTGAGCAGAACTATGGTGCCTATCAGAAGCCCGCTGACTACCTGGAAAGCTTCAACGACTTCATCAAGAACCAGCTGAATCAATCAGTGGCCCTCGGTGTGGTAGTCAGCCGCCCGCAAGATCTGACCCGTGAGCAGTTGCGTGAAGTGCGGCTGCTGCTCGACGCGAACAACTACAGCGAGGCAAATCTGCAGAGCGCCTGGCGCAACCAGACCAATCAGGAAATCGCGGCCAGTATCGTCGGTTTCATTCGTCAAGCCGCCCTCGGGGAGGCGCTACTGCCCTTCGAGCAGCGCGTGGCCAAAGCCATGGAAGCGATCTACGCCCTGCAGCCCTGGACACCCGTGCAGCGCAAATGGCTGGATCGTCTCGCCAAGCAGCTGGTGCACGAGGTCGTCATCGATGAAAAGCAAATTGGCCAGGCCTTCAGGAACGACGGCGGCAGCACACGGCTGGACAAGCTGCTCGGTGGCAACCTAAGCGTGGTACTGGACGCCCTGAATGACAATCTGTGGGTACAGACGGGATGAGACAGGTCCCGAACGGTGGATTGGCCAGAGCGCTCAGCCATGACGGACAATACGCCCTCCTCCTGCCACAGGCCTTATCGGCTGAGCTATCCAGAGACGCGTCATGACCCTTGCCGAACTCAAGCAGATCCTTGCCCGGGGTGAGGATAGCCGTCACCAGTTCAAGCGTGACTTCAGCCATATCGATACCCTGGCGGCCGAATTGGCGGCGTTCTCTAATACGGCCGGTGGCTATCTATGTCGCGGCCTGGGTACCGGCATCCCGCGGGCGATCGATGCCTGGCCAGAAATCGAGCTGCATGATGACCGGCAGAGCAACCAGTTCCGGGTGGTGATCAAGCGTCCCGTGGAAAGAGGGACTCTTTCGGGCCCAGGTGGGGACCAAGCCGGGACCAAGCCGGGACCAAGTCGGGACCAGGTAGGGACCTAGTAGGGACCGGGTCGCCGGCAGACTACCCCGCTGCAGACGCGCGACCACCTGTGCAACCTGAACAAGTCACGCTGCTGCACAGGATGTTCGACGATCACGCCACTTCCGAGTTGATGAGCTTTGTCGGGCGCAGCAACCGTAGCAAATTCCGTGAGCAGGTACTGGCCCCCCTGCTGGCACCGGGGCTGATCGAAATGACCCTGCCAGACAAGCCCAACAGCAGCAAGCAACGCTATCGCCTAACCACTGCCGGCCGCGGGCTGAAAAGCGAGCTTAGCGGCCAGGGCGACTGAACTCAGATAAACACGACGAGGCGCCAGCAAACACCGGCGCCTTGCCTACTTTTAGAAATAGGTACCCCACATGACCCAATCCGATATCGTCCAGAAACTCTGGAATCTCTGCGACGTCCTGCGTGATGACGGCATCAACTACAGCGACTACGTCACCGAGCTAGTGCTGCTGCTGTTCATCAAGATGGAGTACGAGCAGGTACAGAACGACGAAAACTTCGGCCACAAGCTGCCTGAAGGCGCGCGCTGGCCCGATCTGTCCGGTAAATCCGGCCTCAACCTGCTCGACCACTACCGGCAGTTGCTGCTGGACCTGGGCAAAAACTCGGATCCGCTGATCGCCGCCATCTATGCCGATGCCCAGACCCGCCTCAAGGAGCCGCGCCATCTCGAGCAGTTGATCAAGAGCCTCGACGGCATCGACTGGTTCAGCGCCCGCGAAGACGGCCTTGGCGATCTCTATGAAGGCCTGCTGGAAAAGAACGCCAGCGAGACCAAATCCGGCGCCGGCCAGTACTTCACCCCGCGCCCGCTGATCGACAGCATCATCCGTTGCCTCAAGCCGCAACCGGGCGAGACCATCCAAGACCCCGCCGCCGGCACCGCGGGCTTTCTCATCGCCGCCGATGCCTATATCAAGCAGCACACCGACGACCTCTACGACCTCGACGACAGGGCGCGCCGTTTCCAGCGCACTCAGGCCTATGTCGGCGTCGAACTGGTACCCGGCACCCGCCGCCTGGCCCTCATGAACACCCTGCTGCATGGCATGGAAGGCGATGCGGAAGGTGTGGTGCACCTGGGCAATGCCCTCGGTCAGGTCGGTGCCAGCCTGCCCAAGGTGGATGTGATCCTCTCCAACCCGCCCTTCGGCACCGCCAAGGGCGGCGGCGGCCCAACCCGTGATGACCTCACCTATCGCACCAGCAACAAGCAACTGGCCTTTCTCCAGCATATCTACCGCGGTCTCAAGCCGGGCGGCCGTGCCGCCGTGGTACTGCCGGATAACGTACTGTTCGAGGCCGGCGTCGGCACCGAGGTGCGCCGTGACCTGATGGACAAGTGCAACCTGCACACCATCCTGCGCCTGCCCACCGGCATCTTCTACGCCCAAGGCGTGAAGACCAATGTGCTGTTCTTCCAGAAGGGCACTGCCGACAACCCACGTCAGGAAGAGCGCTGCACCCAACGCGTCTGGATCTACGACCTGCGCAGCAATATGCCCAGCTTCGGCAAGCGCACCCCCTTCAGCCCTACGCACCTCAAGCCGTTCGAAGATGCCTATGGCGAGGATCCCAATGGCCACAGCCCGCGCGCCGAGAACGTCGAGGGCATCGGCGAGGCTAGCCGCTTCCGTTGCTTCACCCGCGAGCAGATCCGCGAGCGGGGTGATTCGCTGGATATCAGTTGGCTGAAGGATGAAAGCAGCCTGGACGCCGCCGACCTACCCGCCCCGGAAGTGCTGGCCGGTGAGGCCATGGCCGAACTGACCGAGGCGCTGCATGAACTGGAAGAGCTGATGAAGGCGTTGGGTGCGGGGGATGAGGTCGTAGCACAAAAACAGCTACTAGCAGAGGTCATGGGACTTTCTGCCGAGGAAAAGGCATGACTAATGGCACCCCTAAACATTGGTTACCCGCTGGCTTCGAGGAAATATTCACTCAAGTTTCAACCTCAGGAAAGAAAGTAAAAACAGCCATTGCCCTACCTGAAGGTAAATTCCCCATAGTGGATCAAGGACGATCGTTCATCTCTGGCTACTTGGACGACGCCAACATGGTGGTGGCTGACGACAAGCCATTGATAATTTTCGGCGATCACACACGTGAGATTAAGTGGATAGACTTCCCATTTATCCCTGGCGCAGACGGCGTACAAGTCCTCAAACCGTCTCCTGAAATGGATGCCCGTTTTTGTTATTTCTTTCTGCGCAACCTTAAGATTGAAAGTAAAGGATATGCAAGACATTTCAAAGCTGTGAAAGAAGCAAAGTATCTGGTCCCGCCTCTTGCCGAGCAAATCAGAATTGCTGCCAAACTCGACGAACTGCTGGTTCAGGTCAACATCCTGAAAGCCCGTATCGATAGCATTCCCGCGTTGCTCAATCGCTTCCGGCAGTCCGTTCTCGCCGCTGCCGTTTCTGGGCGGTTGACGGAGGAGTGGCGAGTAACTTCCGGCATGAGCGATACTAACGCTAATTGGCAAAGCGTCAAACTCGCTGACCTTTGCGAGCTAGTTACTAGTGGCTCTCGTGGATGGGCTGATTATTATTCGCCTAGCGGGGCACTGTTCATCCGCTCTCAAGACATCAATACCGACGAACTAAATATAATTGATGCCGCATTTGTAAAGCTGCCCGAATCAAGCGAAGGGAAACGAACCAGGGTTCGACCTCAAGACATACTTATTACAATCACTGGTGCAAATGTTGGAAAAGTTGCAAGAATCAAACGAAAGCTTCTAGAGGCCTATGTCAGCCAACACGTTGCCTTGGTTAGGCTTCAGCGCCCTGAAAACGCTCCATTTCTAGAACTTTACTTAAAAGATATTTGCTCGGGCCGCGGTGAGTTGATAGCGCTCGCCTATGGCGGTGGCAAACCGGGGCTCAATCTATCTAACATTCGAGACCTAAAATTTGTACTACCCTCATATAAAGAACAAACCGAAATCGTCCGCCGCGTCGAACAACTCTTCACCTTCGCCGACCAACTCGAAGCCCGTGTCAAAGCCGCCCAGGTGCGCATTGATCGTCTGACCCAGAGCATCCTCGCCAAAGCCTTCCGCGGCGAACTGGTGCCCCAGGACCCGAATGACGAACCGGCCAGCGTGCTGTTGGAACGCATCAAGGCCCAACGCGCCGCCGCGCCCAAGGCCAGGCGTGGTCGACAGGCTGCCAAGCTGAGCTAAATCTTTTTCAGGAAGCAAACGAACCATGTCCGTGCCGACCTACGACCAGTTCATCGAACCCATCCTGCGTTTTCTCGCCGCCCACCCAGAAGGCGCCACGGCGGGTGAGGCCCACGAAGCGGCTGCCCAGGCCTTGGGCCTCAGTGAAGCGCAACGGCAGGAGACCATCGCCAGTGGCCAGCCCACCTACAAGAACCGCTCGGGGTGGGCGCACGATAGGCTCAAGCGTGCCGGCTATTCCAGCAGTGCCAAGCGCGGCTATTGGCAACTTACTGATTCCGGTCGCGCCTTCGCCCAGGCCAACCCGGCGCCATTGAGCCAGGAGCAGGTCGAGCATCTGGCGTTGAATTTCATCAGTGTGCAGCTCAAGCCGGCACCAGATGCCGCCTCGCTAGATGAGGGCAACGATGCGCCCACTCCTCTCGTTCAGGCCGACCTTGCCACCAGCAGTCCCCAGGAGCGCCTGAACCAGGCCATCCTCGAACTGCGTACCAGCGTGGCGGGCGATCTGCTGGACAGCCTGCTGCAGGCGAGCCCGACGCGCTTCGAACATATCGTGCTCGATGTGCTGCATAGCCTGGGCTACGGCGCGAACCGCCAGGCGCTGCAGCAAGTGGGCGGTAGTGGCGATGGCGGCATCGACGGAGTCATTTCGCTGGACGCCCTCGGTTTGGAAAAGGTCTATGTGCAGGCCAAGCGCTGGCAGGGCACGGTCGGCCGCCCTGATCTGCAGGCCTTCTATGGCGCCTTGGCCGGGCAGAAGGCCAAGCGCGGTGTCTTTATCACCACCTCGGGCTACACCGCTCAGGCCGTGGACTTCGCACGTTCGGTCGAAGGCCTGGTGCTGGTCGATGGCAAACGCCTGGTCGAGCTGATGCTCGATCACGAAGTCGGCGTCAGCTCGCAGCTCTACAAGGTACCCAGGCTCGATAGCGATTACTTCGACGAGTCACTGGGCTGATTCGATCATTACGAGATCGGCTGGCGACTGCGTGCCTTGTTGAGACGCAGAGGAATCGAGGCGGCTTTCCTAAATCGGTAAAGGCTCTTCCTCTCGAGAGCTTATGGGCTCCGAGCTGATAGGTACCCGGCAAGTTGCCATCGAGAATACCCTCGGATTACCGGCGTGATTTATCTGACCATTATCACTACCCCCCTGGCGATCCTGATCTAAGCTCTGACCTCTAGACCCGCTCCAACCAGCCGGCCGGATGCCGATACCCTGGTAATCACTTCGCAAGGACGCCTCATGAAATACCTCCTGACCAGCTCGGTCACCCTCTTCCTCGCCGCTTCGCTGCTGACCGAAGACACCGCCCTGGCCCAGGCCGGCCACGCCATCCGGCCAGGGCTAGCGGCCGCGGCTCACTGTCTGCACGAATCGCTACTGGAAACCAGTGCCGCCAACAGAGGCCCGGTAGCGGACGGCGCCCGTCTGCAGCTGGCCGGGCTGGAGAGGCGCAACCAGATCGCCCAATAGGACCGGATCCACGAGTGGCACGCGTCAGCGTTTCTCCCTAAGTGGCTTTTCAAAGTCCCTTTCCAGAGCTCTTTCGTGAACGAAGCCGCTGCCACTGGCTCTCAAGGTTTCCACCACGGCACTCCCGAGGAGACCCGCATGAAAGCTCTGATTCCCCTGTTGCTGCTTCCCCTGGCCCTCGGTGCCTGCACCGGTCAGCAGGCGCGGCACGACGATCTCGGCCTGCCGAGCTGCAATCTGGCCGAGCAACGCGCCGTGCCGGGAGAACTGGGCGGATCGATCACGGATCCGCGGCAGGCGCATGTCTCGATGCGGGCCAATGTGCTGCTGGCGGATGTGAGCACGGCGCGCAAGGCGCGGCGGATCAGTCAGGAGCAGGCGACAGCCTTCAGCGAGCGCATCGCCGCAGTGCGCAGCCAGACCGATGCCTTCGTACAGCAGCAAGGCTTTCTCAGCGCGGCTGAGCGGGCCAGTTTCGATCGGGAATTCGACGAGATCGCCGCGCAGATCTGCCAGCCACGTACGGCGCAGTGATCTCTGCCTAGCCAGGACGGGTCGAAAGACCGCCGCTCGAACGGCTAGGATAGCGGGGCCGATCAAGCGGTAAGGACCTTTGCCGCCCTTCTCTTCCAGCCCAGGGGACGACCCCGGCGATCGGTGGGCAGCGCTCCGGGACGGCCCGGTTTCACAGGAGGCCGTCTTTGGCTTGGTTCTATCTGGTTTGTGCAGGACTGCTCGAGGTGGTCTGGGCGTTCTACATGAAGCAATCCGCGGGCTTCACCCGCCTCACGCCGACGATCATCACCGGGGTCGCCATGGTAGCGAGCGTGGCGCTTTTGTCGATCTCCATGCGCAGCCTGCCACTGGGTACCGCCTATACCATCTGGACCGGCATCGGCGCAGTAGGCGCCTTCATGGTCGGCATCCTGCTGTTGGGCGAGGCGGCGAGTCCGCTGCGCATCCTGGCCGCGGCGCTGATCGTCAGCGGCCTGGTGCTGATGAAGCTGACGTCGTCCTGAGCGCTTGCCCCTAGCGCAGGTCCCCTGCTCGGTCGGCTTTTGGTCGGGCCAGCCAGATGAACAGCAAGCCTCCCACCAGGCCGCCCACGGCCATTGCCAGCAGGCCATCCAGGGTACGGGTGGCGTAGATGAGCACCGGCATGGGGGCGAAGGCGTCGATCAGGCGAATGGCGGCGATCAGGCTGACACTGGTGGCTAGCGGCACCACGCAGGCTAGATAGTCACCCATGCGACGGCCGAGCCAAAAGGCGGCGGCAAAGGCTGGTAACCAAGCGGCGAGCACGATGGCGGCGTAGATGGGTCCGAAGCCCAGCAGATCCTGTAGCGACGTCTGCCAACGGGTGGCGGCGTCTATCGACTGTCCCAAGCCCTGCAGCGCGGCCAGGTTGTACTGGGTCTGCACCAGGCTGCCCCAGGCGGTGGCCAGCAACAGGGCGGCGGCGAACGCCAGCAGCGGGCGGGGTCTGAACAAGGCGCGCCAGAGCGGTTTGGACATGATCGATCAGTCTCGAAGAGAGGTAGTGATGGTAACGACAGCGGATGCCTGCGGTAGACCTCGGCCGTCACGTAAAGCTTCCCGGCGTGGGGTCTGGTTTGTGTTGCTAACCGTTGTGCTGGGAAGCCCGTTGGCCACGGCGGCGCCCGCTTACCGGATCGAGACGGTAGCGACCGGACTCGAGCGGCCTTGGTCGCTCGCCTTTCTGCCCGATGGCCGGGCGCTGTTGACCGAGGGTGCCGGGCGTTTGCGGCTGCTGGTGCCGGATGGCCAGGGCCGACTCAGCCTGCAGGCGGAGGCCGTGAGCGGACTGCCCGAGCTCTATACCGAAGGCCAGGCCGGTCTGCTCGAGGTCATGCCGGATCCAGATTTCGCCCGTAATCAGCTGATCTATCTCTCCTATGCGTCAGGCACGCGCCAGGCCAATCACCTCAGGGTGGTGCGCGCGCGGCTGAACGGCGGACGCCTGCAGGACGTCCAGCCGCTGTTCACCAGCCAGCCGGCCAAGGCGTTCGGCCAGCACTTCGGGGCGCGGATGGCCCTGCTCGGCGACGGCACCCTGGCCATCGCCCTGGGCGACGGCAACGTCGAGCGCACCGACGCCCAGCGGCTGGATACCCATCTGGGCAAGATCGTGCGCATCACTCGGGACGGCCAGGTGCCGGCGGACAACCCCTTCCTCAAGCGACCCGGCGCCCTGCCGGAGATCTACAGCCTCGGCCATCGCAATCCCCAGGGCCTGGTGTGGGTGGCCGAGCGCCAGGCCCTGTACGAGCACGAACACGGCTCCAAGGGCGGCGATGAACTCAATCTGATCCGCGCCGGGGCCAACTATGGCTGGCCGCTGACCACCGGCGGCGTGGACTACACCGGCGCGCGCATCACGCCCTTTCGTGAATTACCGGGCATCACCCCGCCGCTGTTGGAGTGGACGCCCTCCATCGCTCCCGCCGGCCTGACCTGGTACGACGGCCAGGGCTTTCCCACCTGGCGCGGCAGTCTGTTCGTGGCGGCGCTGCGCGAGAAGTCGGTGCGGCGGATACCGCTGGTGAACGGCGTGCCTGGCGAGCAGGAGCTCTTGTTCCAAGAGCTGGACCAGCGTTTGAGAGACGTGCGCAGCGGACCGGACGGTAATCTCTGGCTGCTGACCGATGGCGAGGACGGCCAGCTGTTGCGGGTGGTACCGGGGTAGAAGGGGCCACTGCAGGAGACCCCGACTGCCCGATCAGACGGCGATGAAGGTGTTGTTGGCGCCCAGCAGGGTCAATTCGTCGATGGGATTGTTGTAGGCGTCGTAGACGAAAGCCTCCGGCAGATAGACGCTGTACTGGTGCCCTTGCTCTAGGTCAGTCGCCAAGCGGATGTCTACCAAGTTGGTCAGATGACGCACCGTGGTAGCGAGCTCGAAGCCAATCTTCGTGCCTGTGGTGACATCGAGTAGGAAGGCCTTCTCCAATAGCGTCGGGTCCACCTTCACAGGCGTCGGATAGGCTTCCGAGTAGAGATCCCGTGTCCCACGATAGATGGAGCTATCAAACAACAGATTGATGTGATCATCAGCACCAGGGCTGTAGTAGGACTGCTGATCGATACCGATCAGCAGCGGCGGCGTGAGGTCGGCGGGCAGAACCTCGAGGTCACGCGATAGGGCCGTCACCGCGACATTGCCGGCGGTATCGGTGGTCTCCACCAGGATCGAGCCCTGCGCATAGAAGCCCGGCTCCAGCTTGGGTGCGGGCCAGCCTCCCTCCCCCTGCTGCCAGGTCTGACCGCCATCGCTGGAACTACGCCACTGCTCGATGTCGCCATCGTCGAAGAAGCGGAACTGCAATAGGTTCTCAGTGGTGGGGCCACGGGTGGTGAACAGATAGAGTTGCGCGCCCTGGGTGTCGACCTTCCATTGAGCTTCGTTCGTCAAGGTTCGGCCGTTACCGTCGCCAGCAAGATAACTAACCTGCAGCTGACCTGCCTGGTAGTAGCCCGCGCCTAGTTGCAAGGTATCACTGCCGGCGCTCGCCACGGTCCAGCTCTGCCCTCCATCCAGGCTGTAACGCCACTCCTTCACCCCTTCCGGCAGGGTCACGTCCACCTGGCCGTTGCGGGTGATGCCGTCAGTGGCCGACACCCCGGTGTCTTCGTGCAGGGCCAGGCCCGGCGTGAGCGGCTGCCATTGTTCGAGCCGCGTCTGGAACAGCTGCTGGTCGGCGCTCTGGCCATCCGGGCGGCTCAGATAATCGATCATCTCGACGATGACCGCTGCCCTGGCGTCCTGCTGGGTACTGCCCAGGGTCTCCAGTCGGCCCAGCCAGAAGGCCTTGCCGTCGGCATCGGCGTTGCGTCCGAGCAGGTCGCCATAGCAGCCGTCGATGAAGGCGCTGGCGCTCTCCTCGGCCGGTTGCGCCTGCAGGCGCTCGGCGCCGTTGAGGAACAGGCGGACGAGTTGCTCATTGCCCAGGCCCTCGTCCAGTTTGGCGACCCAGAAACGGAAGCCTTCCGCGTCCGGGGCACGGCCCAACACCCCCCAATAACAGGCGTTCACCCGCGCTGCATTGTCCACGATCATGGTCTTTCCTCCTTGAAGCGGCCACCCACCGTGGCCGACCACTGGCTTATAGAAGGCGTCGCCAAGTGGTGCAGACCTGTGTCCGGATTCCTGTGGTGGGATCGACAGCCTTTCGCCTAGAGCGATAAGCAACAGGACGGATGAAAAGAAGGTCCTGGTCGAATCGTCGAGGTACTCGACGTTTCGTCAAATAAAGGACGACACTTCGACGCTCTGACGCTCACATCTGGCAGCGCCGCTTTTTAAGCTGGAGCCTCAACCACGGAGGATCCGCCATGAACGTCACCCTGCTCGGCGCCGGCCACATCGGCTACACCATTTCGCAATTGCTGCACGCCAGTGGCGACTACCGGGTGACGGTGGCGGATCGTGACGAACGCGCCCTGGCGGCCATCGCGGCCCTGGGCGTGCAGACCCGCACCCTGGACACGTCCGACGCCAGCGCCCTGGCCGCGGCCCTGGACGATCAGGACGTAGTACTCAACGCCCTGCCCTATCACCTGGCGATTCCCGTCGCCCAGGCGGCCAAGGCCACCAACACTCACTATTTCGACCTGACCGAAGACGTCAAGGCGACCAAGACCATCCGCCAGCTGGCCGAGGGCGCGAGCAATGCCTTCATGCCCCAGTGCGGTCTGGCGCCTGGCTTCATCGGTATCGCCGCCCATTCCCTGGCCAAGCGTTTCGACAGTGTGCGCGAGGTGAAGATGCGCGTCGGCGCCCTGCCGGAATTTCCCACCAACGCCCTGAAGTACAACCTGACCTGGAGCGTCGACGGCCTGGTCAACGAGTACTGCCACCCTTGCGAAGCCGTGCGCAACGGCGAGCTCCAACTGGTGCAGCCGCTGGAAGGCCTGGAGCATTTTTCCCTGGATGGCGTGGAATACGAAGCCTTCAACACCTCGGGCGGCCTGGGCACCCTCTGCGAGACCCTGCAGGGCCAGGTGGAAACCCTGGACTACAAGACCGTGCGCTATCCGGGTCACCGCGACCTGATGAAGTTCCTGCTGGAAGACCTGCGCCTGGCCGGCGACCAGGAGCAGCTCAAGAACATCCTGCGCGGTGCCGTGCCCACCACCATGCAGGACGTGGTGCTGGTGTTCGTCACCGTCAGCGGTATGCGCGGCGGCAAGCTGGTGCAGGAGGTGTTCAGCCGCAAGATCTTTGCCGCCGAGCGCGACGGTCGCCTGACCAGCGCCATCCAGATCACCACCGCCGCCGGCATCTGCACCGCCCTGGACCTGTTCCGCGAAGGCAAGCTGCCGCAGCGCGGCTTCATTGCCCAGGAACAGGTGGACATGGACGCCTTCCTGGCCAACCGCTTCGGCAAGGCCTACCAGCCGGCCTGATCAGGAAGCTTAGCGGCCGATGTGGGGTCCATAACGGAACAGTTTCCGTTGGAGGACCCCTCGTCATGCTTAGCGTCGCCATCGTCGGTTGCGAACAGATCCACGCTCAGGACTACCTGGACACCAGCCTGGCCGATCCGCGCGTGCGGGTAGTGGCCGTGGCCAGCGAACGCGATCCTGCACGTGCCCGGCGTCTCGCCGCGCCCCATGGCCTGCCGGTGCTGGACGATTTCGCCCAGTTGCCCGAGGTGGATTTGGCCTTCGTCACCACGGCCATCGAGGATCACGAAGCAGCGGTGGCCGCGCTACTCCCCCGCGCCCGCCATCTGTTCGTGGAAAAGCCCCTGGCCGTCTCGGCTGCGCGCGCGAAGGCGCTGGCCGCGCAACTCGCCGGGCGCTCCTGCTTCAGCGGCTTCTATTTGCGTACCGACCCTGCCCTACAGCAATTGCGCCAGCTGGCTCGCACTGGCGCCATCGGCACCCTTTCCCACCTGTCGCTCACGGCTGGCCACCCGGGTCTGCTGGAGGGCTGGCTAAGCGGCTGGCCGGCGCATCTGGACGAGACGCGCATGGGCTATGGCGCCTTTGGCGACCTGGCTGTGCACCTGCTGGACTTCAGCGCCTGGCTGACCGGTGAATCCCTGACGGTCGAGTACTGCCGCCTGGAACGCGATGCGCGCTGGCCACTGGATCATGGCGGCGAGGCGTTGCTCCGGGCCGGCCACGTGCCGATCCAGCTGCGGGCCAGCGCCACCCTGCGCGGTCCGCGATTGGCCATCCGGCTGGATGGCAGCACGGGCACCCTGGAGCTCACCGCTGGGCGTCTGCTGCTGCACGAGACCAGTGGTGAGAGCCAGGTGCTGGCCGAGGCGATCGCACCCGGTGTTCCCCAGGGCGCCCAGGCGGTATTCGATCAGCTGCTCGGTCAACCGCGTCCAGAATTGGCCAACCTGGAGGATGCCCTCGCGGCCAACGGCCTGCTGGATCGCCTCTATGGACGCGACTAGAACGTCAGGCCAGGCCGTGTTGGCCACCGTTACCGAGAGACCGGAGGGGTTAAAGGTCAGTCTGATGGTGCCGATAGCGAGGCATCCGGCGCAGTTCGGCTGGCATCCCCGTCGCTGAAAGGAATTCCCAATGGTCTGGTTCAACAATCTGGCGCTGGCGAAAAAACTCGCCGTGGCCTTTGGTCTTTGTACGCTCATTACCCTGGGCATAGGCGCAGCGGGCATGAGTGGACTCAACAGCCTCAATGCGCTGCTGAGCACCTTGCTGAATGACAATCTGCGCTCCATCGTTCAACTCAACGATGCCAAGAGCAACGTGATCGGTCATAACCGCGACATCTTCCGCCTGATGTCCATGGCCTATGCCAATGCGCCCCAGGCCGAGCAGGATCGCATCATCGCGTCTCTGCGCTCCAACCAGGCCGATGCCGAAAAACCCTTCGCCGCCTATCGCGCCACGCCCTTGGAGCCTGATGAAAAGGCCGCGGGTGATGCCTACGAGGGTGATTGGAAAACCTATCTGGCCGGCATCGACGCCGTACTGGCCCGGCTGGCCGCCAAAGACGTAGCCGGTGCCAACCAGTTGCTCAACGAGCAGGTTCAACCCAGCTATCGCAAGACCATGGCTTCTTTCAAGATCATGGTGGAATCCAACAAGCGGCAGAGTGCCGAAGCCGGTGTCGAGGCGCAGACCACGTACGATAAGGCGTTCTGGACGCTCACCGGTGGTCTGCTGTTGGCCACACTCTGCGCCCTGGCGCTGGGCATCGTCATTACCCGCCTGATCGTGGCACCGATCCGCGAGGCCGTTTCCAGCGCCGAGCGTGTCGCCCAGGGCGATCTGACCCTGCCGATCCAGAGCAGCCGGCGTGACGAAGCGGGCCAGCTGCTGCAAGCCCTGGGCGGCATGCAGCGCAGCCTGAAGGACACCGTGCAGCAGATGGCCGGTGCCGCCAGCCAGCTCGCCGCGGCAGCCGAGGAACTGCATGCCGTGACCGAGGAGACCTCCCGGGGCCAGGTTCGCCAGCACGACGAGGTGCAGCAGGCCGCCACCGCCGTCAACCAGATGACCGCCGCCGTCGAAGAGGTAGCACGCAACGCCACCTCCACCTCGACCGCCTCCCAGGACACCAGTCGCGAGGCCCAGCAGGGTCGCGAGCAGGTGCAGCAGGCGGCCCAGGCCATGGCGGTGATGACCAGCGAGATCACCGATTCCACCCAGAAGGTGCAGACCCTGGAAGGCCAGGTGCGCGAGATCGGCAAGGTGCTGGAAGTGATTCGTGGCATCGCCGAGCAGACCAACCTGCTGGCGCTCAACGCCGCCATCGAAGCCGCCCGCGCCGGCGAGCAGGGTCGCGGTTTCGCCGTGGTGGCGGACGAGGTCCGCGCCCTGGCCCATCGCACCCAGGGCTCCACAGGCGAGATCGAGCGCATGATGAGCGCCGTGCGCGACAGCGCCGAAGAGGCAGTAAGCGCCATGCACAAGAGCCAGTCCCTGGCCGGCGATACCCAGGAGCGCGCCAACCGTGCCGGTGAAGCCCTGGACCGCATCACCAACGGGATCGCCAGCATCGAGGAGCGCAACCTGGTGATCGCCAGCGCCGCCGAAGAGCAGGCCCAGGTGGCTCGCGAAGTGGACCGCAATCTGGTCAACATCCAGGACCTGTCTACCCAGACCGCCACCGGTGCCCAGCAGACCGCGGCGTCCAGTCAGGAGCTGTCGCGCCTGGCAACGTCCTTCCAGGGCCTGGTCGCGCAATTCCGTTATTGATCGATCGTTCAGCAAACTTCCGACCAGTGGTCGACCCGCCCTCATCTCGGTGAGTGGCGGGCTTGCTGCGCTCCAGAGGGGCTGACGAGCCTTGTCCAGGTCGGCGCCAGGGAACATTGGGCACCAGGGCCGTTCTGAACTGAAACACCTGAATGGATGCTCCCATGCGCTTTACCTATGATGCCCGCCGAAGTTACCGCCTGATCGGCCTCGACGACGGGCGTCTGGCCGGGCAGTTGCTGCGTGGTCAGCTCTACATCATGGTCGCCGGCGACGGTAAGCAGCCGCAGTCGTACGCTCAGTTGGAAGACGATCAGCTGCGTACCGCCGAAGGCCGCCTGATTGGCTGTCGCGAAGCGGACATCCTCACCCTGCAGCGCACCGGTGTCGCCTTACGCCTGGAGCCGCTCGACGCCTGAAGCGTTTGGCAATGGCCAAGGCAGTCCGACGTGAGCGAGGCCACCACCAGGCTCAGCTGGGTCCAGTGTTGAGAGCCAGCTCCAGACCGTGACCGCCATCCGGTCAGCGAGGCCACCTCGGCGCTTTTCGTGCAGCTGGGATTTCCCATACGCGAAAGGACTCTCCTTTCTCCATGCCCTTGGACGTCAGATCGCGCCGGAAGCGTATCGGGGTAAGGCCCAGTATCAAATCTGCCTGTATCGACACATCCTCTGCTGATCGCGGGAACCTCGTTGGGTCTTTGCCCCTCCATTTCCTTGAACGTCATCGAAAAGATGCCAAACGGGCGCCTTCTTGGCCCCATCAGGAGATGTCATGTCCAGCGACAACCAATACAGCATGCAAAACCCCCTTACCCAGTATCCCCAGCCGGAATTTCCAAAGCAGCCCCAGGAAGCCCCGGGCCTGGCGCAGGTCATGCAGCCGCGCCCCGACCATGGCGAGACCAGCTACCAGGGGTTCGGTCGTCTGGCCGGGCGCAAGGCGCTGATCACCGGGGCGGACTCGGGGATCGGTCGGGCCACCGCCATCGCCTATGCCCGGGAGGGTGCCGACCTGGTGCTCAATTACCTGCCCGAGGAAGAGGCCGACGCCCAGGAAGTGGTCAAGCTGGTGGAGGCCAAAGGGCGCAAGGCCGTCTGCGTTCCCGGTGACCTGAAGGACGAAGCCTTTTGTGCCCAACTAGTGAGCAAGGCCAAGGAGGCCCTGGGCGGCCTCGACATCCTGGTCAATGTGGCTGGCAAGCAGACCGCCGTGCAGGACATCGCCGAGCTGACCACCGAGCAGTTCGACGCTACCTACAAGACCAACGTCTACGCCCTGTTCTGGCTGTGCAAGGCCGCACTGCCGCACCTGCCGGCTGGCGCCGCCATCATCAACACCACTTCGATCCAGGCCACCCAGCCCTCGGAATTCTTGCTGGACTACGCCTCGACCAAGGCGGCTATCACCAACTTCACCAAGGCGCTGGCCAAGCAGGTTGCCGCCAAGGGCATTCGCGTCAACGCCGTAGCGCCCGGCCCCTTCTGGACGCCGCTGCAGCCCAGCGGTGGCCAGCCCCAGGAGAAGATCCCCACCTTTGGTGGCGAGACGGTGTTCAAGCGTCCTGGCCAACCGGCGGAACTGGCGCCCATCTATGTGCTGCTGGCTTCCCAGGAGTCGAGCTATGTGACCGGTGAGGTCTATGGCGCCACCGGAGGCATGGGCTGACGGCCATGGCGGCCTTCGATCCCGCCCGCCAGGACGGCTATGCGCCCCTGGCGGGCTACGCCGCCCTCTCCGATGGTCGTTCGGTGGCCCTGGTGGCGCCGGACGGCTCGCTGGATTGGTGGTGCGTCCCCAACATGGATTCCGCACCGCTGTTCGACCGTCTGCTGGACGCCCCGGCGGGCGGTTTCTTTTCGATCGCCCCGGTCGCCCACTATCGCGTGGAGCGGGCCTACCGCGAAGACAGCAACGTCCTGGAAACCTGCTTTCACACCGCCGAGGGCAGCGTGCGCCTCACCGAATCGCTCAACAGCGGCTCGGCCGGACGCCTGCCCTGGTGCGAACTGGGTCGTCGCGTCGAAGGCCTCTCCGGACGGGTCGAATTGCGTATCGAACTGGTGCCGGGCACCCAGGGCCAGACCGTCTCGCCCTGGATGCGCAGCACGCCCAATGGCGAGGTCATGCACGTCGATGGCGTGATGGCCACCCTGCGCTATTGCGAACGGCTGGAGATCCTCGAGTGCGACGATCGCCGGCTGGTGGCGCGACTGGTGCTGGAGGCCGGGCAACGCAGTGTCCTGGCCTTGACCGCGACCGAGAACGAACCCCTTGTAGTGCCGTCCCTGGACGAAGTGGACCAGCGCATCGACCGCAGCGATCAGGCCTGGCGTGAATGGGCCCAGGGCTTTGCCTATCAGGGCGAATTCCTCAGCGAGGTGAAGCGCTCGGCATTGGCGCTCAAGCTGCTGCTCTACTCGCCCACCGGTGCCATCGTCGCCGCCGCCACCACCTCGCTGCCGGAACGCATCGGCGGCGATAAGAACTACGAATACCGCTATGCCTGGGTGCGCGATGCGGTCTTTACCATCAAGGCCTTCCTGCGTCTGGGCGCCCTCGGCGAGGCCCAGGCGGCCCTGGCCTGGATTCAGAACGTCATCCGCCGCCACGGCAATCGCCTGCACACTTGCTTCACTCTGGAAGGCGAACTGGCACCGGAAGAGCGCACCATCCCCGTACCCGGCTATCGCGACTCCCAGCCGGTACGTGTCGGCAATCGCGCCAGCGCCCAGTGTCAGCTGAGTCTCTATGGCGATCTGCTGGAGACCTTCCGCCTCTATGCCAGCAAGGGCCATGTGCTGGATTTCGCCACCGCCAGCCTGCTCACCGATCTGGCCAACCTTTGCGCCGATGGCTGGCGGCAGACGGATGCCGGGATGTGGGAATTGCCTGAAGAGCGCCACTACACCCTGTCCAAGCTGGGCTGCTGGTTCGCCCTGGATCGCGCCGTGACCCTGGCCCGCGACGGCCACATCCCAGACGCCATGTGCGGTCGCTGGGAGCGCGAGCGCGACCGCATCCGCGACTGGGTCAACGAACATTGCTGGAGCGAGCGCAAGCAGGCCTACACCTTCTATGCCGGTACCGAGCGCCTGGACGCCGGGCTGTTGCTCGGCATCCGTTTCGGCTTCGACGGCGGTGAGCGCTCGGTCAGCACCCTGGCGGCCATCCGCCGCGAGTTGGCCCATGGACCTCTGGTCTATCGCTATAGCGGTGCCGAGCAGGAAGAAGGTGCCTTCCTGGCCTGCTCCTACTGGATGGTCGAGGCCCATGCCGTGCTGGGCGAGGTGGACCAGGCGCGCGAGCTGATGCGCGAGGTCCTGGCCGCCAGTCTCAATGGCGTCGGCCTGATGACCGAGATGCGCGATCCCCGTGACGGCGCGGCCCTGGGCAACTTCCCCCAGGGCCTGAGCCACCTGGCCATGGTGCATGCGGCGCTGATCCTGGAAGAGCCGGAGCCCGAGGCGTGAGCGACCTGGATTTCACCCGCCCGGTGGACGAGGTCGCCCGGCAACTGATCGGCGCCACGCTCAGGCTCGAAGGTGTGGGCGGCCTGATCGTCGAGACCGAAGCCTACGATGGCGAAGATCCGGCCTCTCACAGCTTTGCCGGCCCCACGCCGCGCAACAAGGCCATGTTCGGTCCGCCCGGGCATGCCTATGTCTATCGCTCCTATGGTATCCATTGGTGCTTCAACCTGGTCTGCCGCGAGGCTGGCCATGGCGCGGGTGTGTTGATCCGCGCCATGGAGCCGCTGTGGGGACTGGAGGTGATGCGCGAACGCCGAGGCGGGCTGGCCGATCGCCTGCTCTGCGCCGGTCCCGGCCGGCTGTGCCAGGCATTGGGCATCGACGGCAGTCACGACGGCCTGTCGCTGGCGGAACCGCCCTTTCTGCTGGAGCCGGCGACCGCCGCGGTGGCGGTGATCGCAGGCCCGCGCATCGGTATCAGCCGCGCCCGCGAAGTGCCCTGGCGTTTCGGCCTGGCCGGCTCGCGTTATCTGAGTCGCGGCTTTGCCAAAGCGCCCCACGTCAGCGATAACGGCTAGGCTGAAGGCAACGGCCTTTGCCACAACCTCTCGGAGTTCCCATGCGCGCTCGTCACCTGCTGCTGACTGCCCTGCTCTTGCCCCTGCTGGCCCAGGCCAGCCTGCGCTGCGGGCAGAATCTCGTCGAAGAAGGCGACAGCGTCGAGCAGGTCCTGGCCGCCTGCGGCGCCCCGGCCGAGCGCAAGGTCAATCCCCCTGCCCTGCGCAACAACAACGTGCCCAAGTTCAATGCGGCCGAGACCCAGTTCTGGACCTATGGCCCGGAGAACGGCGCCTCCCGCCACCTCAAGTTCATCGATGGCAAGCTGGTGGAGATCAGGGTCGAGCGGTAGTGGGCGGGAGCTTCCCTCACCCCAGCCCTCTCCCAGAGGGAGAGGGGGCAAAGCGACTCCAACGTAGGTTGGGTTGGGCGCAGCGAAGCCCAACATTTTCAGGCGAGCCTTTCCATCGGTTGGTAGGCGGGAGCTTCCCTCACCCGGCCCTCTCCCGGAGGAATAAAGGGAGGAGCGGCTCCAGCGTAGGTTGGGTTGAGCGCAGCGAAGCCCAACATTTTTCAGGCGAGCCTCTCCACCGAGCAGGCAAAAAAGAACCGCCCGAGGGCGGTTCAAGAGGAGCACGACCTAGGGCCGTGGTTAGAACTTGGCTTCCAGGTCCAGCTGCAGGGTCTTGACGTCGGCGTCGCGGCGGAAGCGGCTGGCGGTATCGGACTCGGCGAGGAAGTAGGTCAGGCCCACACCGAAGTTCTTGTCGATCTCGTAGCCGAGCTTGAGCTTGTGGCCGCGGGCGCCGGTAGAGCCGTTGCCGAAGTCGGAATCGGTGAAGGCACCCACCACGGCGTTGCGCTGGACATCGCGGTAGTTGTATTCCAGCCCGACCCGCTGCATCAGCTTGGTCTTGGCGCCCAGCAGCCAGGCGGTGTCTTCGCCGTCGTTGGCCTTGTCGTTGACCACGTACTGGCCATAGAAGGACAGCGGCACCCACAGCTTGGTCAGGTCCAGCTGGGCGAAGCCCTCGTAGAGCTGGAAGCGGTCGGTGGTGTTGCCATTGACCGCCAGGGCGCAGGGCGCGGTGACCGAACCAGTGGTCGGGCAGGCGCTGTCCTGCTCCTTGTCGTAGGCATAGACGCTGCCGCCCACCATCAGCTTGGCGGCATCGCCCAGGTTGAAGCGGCTGCCCAGCTGACCGGCGTAGAGGCGCAGGTCATGCTTGAATTCATAGCCTTCGCCGTCGACGTTGTCCTTGAGCACATAGTAGCCCGTGCTGCCGAACAGCTCGGCGCCGCCGCCCAGGTCGTACTTGTAAGTGCCAGCCAGGCCTTCGGGGTTGATGTCAGCGTCCCAGATGACGTCGCCGGTGCTGACCCACTGCTGGCCCATCTTGCCGCCCACCAGGTGCAGATTCGGCACTGCCGTGGGGTGGTAGTCGATGTAGGCCTGATCCAGCCAGAGCTGCTTCTTGTTGAAGTAGTTGTTCAGATCCTGGTTGGTGGAGCGGGCGTCGTCGCCACCGCCGGTGGCGATGCGGATGCCAGTGTTCACCTGCGGATTGATCTCGCTGTAGGCACCCAGCCGCGCGCGGATACGCTGCCGGTCACGGTTGCGGCCGTTGTCCGGCTCGCCGCTGATGTCGATGCTTTCGTGGCGCACCCGCACGTCGCCCTTGATCTGGGTCTTGGCGGCCCAGGCCAGCTTCTTCTCGAAGTCGGAGGTCTTCTGCTGCTGAGCGACCTGGGCGGCACGCGCCTGCTGCTCCTGCTGCAGGTCGCCGCGCAATTCGCTGTATTGGGCCGGGGTGATGGAGCCATTGGCCTTGAGCATGTCGAGCAGTTTCTCATCGACAGCGGCACTCGCGGTGGCTGAGCAGGTGGCCAGGAGCACGCCCGAGAACAGCGCCGTGAATCGATAAGGGTTAACAGACATCGGCAGATCTCCTTTCAAGACAATCCAGGTGGTAGTGGCTGGCGGTGCAGCCCGTCACAAAGCTGGGTCAGTCTCGGCAGAAGAGATGTCGTTTTGCTTGCAGGAACATAAAGGTTTTAATTCAAGTCACTGAATCTAAAGCAAAATTTAACCAAAGATTCATCCGCTCCGAACGGCTCCGCTGCAGACCGGGAAGGATGAGGACGACCAGAGGCCCTGGCTCGCCGCTTTTCAGCCGCCCATGAAAAAGGCCACTCCGAGGAGTGGCCTTGCGAGATCCGGCGAGATTTTCAGCCGAAGCGACCGGTGATGTAGTCCTCGGTCTGCTTCTTGTCCGGCTTGGTGAAGATCTTGTCGGTCTTGTCCACTTCGATCAATTCGCCCAGGTACATGAAGGCGGTGACGTCGGAGCAACGCGCCGCCTGCTGCATGTTGTGGGTGACGATGACCACGGTGAACTCCTGCTTGAGTTCGGCCAGCAGTTGCTCGATGCGCGCGGTGGAGATGGGGTCCAGGGCCGAGGTCGGCTCGTCCAGCAGCAGCACCCGCGGACGCAGGGCGATGGTACGGGCGATGCACAGGCGCTGCTGCTGACCGCCGGAGAGCCCCAGGGCGCTCTGATTGAGCTTGTCCTTGACCTCATCCCATAGCGCCGCGCCGCGCAGGGCCTGCTCGACCCGATCCTGCAGTTCCACCCGGGACAGGCGCTCGTGGTGGCGAATGCCATAGGCGACGTTGTCGGCGATGGACATGGGGAACGGTACCGGCTTCTGGAACACCATGCCGATGGTGCTGCGCAGACGGCTCAGCGAGTACTTGGGATCGAGGATGTTCTCCCCGTCCATGAGGATCTCGCCGGTCGCTTCCAGCCCCGGGTACTCCGAGTAGATGCGGTTGAAGATGCGCAGCAGCGTGGACTTGCCGCATCCGGACGGGCCGATGATGGCGGTGATCTGCTTGGCCGCGATGTCCAGGTTGATCGACTTGAGCGCCTGGTGGCCCTTGTAACGGAAGCCGACGTCGCGCGCCTGCAGTTCCGGTATCTGCGTCTGCATGGTAGTCACTTGGAATCCCGGTTACGAAAGAAGAAGCGAGAGGAAAGGTTCAGGAACAGCACGAACAGCGTCAGCAGCAGGGCGCCGGCCCAGGCCAGGTGCTGCCAGTTCTCGAACGGACTCATGGCGAACTGGAAGATGGTCACCGGCACGGTGGCCATAGGCTTGAGCACGTCGGCGTTCCAGTACTGGTTGCCGAAGGCGGTGAACAGCAGCGGTGCGGTCTCGCCGGTGATGCGGGCGATCGACAGCAGCACCCCGGTCACCACGCCGGCGCGGGAGGCGCGCAGCAGGATCTGCAGGGTCACCTTCCACTGGGGGATGCCCAGGGCCAGGGCCGCTTCGCGCATGGCCGGCGGCTGCAGCTGCATCATTTCGTCGGTGGTACGGGTCACCACCGGCACCACCAGCATGGCCAGCGCCAGGGAGCCGGCAAAGCCGGAAAAGCCCAGGCTGCCGCCGGAGTACTGGTTCAGCGTCACCACCACGGCGGTGTAGATGAACAGGCCGATGACGATGGACGGCGCCGACAAGAGGATGTCGTTGACGAAACGCACCACCAGGCCGAGCTTGGAGTGGCGGGCGTATTCGGCCAGCCAGAGGCCGGCGAGGATGCCGATGGGTGCACCGATGGCGGTGGCCAGCAGGGTGATCAGCACGCTGCCGAACAGGGCGTTGGCCAGACCGCCGTCAGTGGCGCCGGGTGGCGGCGTCATCTCGACGAAGATGGCCGGGCTCAGGGCGCTGACGCCCTTGATCAGGGTGGTGCCAAGGATCCAGGCCAGGAAACCCAGGCCGAGCACGGCCGCGGCGCTGCCAAAGATCAGCGCGATGCCGTTCTTGATCCGCCGCTTGCGATAGAGATAGGCGTCGATGTGCATCAGTTACCTGCCTTGCGCGACAGTTGCGTCAGCATCAGCCGTGCCGCCAGCAGCACGAAGAAGGTCACCACGAACAGCAGGAAGCCCAGGGCGATCAGCGAAGAGCGGTGCAGATCGGTGTAGGCCTCGTTGAATTCGTTGGCGATCACCGAGGCGATGGAACTGCTCGGCATCATCAGCGAGAGGGAGAACTGGTGGGCGTTGCCCAGCACGAAGGTCACCGCCATGGTTTCGCCCAGGGCGCGACCCAGGCCGAGGAAGGCGCCGCCGACTACCGCCGAGCGGGTGTAGGGCAGCACGATGTCCCAGCAGACTTCCCAGGTGGTGGACCCCAGCGCATAGGCCGATTCCTTGAGCTGGGCCGGCACGCTGCGAAACACCTCGTACATCACCGAAGTGATGAAGGGCAGGATCATGATCGCCAGGATGATGCCGGCGGTCAGCATGCCGATGCCCAGCGGCGGTCCCTGGAACAGCACGCCGATCACCGGGATGGCGCCGAGGTAGTCGTTGATGAAGGGCGAGATGTGCGCGGCCATGAAGGGGCCGAAGACGAACAGGCCCCACATGCCGTAGATGATCGAAGGGATACCGGCCAGCAGTTCCACCGCCGTGGCCACCGGACCGCGCAGCCAGGTAGGGGCGATCTCGGAGAGGAACAGGGCGATGCCGAAGGCGGTAGGCACGGCCAGCAGCAGGGCGATGAAGGAGGTCATCAGGGTGCCGTAGATGGGCACCAGGGCGCCGAACTTCTCGGCCCCGACATCCCATTCGGCCGAGGTGATGAAGTCCAGGCCAAAGGTCATGAAGGCGTGGCGACCGCCCCAGAGGGTGGACGCGGCGGCGCCGACCAGTACCAGCAGTACCAGCAGCGCGGCGGAAAACAGGAGCCGGCGGAACCAGACATCGGCGCGGGTATCCCGGCGGATGCGCTGTTCCTGAGCGGCGGAGAGGGGCAGGGTCTGGTCGGTCATGGAGCTTTCCGTCTACCTGGAAGGACGCGCGAAACCGCCTGGACCCCAGGGGATCCAGGCGGCGGGACAGGCGTGTTTACTTCTTGAAGTCGGACGCCCAGTAGCCTTCGATCTGCTTGACCAGGGCATCCGGGACCGGGACGTAATCCAGGGCCGCGGCATCCTTCTGGCCATGCTCCAGGGACCACTTGAAGAAGTCGAAGGCGACCTTGCTGCGCTCTTCGTTCTTGGGTTCCTTGTACATCACGATCCAGGTGGTGGCGGTGATCGGCCAGGCATCGGCGCCCGGGGCGTTGGTCATCAGCAGGTTGAAGTCCTTGGCGCTCTTCCAGTCGGCGGTGGCGGCGGCGGCCTGGAAGCTCTTGGCGTCGGGCTGCACGAAGTTGCCGGCGGCGTTCTTCAGCTGCACATGGGACATCTTGTTGGTCAGCGCATAGGCGTACTCGACGTAGCCGATGGAGCCCTTGATCTGCTTCACATAGGCGGCGATACCCTCGTTACCCTTGCCACCCACACCGACCGGCCAGTTGACGGTGGTGCCGAAGTTGAACTTCTCCTTCCACTCCGGGCTGACCTTGGCCAGGTAGTTGGTGAAGTTATAGGAGGTACCCGAGCCGTCGGAACGACGCACCACGGTGATGGCGCCCTCAGGCAGCTTCAGGCCGGGGTTCAGCGCGGCGATGGCCGGGTCGTTCCAGGTCTTGATCTCACCCATGAAGATCTTGGCCATGGTCGGGCCGTCGAGCTTCAGCTTGCCGGGCTCGATGCCTTCCACGTTGACGACCGGAACGATGCCGCCAATGATGGTCGGGAACTGGCCCAGGCCACCCTTCTGCAGGTCGTCGGTGCTCATGGGGGCGTCGGTGGCGCCGAAGTCCACGGTGCCGGCCTTGATCTGGGCAATGCCGCCGCCGGAGCCAATGGACTGGTAGTTGATACGGTTGCCAGTCTTCTCGCTGAAGCCTTGCGACCACTTCGACAGAACGGGGAAGACGAAGCTCGAGCCGGCGCCTGTGACATCCACGGCGTGAGCGGCGGTGCTCAGGCAAAAGGCCGACAACAACAGAGAGAGGCTGAACGTGCGTTTCATGGTGGCTCCATTACCTAGTGAGGGCTGGCGCTAGGCTATTGCCGAAATGTGACAATTAAGTGTCAGCGGCATGACGAAACGGGGACGGCAGAGCGCCATCATTGAGAGCGGCGGCGACAGCTCCTGCGTTGGCAAGCGAAGGTGTCCGCACCCAGGCCTTGCAGCAGGCCGCTCGGACCCATCCGCCCTAGGCTGCGGATGGCAAAGAGGCCGCCTACCTTCCGGTCGGCTTCCACCGGCGACCTCCGGCGGTCACCAGACGACACGCCTGTCCGCCGCCCGCGGTCGTCCCGGCAGCCTGTGCTGTGGCCGCGATCCAGTCATGGCGGGCCTTGCAGGCCTCCTGGCGCATCCGCGCGAGCGAATTGGCAGCAGGAATTTAGCCAAGGCTATATATATTAGAACTATCTACAAGATAGACTTTCTCTATCCGGATGGGTAAGGTGGCGGCCTCTTTGGGGAGTAGCCTGCTTCCACTGCGGTGGAAAGCGTTCTGATCAACATACTCGGCAACCGCCGTGGTCAGGACAGCCGGTCAGGGTTGGCGAGACCAGAGGCATCACCGCGCCATGCCGGGCGTGCGGGGGTGTCTTGTGGATCGAGCCCGGTCGGCGCTGTGACGATGAACCCCGCTTCCCTGATGTTCCTGGCCTTCGCCATGTCCACCGATGCCTTTGCCGCCGCCGTCGGCAAGGGTGCCAGCCTGCACAAGCCCTGCCTGCGTGAAGCCCTGCGTACCGGCGCCATCTTTGGCGTCATCGAAGCCATCACCCCGGTGATCGGCTGGGCCATCGGCCTGACCGCCGCGCAGTACGTCCAGCCCTGGGATCACTGGATCGCCTTCACCCTGCTCACCGTGCTTGGCCTGCGCATGATCTGGGCCGGCTTCGGCGCGCCCGAAGCCGAAGCCGAGAAGCCCCGCCAGCACTCCTTCCTGCTGCTCGCCCTGACCGCCGTGGCCACCAGCATCGACGCCCTCGCCGTGGGCGTGGGCCTGGCCTTCATCGACGTCAACATCATTACCGCCGCCCTGGCCATCGGGCTCGCCACCATGGTCATGGTCACCACCGGGGTGATGCTGGGCCGGGTGATGGGCAATCTTGTGGGCAAGCGCGCGGAGATGCTCGGCGGCGTGGTGCTGATCGTGATCGGCGCGGCCATCCTCCATGAACACCTGGCCGCTGTCGCCGCCTGATGGCCCCGCTGTGGCGTAGCGCCCTCCTCGTCCTGGTCGCCCTGCTACTGGCAGCCTTGGGCTTTCTCGCCTGGCAACGCTTCTGGCCGGCCCAGGCCGCGCCTGGCTGGCGCTACGAAGTGGCCCATGCCGATATCGCCAAGGCCAGCGCCCTGGCCTGGCAGGGCGACGCCCTGCTCACCGCGGAAGAACTCAAGGACGGCAAGGGTCGCCTGCTGCGCATCGATGCCCAGGGCCGGCGCAGCGTGCTCAGCGCGGGCCTGTACAAGCCCGATGGCTTGGTGCCCTACCAAGAGGGTTTCGCCTACAGCCAGGAAGGCGGCACCCATCCGATCCGCTGGTTCGACGCCACTGGCAGTCGTGATCTGTTCATCGGCATCAACGCCCAGGGCCTCTGGGCCGAAGGCAAGCGCCTCTATGCGGTGGAAGACCGCAAGGGCGAGGGACGCCTGCTGCGCTACGACGCCGCCGATGGCAGCCTGACCGTGCTGCGCGACCACCTGGACGAGGCGGAGTCCTTTACCCGCTGCCCGGATGGCAGTGCCTTCTATACCGAGAAATCCCGTGGCCTGGTGCGCCAGCTGAGCGACGATGGCCGTGATCCGCCGGCGCTGAGCGATCTGCGCGAACCGAGCTTTCTGCTCTGCGACCATCGCGGCCTGTGGATCAGCGAAGACTCCACCCACCGCGCCCGCCTGCTGCTCTGGGATCGCCAGTCAGCCCCGCGCGCCATCCTGACCTTCCTGCGCGCACCCCAGGCGCTGCTGCCGCGAGGCGACGGCTACCTGCTGGCCGAAGGCGGGCGCGACCGCATCATCGCCCTCGATCCGCGCTAGAGCATGCGTCTCAGGGTGTCGTCCTTGCGCACCAGGTGATGCCAGAGCGCGGCCAGCACGTGCAGGCCGATTACCCAGTAGAAGGCCTGGCCGAGCCAGAGGTGCACGCCCTTGAGCGACTTGGCCAGTTCCGGATCCACGGGAAAGGGCGAAGGCAAGGCCCAGGTGCTGGAAGGAATCTTCACCGCGCCGATGGTCAGCCAGACGGTGAACAGCCCGAGCAGCGGCTGGGCGAGCAGAAAGGCATAGAGGGCATAGTGGGTCAGGCGACCGACCGCCTCCAGGCTTGCCGCCAGTGGCGGGGTGATCGGCGGCACCGGATGGCGGTGGCGCACCAAGAGCCGCGGCAGGACCAGCGCCAGGACCAGCAGACCGACCCAGAAATGACTGAGCACCACCCACTGGCGCTCCAGGGAACCCCGCTCGAACTGGCCGCGGTTGGTGATCAGCACATAGGCCAGCAGCACCAGCAGGGCCATGAGCCAGTGCAGCAACCGGGCGCTGCGCGCATAGCGGGAAATAGGAGAGGCGGAAGACATGACGAGGTCCTGCTACTGAGGTGAAAAGGCGCCGGCAGTGTAGCGGTGCCCCGTTGCCGAGGGTAAGACGGCAACGGCACTAACCGCAGGGCGCCGCCGAGGTGTCCAGCAGCAACTTACTCAGTTGCTGCGGCGGCTGGTGCACCAGGCCGGTGGGCGATTCGCAGACGCGCTGCACGAAGTTATCGCTGAACAGGAGCTTGCCATGGACGAAGTACTCGCCCGGGCGGCGATTGGGATTGTCGATGCGGGTACCCAGGCGCTCCGCCAGCCAGCTGCCGGCTTCGTAGTGACTGATCCAGCGCTCGTCCTGCAGCTCGGCCAGGGCCTCGGTCGGGGCATCGCGCGCCACCACGATCATTGGGACATCGCTGACCTCGGGCACCAGGTCGTTGTGGCCCCAGTGCCCCCCCTCCCCCAGCCGCTGGCCGTGATCGCCGGTGATGATCAGATAGCGCTCGCCGTCCAGACGATCGAAGTCGGCGAGAATCTCGGCGAGCAGGCCATCCAGGTAGTGCAGGGAATTGTCGTAGGCATTGGCCTGGCCCTCGGCGCCGCTGTCCGGCCAGGGCGCGGGCGTGGTCTCGTGCCGATAGTTCTGCGCATAGGGCAGGTGCGCGGTGCGCAGGTTGAGCACCACGAAATTGCGTGGCGCCCACTGCTGTTCGTCGAGGATCTCCAGCAGGGCGCGATCCTGGCGCTGCAGAAAGCGCAGCGGATGGTCCTCGCGGGTGATGGAAACGTCCAGGTGGCGACTGCCCAGGTGCGCCAGCAACTTGGATTCCTGGGAGGACAGCCAATGGGTGCGAAAGCCGGCGGTCTGAGCGAAGCGAAACAGATTGATCTCGCCGCTGCGCAACCGCTGGTCCTGGCCCGGCTCGCGGATGGGATTCAATAGATAGGGCAGACTGACGTCGGTGGCCACCCCTGCCGCTACCCCGGGGCGGATCAGCGCCTGGGGATTGTCCGCCAGGTAGGCCGAAAGCTTAGGGGTGGTATTGCGTTCGTAACCAAAGGCGCCCAGCCGATCGCTGCGCAGGGAATCGGCCACCACCAGCCAGACGTGTCGCGCGGTACTGGGCACCTGGGCCAGCCCATAGGGCGCATAGGCGGTGGGCGGCAGGACGACGTCATCACGCCCGGCCAGGCGCACCGCCCAGGCGGAAAAGGCATTGAGGCTGTTGTGCAGGCCGCTGCGACTGGGGCTAGGCACGAAGGCATCGAGGTTGCGATAGGTGGCGCGATAGGGTTTGGACAGCAGCACCGCGGCGATCAACAGCAGCGCCCAGCGACTGGCCGGCAGCGGCACCCGGCCCGGCAGGTAGAGATGCAAGGCGATCAGCAGCCCATAGGGCAGGCCCACGCAGAGGAGCACCGGCCAGTGCTCGGGGAGGCTGAGCCAGAGTGTGTGGCGCACCTCGGCGGTGTCGCCCAGTAAAGCCTGGATATCGATGGCGCTGAGCGGCTCGCCGAAAAAGCTGAGGTTGCCCAGCTGCAGCAGCTGCATCAGCGCGAACCCCAGCAGGATGGCCACCGCCAGGCGTGGCAAATGGCTCAACCAGAGCGCCAGGCTGAACACCCAGAGCGCGGCGACATAGCCCGCCTCCAGCTCGGCGCGGTTGTTGGGGGTGAAGCCTTGCTGCAGGAAGTCGTCGGCCAGCAACAGCAGGCAACTCAAGCTGCTCAAGGCCAGCAGATTGCGCCAGTGCCGCCAACCCGTGGCGCGGGGGCGGGAGAACGTCGCGAGCAACATCAGGGGGCCCTGCGCAAGCGCAAGGGGAAGCGAAGGCGAGCGGCCATGAGCGGGCTCCAAGGACAGGAAGCCGCTACCCTGAGGGGCGAACCTTAATGAAGTCTTAGTGACTCATGCGCGGTAACAGATGACCAGGCGGTCAGCCGGTAGCCGGCCGGCTTGACCCTGAAGTCACTTCAGGCTTCAGGATGGTCACAGAAAGGCTATTGCCCGCTGCCTCCTCAACCCTTCGGAGACCTGTAGATGAGTGGCTCCACCCCGCACCACGATCACGATCACGATCACGATCATCAGCATGGCCACGATCACGGCCATGGTCACGCCCATGCCCCGCGGGTCACCGCCGACAACGAGCGCAAGCTCAAGCTGGTCTTCGTCCTGACCTTTGGCTACGCCATCGTCCAGGCCGTGGGCGGCTGGTGGTCCGGCTCCCTGGCGCTGATCGCCGATTCCGGGCATATGGTCTCGGATGCCGCCGCCCTGCTGCTGGCCCTGGTGGCCTACCGCGTGGCGGCCAAGGCGGCCAATGCCCGCTTCACCTATGGCTTCCACCGGGTGCGTATCCTCGCCGCCCTGACCAATGGCGTCGCGCTGTTGCTGCTGGTCCTGTGGATCGGCTGGGAAGCCATCATGCGGCTGCGCGAGCCCACCGAGGTGCTCTCCGGCCCCATGCTGGTGGTGGCGGTGATCGGTCTGGTGGTCAATATCGTCGGCTTCCTGGTGCTGAACGGCGGGCACAAGGACGACAGCAATCTGCGCGGCGCGCTGCTCCATGTGGCCGGCGACCTGCTGGGTTCGGTGGGCGCCATCGCCGCCGCCCTGGGCATCCTCTGGACCGGCTGGACCTGGCTGGATCCGGCGCTGTCGATCCTGGTCGCCCTGCTCATCGTCAAATCGGCCTGGACCCTGGTGCGCGATGCCGGCGCGGTGCTGTTGCAGGCCGCGCCAAGGGAATTCGACACGGCCGGTGCCACGGCGGCGGTCCGTGCCCTGCCGGAGGTGGCCGAGGTGGGTCATCTGCACGTCTGGACGCTGACCGACGAAACCCGCATCGCCACCCTGCACATCACCCCGGCGCCGGGCAGCGATCCGCTGCGGTTGCCGACCCTGGTGGGCGAGCTGCTGCGCAGTCGCCATGGGCTGCAGCACGTGACGGTGCAGGTGGATCCGCCGGGCACCCTCGACGGGCACTGCGCCTAGACTTGTCTGAACAGTGCCTGCGCCAGCCCAGGCTGCGTTAAAAACCCGCTGGGTCGGAATGCTCATTTACCACCCGTAACTTCGCGTGCGAGGCCGATCCGCTTCCTCATGGATGTGATTCGCTGGGCTCACCCTTCGAGCCAGCCATTGGTTGTTACTCCCGTTGGTCGTTGCGCCTCGCCTGACCTTCGCTCGGCGACTGTTCAGACCAGCCTCGGCATGTAACGCCCGGTAACAGTCGCCCTCGCCGGCGCCCGGTCTTCGCGGCGATGATGACGGGCTGGCGGCATGGCAGAGCGAGGAAGACAGGCGTGCGGGTACTGCTGGTGGAAGACGATGCGGCCCTGGCCCAGGGCATCCGCATGGCCCTGCGCGGCGAGGGCTATACCCTGGACTGGGTGGCCGACGGCCTGGCCGCCGAGCACGCCCTGGCGTCCGAGCGCTTCGACCTGGTGCTGCTGGACCTGGGTCTGCCACGGCTGGACGGCCTCGATCTGCTGCGCCGCCTGCGCAGCCAACCCGACGGCCAGGTGCCGGTGCTGGTACTCACCTCCCGCGATGCCAAGGCCGATCGCATCCAGGGCCTGGATGCCGGCGCCGACGACTATCTGGTCAAGCCCTGCGACCTGGACGAACTCAAGGCGCGCCTGCGGGCCCTGATCCGCCGCAGCTGTGGCCGAGCGCAACCGCTGCTGGAGCACGCTGGCATCAGCCTCGATCCGGCCAGCCAGGCAGTGCACTATCGCGGCGCCGAGGTGATGGTGACCCCCATGGAGTATCAACTGCTGCACCAGCTGCTGTTGCGACCGGGCGCCGTCATCACCCGCGAGCGGCTGAGCAATGCGCTCTATGGCTGGCAGGAAGCGGCCTCGGGCAACACCCTGGAAGTGCTCATCCACAACCTGCGCAAGAAGCTCGACAGCGGCCTGATCCGCACCGTGCGCGGGGTGGGCTATCTGCTGGAGCGTCAGCCATGATCGCCATCCGTACCCGCATCCTCGCCCCCACCCTGGCCCTGGTGCTGGCCGGCAGTCTGGCCCTCGCCCTGCTGGCCCTGCGCGACAGCCATCGCGAGATCGAGGGCATCTACGACGCCCAACTGGTCCAGGGCGCGCGCCTGCTGGAAGGCCTGCTGCAGGCCGGTACGCCAGCGGCGGATCGCTGGCCGGAGCTGATCCGGGTGTTCGACCGGGCCATGCAACCCGTTCCCGGCAGCGTACCAGCGCACCCCTACGAGAATCAGCTGACCTTCCAGATCTGGAGCGCGGACGGCCAGTTGTTGGCCCGGTCCGGCCAGGCGCCGCGGTTGGCCGAGGTGCCGCCCGAGGGGCTGCACGAGGTGTTCGACAACGGTCGCGAATGGTGCGGAATGCTGGTGCGTACCGCCAATGGCGGCCTGCGCATCTGGGTCGGCGAGCGCGAGGACCTGCGCCAGGACCTGATCCAGCGCATCGTCAGCCATACCCTCTGGCCGACCCTGGTGGGCCTGCCGCTGCTGGTCGGGGTGCTCTGGTTGCTGCTGGGCTGGGGCCTGCGCCCGCTGCAGCACTTCGCCCGCAAGCTGCGCGAGCGCGACCCCCACAGCCTGGCGCCGCTGCCGGCCGGACCGTTGCCGCCGGAGTTGCAGCCCATGCGTGGCGCCCTGGATCACCAGCTCGCCCAGTTGCGCGCCCTGCTCGAGCGCGAGCGCCGCTTCATCGCCGACGCCGCCCATGAATTGCGTACCCCCCTGGCGATCCTCGATCTGCATGCGCAGAACGCCCAGCACGCCGAGACGGCGGAAGAACGCGAGGAAGCCCTGGGCTATCTGCGCCAGGGCGTCGGTCGAGCCACCCGTCTGGCCAGCCAGTTGCTGACCCTGGCGCGGCTGGAACCCGGCGCCGCCCAGGTCCAGGCGCTGGACCTGGAACCCCTGGTGCGCGAAGAGCTGGCGGAATTGACGCCCCTGGCACTCAAGCATCAGGTGGAACTGGTGCTGGCGGCCCAGGCCGGACCACCGGTGCTGGGCGATCCGGATGCCATCGCCATCGCCCTGCAGAATCTGGTCACCAACGCCCTGGCCTTCGCCCCTGCCGGCAGTGCGGTGGAGGTCGGCATCGAGGCCAGCCAGGACAACGGCGTGTTGCTGCGGGTGGAGGATCGCGGCCCCGGGGTGGACGAGGCCGAGCTCACGCGGCTGTGCGATCGCTTCTACAGTGCCGGCAATCCCCAGGGCGCCGGGCTTGGGCTGGCCATCGTCGAGACCATCGCCCGCCGGCTGGGCGGTGCCCTGAGCTTCAGCAATCGCGCCCGGGGCGGCCTCCGGGTGGAGTTGCGCCTGCCGCGCGCGGGCTAGGTTTACACGGCTAGGCCTGCTGGCAACCGCGCGCCAAGACCGGCCGCGCGGGTCGGGTCAGACGCAGACCGAGGCCCATCAGCAGCACCACGCCCACCGCCATCAGCAGCCAGGCGTTGGCCAGGCTGTCCAGGTAGTCGCGCAGGATGCCGGCGGCCAGCGGCGCCAGGCTGGCGATCAGATAGCCACCGCCCTGGACGAAGCCGAGCAGGGCCCCGGCTTCGGCGGGATCGCGCACCTGGTCCATCGCCAGGATCAGCGACAGCGGAAACAGCGCGCCGATGCCCAGGCCGAGCAGGATGGCGGTGGGCACCGCCAGTTGCAGCGGCGCCAGCGCCAGGCACAGTAGTCCCACCAGCACCACGCCGAGCACGCCCAACACCAGCGGCCGGCGATTGCGCAGCCGGGCGATGGTGGCCGACAGCAGGAGACCGGCGCTGACCTCGGCGAGGCTCACGCCGCCCAGCAGCAGACCGCTGTCGGCGGCTTGCCAGCCGAGGCCGGTGTAGTACGGCGGCAACCAGGCCAGCACCAGGGTGTAGGCCGCAGTGCCGATGCCGAAGAAGGCCAGCAACAGCCAGGCCTGGCGCTGACGCCAGGGTTGTGCGCGAGGTGCAGCATCCTGCGCCGGCGCATCCGGACGGGCCAGGGCCAGCCAGATGCCGAGCGCCAGCAGCACCGGCAGGGTCCAGAGCGCCAGACCCTGGGCCCAACCCCACTGCTCGGCCAGGGGTGCCGCGGTGGCCGCCGCCACGGCCGCGCCGCCCATGATGCCGGTGGTGTAGAGCCCCATCAGGGTGCTGGTGCGCTGCGGATGGCAGCGGCGGATATAGGCCGGGATCAGCGCCTGTACCAGGGCGATGCCGACACCGCCCAGGGCGGCGGTGAGGATCAGCCCCAGGCCGCTCGGCTCTTCCCAACGCAAGGCATTGGCCAGGGCCAGCAGCAGCAGGCCGAGGGCGATGCCGCGGCGCTCACCGAGCCAGACCTGTAAGCGCGCGCCACCCAGGGCGCAGAGCCCCATGGCGGCGATGGGCAGGGTGGTCAGCGCCCCGGCACCACTGCCTTCCAGGCCGGTCGCGGCCTGGATACCATCCAGCAGCGGACCGATAGCGGCCAGGATGGGCCGTAGATTGAGGCCGACCAGCAGCACCAAGAGCACGGCGAGGAAGGCGTCCTGGCGCGGTGCGGGCGTGGTCGGGGATGATGATGACGCGGAAAGCATGGACAATCTCCAAAGTGACGCGGTATTTCTCTTGACGAGAAGTATCTTAACATCAAGATATATTCCCGAGGTAAGCCGATGGCCGATCGCGCCGAATTCGCCGTGGACCAGTGGCACCGCGAGCGCCCCGACCTGGATCCCCTGCCCATGCGCCTGGTGGGTCGTCTGGGCGAGGTGGCCCAGGTGCTCAGTCGCGATGTCCTGCAGCCCTTCTTCGACGAACACCGGCTGCACTATGGCGAATTCGACGTCCTGGCGACCCTGAGGCGCGCCGGCGAGCCCTATGCCCTGAGTCCGACGGTGCTCTATGAATCGGCCATGATCTCCTCGGGCGGCATGACCAATCGCCTCGACCGCCTGGAGCGCGCCGGCCTGATCGAGCGGCGCAAGAATCCCGAGGATCGCCGCAGTACCCTGGTCGCCCTTACCGCCGCGGGCTTCGCCCTGATCGACGGGCTGATGGCCGCCCACGTCGACAACGAACGCCGCGCCCTGGCCACCCTCAGCGAGGCCGAGCAGCGGCAGCTGGATGCCCTGCTGGGCAAGTGGCTGGCCGGCCGCGCACCCTGCTGATGACCAGGCTCATCGACTTCAGCTCATGCAACGGCCTGCACGCCGTGGCCCAGGACTACGCCCATGGCGATCGGGTGCCACCCCACAGCCATCGCCAGGCGCAACTGATCCATGCGCAGTGCGGCGTGGTGATCGTCAACACCGCCCAGGGGCGCTGGGTGGTGCCGCCGGAGCGTGGCGTCTGGGTACCGGCGGGCGAAGAGCACGACCTGCACCTGCTGGGACGCGTCGAGGTACGCACCCTGTTCGTCGACCCCCAGGTGCGCGCCGATCTGCCAACGCGCTGCCAGTTGATCGCCGTCTCGCCGCTACTGCGGGAACTCATCCTGGCCGCCCTACCCTTGCCGGTCGACAGGCCAGCCGAGGGCCGCGCCCGGCATATCCTGCAGCTGATGCTCGACGAACTGCAGGGCTCGCCCACCGCCGGGCTGCACCTGCCCTGGCCGGTGGATGCCACGCTCGCCGACCTCTGCCGCCACCTGCGCCAGCACCCAGGCGAACGCTGGACGCTGACCCGGGCCGCCAAGCGGCTGGCGGTCAGCGAACGCACCCTGAGCCGGCTGTTTCTCAAGGAGACCGGCCTGAGTTTCGGGCAGTGGCTGCAGCGGGCGCGACTGGATTCCAGTCTCACCTCGCTGGCCGCCGGCCATGCCATCGTCGACGTGGCCCTGGATCACGGCTATGCCAGTCCCAGCGCCTTCGCCACCCGCTTCCGCCAGGTGCTGGGCGTGTCGCCCTCGGCCTATCGGGGCCAGACGGAACTGCCTGTCGTCCCTAGCCCGCCACCCGGCCCAGCTCGGCTGGATCGATGAGCCCCAGGGCCGCGCTCTGCGCCGAGCGGGCAGCCAGGGCCAGACGACCGCCATAGGGATGGCGCGGGTGGATCGTCAGCTGGTTGCAGGCTTCCACCACGCTGGCCACCTCTTCCAGGCGGGAGAAATCGATCCCCGGCGCGATGCCCTGGCTGTAGAGATTCAGCGCCAGGGTCACCAGGTCCACGTTGCCGGTGCGCTCGCCATTGCCGAACAGGCAGCCTTCCACCCGCGTCGCCCCGGCCAGCTGGGCCAGTTCGGCGCAGGCGACCCCGGTGCCCCGGTCATTGTGTGGATGGACGCTGATGGTCACATGGGGCGCCGGCCCCAGGCCGCGGATGAAACCCTCGATCTGATCGGCATAGACGTTGGGGGTGGCCACCTCCACCGTCGCCGGCAGATTGAGGATCAGCGGGCGCTCCGCCGACGGTTGCCAGGCCTCGCGGACCGCCTGGCAGATCTCCAGAGCGAAGTCCGCCTCGGTGAAACAGAAGGTCTCCGGTGAATACTGGTAGGTCCAGGCCGTTTCCGGCTGGGCGTCGCACCGGGCGCGCACGCGTTGGGTCCCGGCGACCGCCATGGCCAGGGTGGCGGCGCGATCCTGGTCGAACACCACCCGACGGAACAGCGGCGCGGTGGCGTTGTAGAGATGCACGATAGCCCGGGGTACGCCCACCAGGGCCGCGAAGGTGCGGTCGATCAGCTCATAGCGCGCTGGCGTCATCACCTGCAGCCAGAGATCGTCCGGCAGCCCGTCCGCCGTGACCAGTTCGCGCACGAAGGCGAAATCGGTTTGGGACGCCGCCGGAAAGGCCACCTCGATTTCCCGGTAACCCACTGCCAGCAGCAAGGCGAAGAAGCGCCGCTTGCGTTCCAGTCCCATGGGCTCGATCAGCGCCTGGTTACCGTCGCGCAGATCGGTGGAGCACCAGCGCGGCGCCTCGGTCAGTTGACGGCCCGGCCATTGGCGATCGGGCAGGTGGGGCGCGGCGAAGGCTTGGTACTTGGTCTGGGGTTGCTTGAGCATGGGAGACTCCAGGGCTAGGCCCCAGAGTCTGACCGGCCACCCTGGCCGCTGCGCTCGCGAGCAGGACAGCGCCCTGCGCGATCCGGACAGCCACCGGCATGAAAAAAGCCGCCGGGGATGACCCGGCGGCTGTGTGTGCCTCGGACGCTAACGATCAGTCTACCGAGATGCGCTCCAGCGGCACCGGCTTGAGGCGCGGCGTGAGCACATGGATGACCACGATGGCCACCAGGTAGGCGCTGCCGGCCACGATGAAGATCGGCTGGTAGGACTTGAAGATCTCCAGGATGTAGCCGTTGTAGGTGGTCATCAGCATGCCGCCGATGGCTCCGGCGGTACCGCCGATGCCGATCACCGAGGCCACGGCTTCCTTGGGGAAGAGATCCGACGGCAGGGTCATCAGGTTGGCCGACCAGGCTTGGTGGGCCGCGGCGGCGAGGCCGATGATGCCCACCACCAGCCACAGGCTGGAGACGAATTGGGCAGTGACGATGGGGATGACCGCCAGGGCGCAGAGCAGCATGGTGGTCTTGCGCGCCAGGTTGGCGCTGCGACCGAGCTTCATCTGCTTGGAGGAGCCCCAGCCGCCCATTACCGAGCCGATATCGGCGAGGATGTAGATGGCGATCAGCGGCGGACCGAAGGATTTCAGATTCAGGCCATAGGTCTTGCCGAGGAAGTCCGGCAGCCAGAACAGGTACAGCCACCAGATCGGATCGGTGAGGAACTTGCCAGCGGCATAGGCCCAGGTCTCACGGAAGGTCAGCAGCTTGAACCAGGAGATCTTGGTCTCGACGGCCGGCTTGGCCGATACCGGGGAGCCGTCGTCGGCCTGGATGTAGGCCAGCTCTTCGCGACTCACCTTGGGGTGCTCATGGGGACGGCGATAGATCAGCAGCCAGGCGATCAGCCACAGGGCGGTGACCAGGCCGATGGAGATGAAGGCCGCACGCCAGCCCCAGGCCAGGGTGATGGCCGGCACCAGCAAAGGTGTGATGATAGGTCCCATGGCGGTGCCGGCATTGAACAACCCGGTGGCCTGGGCGCGTTCCTTTTGCGGAAACCATTCCGAGACCGCCTTGAGGCTGGCCGGAAAGCTGCCGGACTCGCCGAAACCGAGGGTGAAGCGCACCAGCACGAAGTGGGTGACGGTGTGGGCGATGCCGTGGCCGATGCTGGCGATGGTCCAGATGGTGAAGGCCAGGGCGTAGCCAATGCGCACCCCGACCTTGTCGATGATGCGGCCAAAGGTCAGGAAGCCGATGGCATAGGCACACTGGAACCAGAACACGATCTTGGCGTAGTCGGTCTCCGTCCAGCCCAGGTCCGCCTGCAGCGTGGGCTTGAGGATGCCGATCATCTGGCGGTCGATATAGTTGATGCCGATGGCGACGAACAGCAGGGCGCAGATCAGCCAGCGATAGCGGGTGAAACGGGAGGTTTGCGAGGTAGCGGCGACGGGCGTGTCCTGCGGCCGCAGGGCGGACTCCGTCTCGGGAGTGACCTGGATAGTCATTGAATGGGCTTCCTGACTTGTTGTTATTGACCGGGGTGAACCGGGGTCGTTGGAAAGCTGTTACCAGATATTCATATGACATCGTATGAGTGACTTTCAAAGGTGTCAATCCACCCAAAGCAGAGTGGTCAACCCTCTCGTCTGGGGGTAAACACCCTGCCCGACTCTGTCCTCCCTGCGCCTCGAATGGACGTGGGCAAGCGAGAAATATGAGGGCGAAGGATCTGTGACGCGCCTGGCACTTTCTCGCCCGCGGACGTCTAATGCCCCATCTTTGAAGCGAAGCCGTCGCCTCATCTTTTCTGCCGAGCCTGCCGTGTCCTTCGCCGATACCCCCTCCCTGTTGGCGCGCCTCGCCGAGCTGGAGCAGAGCAATCGTCACCTGCGTCAGCAGCTGGACGCGTGCGCGGCGCCCCGGGAAGGCGCCGCCACCTTGGCCAACGAGCGCTACCAGTTCCTGTTCAATGCCATGGACGAGGGCTTCTGCGTCATCGAATTCATCGATGGCCCCCATGGACCGCTGAGCGACTATGTCCATGTCGAGGCCAACCCGGCCTATACCGCCCATGCCGGCATCCCCGACGTGGTCGGCCAGAGGCTGCGCGACATGGTCGGCGACGAGGCCCAGGCCTGGCTCGATCGCTACGGCCATGTGCTGCGGACCGGCGAAGCCATCCGCTTCGAGCAGGAGCTGGTGGCCACCGGCCGCTATCTGGACGTCACCGCCTTTCGCATCGAGCCGGCCAGTCGCCGGCAGGTCGCGGTGCTGTTCCAGGACATCACCCCGCGCAAGCGGGCCGAAGCGGCCCTGCGGCAACTCAACGAGACCCTCGAAGAACGGGTACAGGCCGCCCTGGCGGCCAATCGCATCCTGGCCAACGTGGTGGATGGCGCCGCCGCCCTGATCCAGGTGCTGGATTTCGATTTCCGCTGGCTGGCGATCAACGGCTCCGGCGCCGATGTCTTCGAGCAGGAGATCGGGGTCCGGCCGCGCATCGGCGATTCCTTCAGCGAAAGCCTCAGGCAGCGGCCCGAATTGCGCGACGGCATCCTCGCCCACTGGCGCCGCGCCTTCGCCGGCGAGACCTTCAGCGAGATCATCTCGCTGGGCGAAGGGCCGGGCCGGCGCCATTACGAACTGCAATTCAGCCCGCTGCACGATGCCGAAGGACGCTCCATCGGTGCCTATCAATTCGCCTACGACGTGACCGAGCGCCTTGAAGAACAACAGCGCATCCAGGTCATGGAGGAAGCCCTGCGCCAGTCGCAGAAGATGGAGGCCGTCGGCCAGCTCACCGGGGGCATCGCCCATGACTTCAACAACCTGCTGACCGGCGTCCTCGGCTCGCTGGAGATGCTCGACCTGCGTCTGCGCCAGGGCCGGCTGCAGGACCTGGATCGCTACACCGGCACCGCCCGCAGCGCCGCCCAGCGCGCCGCCGCCCTGACCCACCGGCTGCTGGCCTTTTCCCGGCGCCAGACCCTGGATCCGCAACCGGTGGCGCTGGAACGACTGGTGATCGGTCTGGAAGACCTCATCCAGCGCAGCATCGGCCCGCAGATCGCCCTGGAGCGCGAAGCCGATCCCCAGCTGTGGCTGACCCACATCGACGCCTCCCAGTTGGAAAACGCCCTGCTCAACCTCTGCCTCAATGCCCGTGACGCCATGCCGGACGGCGGTCGCATCCGCATCGTCCTGGGCAATGAGTGTCTCGACGAAGCCCAGGCCGAGCACCAGGCGCTGCCCCCGGGCGACTTCGTGCGCCTGAGCGTGGGCGATACCGGCAGCGGCATGAGCGACGAGGTCCTCGCGCGGGTGTTCGATCCCTTCTTTACCACCAAGCCCCTCGGCCAGGGCACCGGACTGGGGCTCTCCATGGTGCATGGTTTCGTGCTGCAATCGGGGGGCGAGATCCGCATCGACTCCGCCCCCGGCGCGGGCACCTGGGTACACCTCTATCTGCCGCGCCATGGCTTGACGCCGGTGGTCAGCCCCCCGGTCCATCCCGAGCCCGAACCCAACCTGCCCGGCCAGGGCGAGACCATCCTGGTGGTCGACGACGAACCGACCATCCGTACCCTGCTGGTGGACGCCATGACCGCCCAGGGCTACCGGGTGCTGGAAGCGGCCGATGCCGTCACCGCCCTGGCGCTGCTCCCGCCCGACAGCCATCTGGATCTGCTGGTCACCGACGTCGGCCTGCCTGGCGCGCTCAACGGTCGCCAACTGGCCGATGCCTTGCGCGGCCTGCAGCCGCAGCTGCCGGTGCTGTTCATCACCGGCTATGCCGAGGCCAATGTCATAGGTGCCGGGGATCTCGAGGCGGGCATGCAGGTGCTGACCAAGCCCTTCACCCTGGATACGCTGGAGCGACGCATCCAGTTACTGCTCGACGAACGCTGAACCCAGCCTGAGCGATTACGAATGATGGCTTTTTGATATTATTCGCCATCACTTTTTTCAGTGCCCTCTGTTGTCGAGAAGCCTATGGACAAGCGCTCTCTGGTTCACCTGCTGCTGATCTTTACCCTGATCGCCTGCATGGCCCTGCTGGCCTCGTTGATTCGCTAACCACGTTAAGCCAGCCATAAGCCGGACGATGGCAAGCTCTACCTCGTGCCGAAAGGCATCGTAGAAGCTGACATCTGCGCTTTCAGCCCGGGAGGATCCCGGGCTTTTTTTCGCGCCGACAAAATGCGCAACAGTCCACGGGTCCGCGCTTTGCCACTGCAGCGACATTCGCCGGCCCTGGCATCATGAGGCTCTCGTCCAGGAGGGACAGCCATGATCACCAGGATGCCGTCAGCCACCGCCTCGTCGCTCGCCTTCGATGTCTGCCCCCTCGGCGCGGAGGCCCCGTCCCTGTCCATCGAGATGCTCTGGCAGGGTTTTCTGGCCCTGGATCATCATGGACAGCTCGACCTGAGCCGTACGATCAAGCGCCAGTTGCGCGAGCGCCTGGTTGAGCAGCTGGATGCCCAGCTGCCCAGTGTCGTAATCGACTCCCTGGACCGCTCCACCCCTCAGCCTCAGGCCGTGCCCCAGCGCCGCCTCCGCGGCGGCTGACCGCCCCGCTCAGTCCCGATAATCCGGCTCCAACCGCATGAGCTGACGCTTCACGCTGTCCAGGTGCAGGCGCGCGCTGTCGGCATTGCCCTGCAGCATCTGCTGGCAGGCGGCGTGGGCGATGGCTGGCGCCACCGGTTTGAGTGGTCGGCCGCTGGCCATGGCCTTGAGTTGCACCTCGGCGGCGCGCTCCAAATAGTAGAGATCGTCCCAGGCCTCGGCGATGCTCGGCCCCAGCACCAGGGGTCCGTGATTCTTCAGCATGACCACCGCCGCGTCACCTGCCGCCCGGGCGATGCGCTCGCCCTCGGTCGCGTCCAGCGCCAGGCCGTTGTAGTCCTCGTCCACGCTCAGGCGGTCATAGAACTTCAGCGCGGTCTGCCCAGCCCAGACGAAGGGGTCGCCTTCCAGCAGGCAGAGCGCCGTGGCGTTGGGCATATGGGTGTGGAAGGCCGCCCGGGCGCCCGGATTGAGCCGATGCAGCTGGGCGTGGATATGGAAGGCGGTGGCTTCGGGAGCCCCCTCCCCCACGACCACACCGCCCACAAAGTCGCAGATCAGCAGCGAGGAGGCGGTCACCTCGGCGAAGGCCAGCCCATAGGGATTGACCAGGAAGAGCTCGTCGTGGCCCGGCACCACGAAGGAAAAGTGATTGCAGATGCCTTCGCCCAGCCCCAGGCGGGCGGCCATGCGAAAGCAGGCGGCAAGATCGATGCGCGCCTGGCGGATGGCTGGGGTATTCAGATCAAGCTGATGGGCAGTGGCGTCGGTACTCTCGAAGGCGTGGGCCATGGGTTGCTCCTTGGGAAGAGGCCGGAACGCTGCACAAAGGATGCCGCTCCCTGCCATGGGACTATCATCATGAAGATTCAGCAGTCTCTTGTTATATATCTGCTGTCTTCGCTTCCGTAGAGAGCCCTGGCCCACCTGCTGCCCCTGGAGATCCCAGCCAAGGGGCAACTGGTCGGGTGCTCGGCGAGAGTCTGGAGGGCAACAAGCGGGTCAAGGCCAGCCACCAGGTGCGGCGTGCTGCGCCGGCGGCGAGCGGCCTGGTCGCCGGACTCAAGACCCAGAATGTCGGCAGCACCCGCTACTTCGATGCCGCCGGCTTCAAGGGACGCTCGGTCGGGCTCTGATCCGCGCCTAGAGGGTAAGGGTGCCGCGGATGCAATCCTGCACCGCGCCGCCCACCCAGATGCGGTCGGCGATGCGGGCCACCCGCACCCGACCACGGCGACCCATGGCCGTGCCCTGGCTGGCCAGGTAGCGCTCCGGGGCCAGGCCCGCCGGGATCAGCCACTGCGCCAGACTGGCGTTGAGGCTGCCGGTGACCGGGTCTTCGGCGAATTCCTCGCCCATTAGGGCGCGCACCTCGAACTGCGCCTCGGCAGCGCTGCCCGTCCAGGGTGCGATCAGGCCGACGTTGAGGCCTTCCAGCGCCGCATAGTCCGGGCGGATCGCCAGTAGTTCCTCGCGACACTCCAGCAGCACCGCGACCCAACCAGGGCCATTGTCGGCCCATTGGCTGGCCTGGATGCGTGCGGGCGAAAGGCCGGTGCCACGGGCGATGCACGCCAGCACCTCGGGCGCCACCGACCCGCTCCGCAGCAGTGGCGGCGCGGCGAAGGCCAGTTCCTCCCCGGCGGCGCGGATGGGCACCAGGCCGGCGCCGCACTCCTGGATCACCTCGATGCCCTTGGGTCGTCCGCCTTCGCGCAGCCAGACATGGCAACTGCCCAGGGTCGGATGGCCGGCGAAGGGCAGTTCGCGGACCGGGGTGAAGATGCGCACCCGGTAGTCCGCGGCCGGATCGGTGGGCTCGAGGAGAAAGGTGGTCTCCGACAGATTGGTCCAGCGCGCCAGGGCGGCCATCTGCTCGGTGGAAAGTTGATCGGCACCGCAGACCACCGCCAGGGCATTGCCCTCCAGGGGGTGCTGGGCGAAGACATCGACCTGATGGAAAACGAGGGACATGGCGGCAGGCTCTTGGGGCAAAGAGCCGATTGTCACCGGTGGAGCCCAGGCCGGACCAGCCACAGCCAAGCCGCGAAAGGTCCGTACAGATGGGTGTCGGAAGAGAAGCTGCCCGGCAGCTACTTGGCGGCGGTGAGGACGCGGAGTCGGACAGCGATCTATCGTTGGAACCTGGCCTTTCCGATCACCGAAAGGGGTACTGCCGCCTCGTTCAGGTCGCGCATTGTGTCGCGAAAAAATCCTTGCCTGTGAACCTGGCGGGGTCTAAACAATACGACCGACGGCCTGACCCATGACCATTGGCGGTCAGGCGATCCATAACAAAAGCCAGCCAAGAGGTCTCCCGCATGAGTCATGCAGGCAAACGCGTTCTGGTCACCGCCGCCGGCCAGGGGATCGGTCGGGCCACCGCCCTCGCCTTCCATCGCGCCGGTGCCGAGGTCATCGCCACCGACATCAATGCCGCCGCCCTGGACAGCCTGGATGGCCTGCAGACCCGGGTGCTCGACGTCACCGATGCCGCGGCCGTGTCGGCTCTGGTCGCCGAGCTGGGCAGCTTCGACGTCTTGTTCAACTGCGCCGGCTACGTCCATGCCGGCAGCATCCTCGATTGCGACGAAGAGGCCTGGCGCTTCTCCTTCGAACTCAACGCCACCGCCATGTACCGGATGATCCGCGCCGTGCTACCCGGCATGCTGGCCCAGGGCGGCGGCTGCATCATCAACATGGCTTCGATCGCCTCCAGCCTGAAGGGCGTGGCCAACCGTTGCGCCTATGGCGCCAGCAAGGCGGCGGTGATCGGTCTGACCAAGTCGGTGGCCGCTGACTATGTCGGCCAGGGCATCCGCTGCAACGCCATCTGCCCCGGCACCGTGGACTCTCCCTCGCTGCACCAGCGCATCGCCGACCAGGCCGCCCGTGAAGGCCGCAGCGAAGCCGAGGTGCAGGCCGCCTTCGCCGCCCGCCAGCCGATGGGTCGCGTGGGTCGGCCGGAGGAGATCGCCGCCCTCGCCCTGTATCTTGCCTCCGACGCCGCCGCCTTCGTTACCGGGACCGCCCAGGTGATCGATGGCGGCTGGAGCGTCTGACGCCGTTTTTCGTCCGCACCCTTTTCCCCTCATAGGAGCTCCGATGAAACTCTTGCGCTACGGCCCCCAGGGCCAGGAAAAACCCGGTCTGCTGGATGCCCAGGGCCGGCTTCGCGATCTCTCCGGCCAGGTGGCCGATCTCGCTGGCGAGGCGCTCGGCGCCGAGTCCCTGGCCCGGCTGCGTCAGCTGGACCCGAACAGTCTGCCGCTGGTGGACGGCGCACCGCGCCTGGGCCCCTGCGTCGGTCGGGTCGGCAAGTTCATCTGCATCGGCCTCAACTACGCCGATCACGCCGCCGAATCCGGGCTGGACGTGCCCAAGGAGCCGGTGGTGTTCAACAAGTGGACCAGCGCCATCTGCGGCCCCAACGACGCCGTGCAGATCCCCCGCGACTCGACCAAGACCGACTGGGAAGTGGAGCTGGGCGTGGTGATCGGCAAGGCCGGACGCTACATCGACGAGGCCAATGCCCTGGATCACGTGGCCGGCTATTGCGTGGTCAACGACGTCTCCGAGCGCGAGTGGCAGATCGAGCGCGGCGGTACCTGGGACAAGGGCAAGGGCTTCGACACCTTTGGTCCGCTCGGCCCCTGGCTGGTCACCGCCGACGAGGTGGCCGACCCGCAGAACCTCGACCTCTGGCTGGAGGTGGACGGCCACCGCTACCAGAACGGCAACACCCGCACCATGATCTTCACGGTGGCCCAGATCATTGCCTACCTCAGCCGCTGCATGAGCCTGCAACCGGGTGACGTCATCTCCACCGGCACCCCGCCGGGCGTGGGCATGGGCGTCAAGCCGCAGTCGGTGTACCTCAAGCCCGGCCAGAAAATGCGCCTGGGCATCCAGGGCCTGGGCGAGCAGCACCAGCGCACCGTCGCCGCCGACTGAAAGCGCCCTTCATCCGCGTTGACATCGCCGTGCCCGTTTTGAACGGGCACGGGGGGTGAGGAAATGGTCATGCCGATGAAGAGCACACGTGGAGTAATCAGAGAACCTCACTACGGGGAAAACGCCATGCAGTTTTCCACCCTACGCCAGATGCGACGTAGGTTGGCGCTGAGCGCAGCGAAGCCCAACGGAGGGCGGCTGCCCTCACCCCAGCCCTCTCCCAGAGGGAGAGGGGGCGGCTCCGTGGATAGCCTTTAGGTTGGCGTTAACCGAAAGCAGCAACGCGTGGAAAACGCCCTGCGGTTTTCCACCCTACGCCAGACTCGACGTAGGTTGGCGCTGAGCGCAGCGAAGCCCAACAAGACACGGACTCCCTCACCCCAGCCCTCTCCCAGAGGGAGAGGGGGCGGCTCCGTGGATAGCCTTTAGGTTTGGCGCTAGCCGAGAGCAGCGATGCGTGGAAAACGCCCTGCGGTTTTCCACCCTACGCTAGGCTCGACGTAGGTTGGTGCTGAGCGCAGCGAAGCCCAACGAGGGGCCGGCATCGTGGCACCTCGTAGCGTGGACAACGGCGCAGCCTTGTCCACGCGCCAAACACCAGTCCGCTACCGCTTGGGACTCAAGGGACTGTCGTCCAGGTCCTCGCGCTCTTCGGTGGTGGTGGTGTCCGCCGAATCCGGCACGTCGCCGTATTCGTCGTAGTCGTGGGGGGTCTGCTTGTCGTCCGCGGGTTCGGGATTCATGAGGTACTCCGATAAAAGAAGTGCCCTCGGTGGAGTCCGCCGGCCCCGGCTACGTTCCCGCTAGATCAGCGCCACCAGACGTTCGGCGACCCGGTCGAAGGGTTCGATGCTGCGCTGCGCACGACACAGCGGAATCACCCCCTGCACCGCCGCTACCAGCAGCGTGGCCAGCCCCGTGGCCGCCTCGGCCGAATGCCCATGCTCGACCAACGCCACCTGCAAGCGCGCCTCCCAACGGCGATAGATGCCCGCCGCCGCGTCCAGCTCGCGCTGGGCGATCTCGTCCACCGGCTCTTCCACCGCCACCGCCATCACCGGGCAGCCGACGCGAAAATCCGAGTCCAGCAGGATGTCACGCCAGAGCCTTAGGAAGCCCTGGATCCCCGCCAGGGCCCCGGCCTGCAGCTGCCGCTCCAGATCGCGACTGACCTGGGCGCCCGCCAGCTCCACCGCCTCCACCACCAGCTGATGCTTGCCGCCGGGAAAGTGATGATAGGTGGACCCCAGCGGTGCCTCGGCGCGCTTGATGGTCTCGCGGATGCTGGTGGCATTGAGGCCGTGCTGCGCCAGCATGGCCGACGCGGCCACCAGTACCCGTTCCCGCACCGTCGACTGCTCGGTCATTCATTCTCCTTGCTATGACAGTCGTCATAATCTACCGTCCAGGCATTATAACAACTGTCATAGGGACCACCCCATGCCCAGCGACGCCCTCGTCGAGGACCTGATCACCGCGGACGGTTATCGCCTCAGCACCAGTCGCTATCCCGCCCAGGGGCCGCTGCAGGGACGGCTAATCGTCGCCGGCGCCACCGCCGTGCCCCAGGGCTTCTACCGGCGCTTCGCCCAGCACGCCGCGGCCCGCGGCTTCGAGACCCTGACCCTGGACTATCGCGGCGTCGGTCGCTCCGCACCCGCCTCGCTCAAGGGCTTTCGCATGGACCTGCTGGACTGGGCGCGCCAGGACCTCGCCGCCGCCGTGGACGCCATGGCCCAGGGCGACGTCCCCCTCTACCTGGTCGGCCACTCCTATGGCGGCCATGCCTTCGGCCTGCTGCCCAATCACGCCAAGGTCGCCGGCTTCTACGTCTTCGGCACCAGCGCCGGCTGGCACGGCTACATGCCGCCGCTCGAACGCCTCAAGGTGCTGGGCATGTGGAAGCTGGTGCTGCCGGTGCTGACCTGGTGGAAAGGCTATTGCCCCTGGAGCGCCCTGGGCCTGGGCGAAGACCTGCCACGCGACGTCTATCGCCAGTGGCGCCACTGGTGCAGCTATCCCCACTACTTCTTCGACGACCCGGCCATGCGGGGCATCGAAGCGGGCTATGCCGAGGTGCGCACGCCCATCGTCGCGGTCAACGCCCTGGACGACCTCTGGGCCACGCCGCGCTCGCGTGATGCCTTCATGCAGGCCTATCGCAACGTCGACCTGCAGCGCGAAGACCTCGACCCCCGCCAGCACGGCGGCGCCATTGGCCACATGGGTTATTTCCGCGCCAACGCCCAGCCGCTGTGGGACCGCGCCCTGGACTGGTTCGCCGCCCTGCCCCGCTCACCGGGTCTGAGCTAAGTCCCAAACAGACCGCCCCAGCGGCGCGCCTGTCGCTTTTCCAAAAGCTACCCGTCGTTTCCGGACAGCCACTCCGCTGCCCCAGGTCCCATTGTGGCGGCACGAATAACAAGGAGTGACACCCGTGCTGATCGGCGTCCCGTTGGAATCCGGTGCAGGGGAAACGCGCGTGGCCGCGACCCCCGAAACCCTCAAGAAACTGATCGGCCAGGGCCACCAGGTGGTGGTGCAACAGGGTGCTGGCGAGCGGGCCAGCGTGCCCGACGCGGCCTATGCCGCCATTGGCGCCCAGCTCGGCGATGCCGCCGCGGCCTTGGGCGCCGACCTGGTGCTCAAGGTCGCGGCGCCCGATGTGGCAGAGCTGGCGCTGATGAAGCCTGGCGCCGTGCTGATCGGTATGCTCAACCCCTTTTCTCAGGAGACTCTCGACCAGCTCAACGCCCGCGGCCTCACTGCCTTCGCCTTGGAAGCGGCGCCGCGCACCTCCCGCGCCCAGAGCCTGGACGTGCTCTCCTCCCAGGCCAACATCGCCGGCTACAAGGCGGTGATGCTGGCGGCCGACCACTATCCGCGCTTCATGCCCATGCTGATGACCGCCGCCGGCACGGTGAAGGCCGCGCGGGTGCTGATCCTTGGTGCCGGGGTGGCCGGGCTGCAGGCCATCGCCACCGCCAAGCGCCTCGGTGCGGTGATCGAAGCCTCGGACGTACGTCCGGCGGTGAAGGAGCAGATCGAATCCCTCGGCGCCAAGTTCGTCGACGTGCCCTTCGAGACCGAAGAGGAGCGCCAGTGCGCCGAGGGCGTCGGCGGCTATGCCCGGCCCATGCCGGCCTCTTGGATGGAGCGCCAGGCCAAGGCCGTGCACGAACGCGCCAAGCAGGCCGACATCGTCATCACCACCGCGCTGATTCCCGGTCGCCGCGCCCCCACCCTGCTGCACGAAGCCACCGTGGCCGAGATGAAGCCCGGCTCCGTGGTCATCGATCTGGCCGCCAGCCAGGGCGGCAACTGCCCGCTGACCGAGCTGGACCGGGTGGTGGTCAAGCACGGCGTCACCCTGGTGGGCTACGGCAACCTGGCCGCCCGCGTCCCGGCGGACGCTTCGGCGCTCTATGCCCGCAACCTGCTGGACTTCCTCAAGCTGGTGCTCAAGGACGGGGCCTTCCACCTCGCCTTGGACGACGACATCGTCGCCGCCTGCCTGATGTGCGACGGCGGCGAACTGCGCCGCAAGAACGCCTGACGCCTGCCCGGCCCTCTATTTAAAGGACTGCCCCCATGGATCTGATTTCCGACGGCATCTACAACCTGATCATCTTCGTGCTGGCCATCTATGTCGGCTACCACGTGGTCTGGAACGTCACCCCCGCGCTGCACACCCCCCTGATGGCCGTCACCAACGCCATCTCCGCCATCGTGATCGTCGGCGCCATGCTCGCCGCCGCCCTCACCGTCACCCCGCTGGGCAAGCTCATGGGCACCCTGGCCGTGGCCCTGGCGGCAGTCAACGTCTTCGGCGGCTTCCTGGTCACGCGTCGCATGCTGGAGATGTTCAAGAAGAAGGCCCCCAAGGCCTCGGCGGAGAAGCCCTGACATGAGCATGAACCTCATCACCCTGCTCTACCTCGTCGCCTCGGTGTGCTTCATCCAGGCGCTCAAGGGTCTCTCCCACCCCACCACCTCGCGCCGCGGCAACGCCTTCGGCATGGCCGGCATGACCCTCGCCGTGCTCACCACCCTGGCGTTGATCCACAAGCTCGGCAGCGAGCTGGCGGTGCAGGGCATCGGCTATGTCATCGTCGGCCTGCTGGTGGGCGGCAGCGCCGGCGCGATCATGGCCAAGCGCGTGGAAATGACCAAGATGCCCGAGCTGGTGGCCTTCATGCACAGCATGATCGGCCTGGCCGCGGTGTTCATCGCCATCGCCGCGGTGGTCGAGCCGCAGTCCCTGGGCATCGTCGCCACCTTTGGCCAGCCGATCCCCAGCGGCAACCGCCTGGAGCTGTTCCTCGGCGCGGCCATCGGCGCCATCACCTTCTCCGGCTCGGTGATCGCCTTCGGCAAGCTCTCCGGCAAATACAAGTTCCGCCTGTTCCAGGGCGCCCCGGTGCAGTTCGCCGGCCAGCACATCCTCAACCTGGCCATTGGCGTGGCCATCCTCGCCCTGGGCCTGATGTTCACCTTCAGCGGCAACCTCGGCGCCTTCGCCGTGCTGGTGGCCCTGGCCTTCGTCATCGGCGTGCTGATCATCATCCCCATCGGCGGCGCCGACATGCCGGTGGTGGTCTCCATGCTCAACAGCTACTCCGGCTGGGCCGCCGCCGGTATCGGCTTCTCGCTCAACAATTCCATGCTGATCATCGCCGGTTCGCTGGTGGGATCGAGCGGCGCCATTCTCTCCTACATCATGTGCAAGGCGATGAACCGCTCCTTCTTCAACGTCATCCTCGGCGGCTTCGGCGGGGCGACGGAAGCGGCGGCCAGTGGCGGCAGCCAGGAGCAACGCCCGGTCAAATCCGGCTCGGCGGACGACGCCGCCTTCCTGCTGGGCAACGCCGACAGCGTCATCATCGTCCCCGGCTACGGCCTGGCCGTGGCCCGCGCCCAGCACGCGCTCAAGGAGCTGACCGAGAAGCTGGTGCACAACGGGGTGACGGTGAAATACGCCATCCACCCGGTGGCCGGCCGCATGCCTGGCCATATGAACGTGCTGCTGGCCGAGGCCGAGGTGCCCTACGACCAGGTGTTCGAGATGGACGACATCAACTCCGAATTCGGCCAGGCCGACGTGGTGCTGGTGCTCGGCGCCAACGACGTGGTCAACCCGGCCGCCAAGAACGACCCCACCTCGCCCATCGCCGGCATGCCCATCCTCGAAGCCTTCAAGGCCAAGACGATCATCGTCAACAAGAGATCCATGGCCAGCGGCTACGCGGGCCTGGACAACGAACTCTTCTACCTGGACAAGACCCTGATGGTCTTTGGCGATGCCAAGAAGGTCATCGAGGAGATGGTCAAGGCAGTGGATTAAGCCCTGCCCCCGCGACCGTTTGGGCGGTCGTGGGGGTAGTTCGTCGGCGATGAAATCCGCAGCGCCTACCTCTTCCAAACACTTTCATCCCAAGCGAAGCCTTGCCAACCCTCGGTTTCGGCTGCACTCGCTGCAAAAATCGTCAGACTTCACTGCAAAAGTCTTAGCAATTCCGGCCTTTTGCCAGCCTTGACGCCTCCTACCCTGCCTCCTACTGTGAAATCCATCACAAGGAAGCAGCCGTCACGATCCCTCGTCTCGGCCCCGGCCAGGACGCCGCTATGCCGCCCAAAGACCGTCACGGCAAGACCGCGCAAGACTATCGCGCCGCGGTCATTGCCGAAATCGCCTACCGTAGCCACCGTAAGGCGCATCATTCTCTCTTGCCACTCATATGGTCAATAGTGACCCTTCTGTGCCTAATTCTAATCGGCTGTAAATATAGTTTCATTTTCAGGAGGCTTTATAACCCTATAAAAAGCAGTCAAAACCATATAAATCGCGAACTCAAAACTAACTAACCAGAAAATCAAACAGCCAAATCATTAAAGCAAAGGTAAAAGCATGGACGTAATCGCAGTAATTAACTACAAGGGTGGCGTTGGAAAAACAACTGTGACATCCAACCTCGCAGCTGAACTAGCTCTCCGCGGAAAAAAAGTTCTACTACTGGACACCGATGCTCAAGCGAGCTTGACCTTCTCTTTTGTTAAGCCTGATTTCTGGGATGAAAATTACAAAGATTCACTAACAATCAAATCTTGGTTCGATGCGATATCCGAAGGCAAGGAACCCCCACCCCTTAATGAATTTATAATCACACCAACCGAAGTCAATAGACAGCTCAAAAAATCCAAATCAAACGGAAGCATTGACTTGATTTGCTCCCACCTTGGCTTGATCAATGTTGACTTGGAGCTTGCTACCCTTTTAGGAGGGGCAAACATGCAACAATCAAAGTCAAACTATATCAAGGTGCATGCCAAGCTTCGAGATGCGATAACCGTCCTGCAATCTGAATCGGATTATGACATACTGCTTATCGATTGCCCTCCAAACTTCAACATAGTGACCAAAAACGCAATAATTGCTAGCCAGCAAATATTAATACCTGCGAAACCAGACTATCTTTCAACCTTGGGGATTGATTATCTTCGTCAAAGCGTCACACAACTCGCATCTGAATTTAATGACTATGCGGGTATAGACTCTAACATTAGGAAAATTTCCCCTGAGATCTTGGGGGTAGTCTTCACCATGATACAAATCACTAGCAGTCAACCCATTTCTGCGCAGCGTCAATATATTGCACAGACAAAAAGATCTGGAATACCCACATACGAAAATTATTTCCGCGAAAACAAAACGATGTTTTCAAGTGCACCTGAAAGCCTCGTTCCTGCTGTTTTGCAATACCATGCCGGTGGAACTTACGCCGACATAGTAAGTGAACTGGAAGATTTTGTTGAAGAATTTGAAGGAAAACTACAGGGTATTGCGAAATGATCAAAGAAAAATACGACCTTGCATTCGCGCTGCGCCGTTGGGCAGACGCAATGGCATCGCTTAGCGATGATGACCTTCAAAAACTAGCTGATGAAAGCTTTTCTATAGAGATAAAATTCTCCAAACGGAGATCAAAAAACGAATACAAAACTCTTGAGCAGGTTGATATTTCTGAACTAGCCGAAAAGTTAATTTCTATCCAAAGCAGGGATTTGGCCTTCTCGTTTTTAAACGAAAACTTTAAAACAAAAAAAGGCTTGGAAAGCATTGCAAGAGCATTAGACGTAGTCGTACTTAAAACCGACAAAGCTGAAAGTCTTGCTGAAAAAATAGTTGAATCTACAGTTGGAGCAAGAAAAAGATCTGAAGCCATACAGGGTTATAGAAGTACTTCAGCGGGAGAGGTTGATACTGAAGAAAACAAGACATAAACAAAGTATCTCATCAACTTTAAGCCAGTATTTTAGCTACTGGCTAACTCTACTCCAGTGCCCCAAGCATGCCTCTATAGCACTAAACCGGCACTGGAGCCCCACAACAGCGATGTCAATGACCCGCATAAAAGCAACAAAACTCAAAAGCAAACCAGCCATCAATCTCTATCATCACACGGAAACCGCTCACACAGTTAAAAAACATCAATCCTTTGGGCTATTGCGCTTTTAGCCTTACCAAGTATTTTATCCGTCAGTGCGCTCCGCACGACCACCTCACTCTTGCCAACGATTGCTCCCCTCTTTCATGGCCGTGTCATAGGAAGCCCTATGCAAAACTCCCGCTCCCTCTTGGTCGCGTTGCTCTTGGCCAACACCGGCGCCGCCTGGGCCGAGTCCAATACGGCCAACGTCCAGCAGGACGGTGGCTTCAACAGGGTGAACCTGAACCAGGGCAGCGAGCTGTCGGCGCGTAACAAGGCCGATATCCAGCAGAGCGGCATCTTTCTCACTACCCAGGTCACCCAGCAGGACGATGCTGATGACAGCGTGCGGGTGGTGCAGGACAGTGCCAGGAGCTATGCCGAGGTCAACCAGACCTTGGGTTCGCAGCGGCGGGTGGATATCGAGCAGCTCAATGCGGGCTACGGGCGCGTGCAGGTCGATCAGGGGCCGGGCAGTGGCAACGAGACGGTGGTGCGGCAGAGCGGTCTGCGGCTGGACACCTTTGTGCAGCAGGATGGTGGCTTTCACCGCATCGACATCGATCAGACCAGCGACCGGGCAGGTGGTAATACCCTGACGGCGCGGCAGGACGGCCTGAACGGTAACCTTGAGTTGCGCCAGAGCGGCGATGCGCTGGACCTGCAGGTGGTCAGCTTCGGGCTACGCAATAGCGCCTGGGTGAGCCAGAACGGCAACGACTTGACCACCCTCATCGAACAGCGCGGCAACGATAACTACATCGGCCTCAAGCAGGCCGGCGAGCGAACCGATTCCACCGTTGTGCAACAGGGTAACGGCAACGATGCCCAGGTCCGGCATTCCAGCGCCTATTCGCGGCCCAGCAACGTCGATATCGCCCAGCGCGGCGATCTCAACCGCGCCGACGTCAATGTCTATGGCGCCGGCAACCAGCTGACCTTGGCGCAGACCGGTAATGGCAATAACGCCGACGCCATCGCCTCGGGCGAGGGCAATCAGCTGGATCTGGTATCTAACGGCGAGAGCAACGGCGTCTCGGCCTACTACCTGGGTAACGACGGCCAGCTGAAGGTCGATCAGCAGGGCGACAATCTCGGGGTGACGACTTATGTCACAGGTAATGCCTCCAGCATCACCGTCGCCCAGACCGGCAGCCAGCACACCGCCGACCTGACCCAGAACACGGCGGGCAATGCCATCAACATCACCCAGAGCGGCTTTTCCAACCATGCGGTGATCAACCAGTAGGTCTAATTCCTCGCACAAAATGGGCTGAAGTTTAAAGGGGCTTATCTTCTCAATGCCTTGCTATACGTTGGCGTGTACGCTGCCAAACAAGCCAGCGGAACAGCATTAATACCGGCCTTGGAAGTGCGGCTTCGGCTCAATTAATCGCAGGGCAAGGCCTAGCAGCCAGCGCGTAAATTTCAATCCAAAGACTGCCTTGTACCTGCCGCAATAGGCAGGTACTATCGCTATACCCAAACAGCCCGAGGCTATAGCGCACCATGAAAGACTTCGATGCCGGCTCTTTTTCTGACGTTGCTAACACTCCACTGGCCAGTGCTCTGTGGCAGTTCTTGCACAGAGACACCTCTATAGCCTGTTTGGAAACCACCACCTATTTGAAGCGACCCGCGATTGAGGGCCTCCAACCTCATCTGCTGGCCGAATTCGGTGATGAAATCAAAGCCGACAGGGTGAAACAGATGACCGGGCGCATGGTTAAGCAGGTAATGGAGAGTCGTGGCTATCGTCTGGAGCAAATCGACGTCAGCATCCGCAGAAAGGATCTCTACAAAACTGCTGCCCGCTATGCCAAGCCCGAGGAGCAACAATGAGCAGGTTCATTTGGACCGAGGAGAATCTGCCACAGCTTGGGCTTATCTTTCTAGGAAAGGTTTTGGACAAGATGCGCAAAGAAGGCGCGACTGTCAGGTTTGGGAATACCGGACAAGGTATAAAGCCCAATTATCAGGTCCGCCTCCCTAACACCGTATCCATATCTTTTAGCGGGCTTAGCCACAAGAGATTCAACGGCCCTGATACCTTTGAAGAAAAGAACCTGTCAGAGCCGTTTTCTTTCAGCACTATTCGTACGGCCTACGCAGGCACCAAAACTCGCTAATAGCCTGAAAAGGGATAGCGAGATGACCGAGCCGACCGGGCAGAATCTCCTTGCGCTTTCCTGTCGGCCAGTCAGCTCCTAGTCAGGTGATTCGCTACAGCTAACCACCGGGCGTGATGCTGGCCCCCTGACCGAACCGGCTGGGCTACCCTAGGAGGCTAGTCACGATCTGGAGGGCGTACTCGCATGGCAGCCAAACTCAAGGACAAGACCGCCCTGATCACCGGCGCGGCCCAGGGCATAGGCGCCGCCATCGCCCGGGCCTTCGTGGCGGAGGGCGCCTTCGTCTATGTCACCGACCTCAACGATGACCTCGGCCGCGCCGTCGCCGCCGAGCTGGGTGACGGTGCCCGCTACCTGCACCTGGATGTGCGCCTGGAAGACGACTGGCAGCGGGTGACGCGGCAGATCCTCGCAGAGAGTGGCCGGTTGGACGTGCTGGTGAACAACGCCGGGATCACCGGCTTCGAACAGGGCGTGGTGGCTCACGATCCGGAAAACGCCCGTCTCGAAGACTGGCACGCGGTGCATCGCACCAACCTCGACGGCGTCTTTCTCGGCTGCAAATACGGCATCCGTGCCATGCGCCCGGTTGGGACCGGGTCCATCATCAATATCTCGTCGCGCTCCGGGCTGGTGGGCATCCCCGGCGCGGCGGCCTATGCCTCGTCCAAGGCCGCCGTGCGCAACCACAGCAAGACGGTGGCCCTCTATTGCGCGGAGCAGGGCCTCGCTATTCGCTGCAATTCCATCCACCCCGCCGCCATCCTCACGCCGATGTGGGAGCCCATGCTGGGCGACGGACCGGACCGCGAGGCACGCATGGCCGCGCTGGTGCAGGATACGCCGCTGCGGCGCTTTGGCCGGCCCGAGGAAGTGGCCGCCGTGGCATTGCTGCTGGCCTCCGACGAGGCCGGCTACATGACCGGCAGCGAGCTGAATCTGGACGGCGGTCTGCTGGCCGGTTCGGCGGTGACGCCCGCGACGGCGGAAGCGCCCTAGCCGGAGAGTAGGCAAAGACCGCGGCCTGGTGTAAGCGGCTATGCCGGTGTTTCAGAGCAGGGTGTCTTCCTGGTAGTAGAGCCGCAGCCCACGCGCCTGGTAGTTGGCCAGGGCGGCCGGGTGATCGAGGGTGCAGGTATGCACCCAGACGCGCTCGGTACCAGGCCAATCCCAGGCAGAACGGAGGGCATGGCTGAGCAGCGGCCCGCCGAAGCCGAGCCCCATGAAGGCACCGGCCAGGCCGAAGTAGCGGATCTCGGCGTTGCGGCCATCGGGGCGGTACAGCTCGTAGTAACCGGCGATGGCGCCCCGGTGATAGGCGACCCAGGTACGGTGGCCTTCCTGCTCCACCAGTTCGCGCCACTGGGCGTCGCTCCAGCTGTCGAGATCGCTCCAGTCCCACGCCTGTCCGACCAGGGCATAGAGGAAGCGATTGAGTTCGGGTTGCGGCACCTCGCACTCGACGATCTGCAGGTCAGGCCGTGGCGGCTTCTCGCGCAATTCGGTCGGTGCGGTCATCTCCAGATAGAAGGTGGTGTAACTCTGCGTCATCGGCTGATTCCTTGGTAACGTCAAGCCCGATTGTGACCAGAGCCAGGGGAATGCCGCCAGCCTGATTGCGACCTCTGGCACGCGGCCTGAGCGCGATACCGAGACTTTGCCTTGGGAACCTGAGGTGGTATTGGATGAGTGCCCTACCTGTCGAGGATAACCATCATGCCCCTCTCATCGCGGCTGACGCCCCTGTCCGAACAGAACACGACGGCAGAACAGCAGCGCGTGCTGGCCGAGATCCAGAGCGGTCCACGGGGCAATCTCGACGGGCCCTTCCTGGCCTGGATCCACAGTCCGGCGCTGGCCGATCACGCCCAGCGGCTGGGGGCCTTCTGCCGCTACGGCACGCGACTGGAATTGCGCCTCACCGAACTGGCGATCCTCACCACCGCGGCCTGGTGGCGCTCCCAGGCCGAATGGCAGATCCATGCCCCATCGCCCGTCAGGCGGGTCTCCCTGACCAGGTGATAGAGGCACTCCGGCAAGGCCGCGTGCCGGTCTTCGCGACGCCCGAGGAGGCCTGCGTGCATGCCATTGGCGTCGCGCTCTACGACACCCGGCGGGTTCCCGAGGAGCTCTATCAGCAGGGCGTGGCGCTGTTCGGCGAAGCCGGGATGGTCGAGCTGATTGGCGTCTATGGCTACTACAGCCTGGTGGCCATGACCCTCAACGCCTTCGCGGTGGATCGGGGCGGCGACGCGCCCCTGCCCTTCGCCGAATAGCGCCGGCTGCTCGTGGCTACCCGGCCACCGCCGCACCGGTCGCCCGACCGCGCCAGGCCAGGATCAGGGCCATCGCCAGACCCAGGGCGGCCATGCCGGCGCCGGCCAGGGAGATGGCCGGATAGCCGAGACCGGCGTCGATCACCGCGCCGCCCAGGGCCGCGCCAAGGGCATTGCCCAGGTTGAAGGCGCCGATGTTGACCGCCGACGCCAGGTTGGGGGCGTCCTTGGCGGCTTCCATCACGCGCATCTGTAGCGGCGGCACCAGGGCGAAGCTGGCGATACCCCAGACGAGGATGGCTACGGCAGCCGCCAGCGGCCAGCGCATCAGCACGCTGAAGGCCAGCAGCACCAGGATGAGCACGCCCAGGGAGGCGATCAGGGTGCGATCGATGGATTTGTCCGCGGCCTTGCCGCCCCAGAGATTGCCCAGGGTCAGGCCGACGCCGAACAGCACCAGCATGGCGGTGATGAAGGCCGTGGAGCCATGGGTCTCGCGGGCGAGGATGGGCGCGATGTAGGTGAAGACGGTGAACATGGCGCCCGAGCCGACCACGGTCAGCCCGAGGGCGGCCAGTACCGGCGGACGACCCAGCACGCGGATCTCGGCCAGCACCCCGTCGCTCGGTGGCAGGGCCACATTGGGCAGGGCGAACCAGAGCGCGGCCATGGTCAGCAGGCCGAGACCGGCGATGCCCCAGAAGGCCTGGCGCCAGCCAAGCAATTCACCGAACCAGGTGGCCAGGGGCACGCCGCCGATGGTGGCCAGGGTCAGGCCCATGAACATGGCGGCAACCGCCCCGGCGCGCCGATCCGGGGCGACCACGCTGGCCGCCACCAGGGCACCGACGCCAAAGAAGGCGCCATGGTTAAGCGAGGTCACCACCCGGGCGATCAGCAGGCTGGTGTAGTCGGTGGCCAGCGCCGACATCAGGTTGCCCAGGGTGAAGATGGCCATCAGGCCGATCAGCAGCTGGCGACGCGGGATGCGGCCGGTGGTCAGGGTCATCAGCGGCGCGCCGATCAGCACGCCCAGGGCATAGGCGCTGATCAGGAGGCCCGCCGCCGGGATGGAGACGCCAAGATCGGCAGCGATGCCGGGCAGCATGCCCATGGGCGCGAATTCGGTGACGCCGATGCCAAAGGCGCCGGTGGCCAGGGCCAGCAGGGGTGGATTGATACGCATGGAAAAGGCTCCTTATCTATGCGGTGAATGCTAAGCTCCTCGCTCGAACGCCGGTAGACGGCGGTTTTGGCATGCACCTTTGCTGTGGAGTCACAAGTGGATCTGACTGGTCGCTCGGGAGAGATGGCGGTGTTCGCCCAGGTGGTCGAGGCCGGCAGCCTGTCCGCTGCCGCCAGAGCCCTGCGCCTGACACCTTCGGCGGTGAGTCGCTCCATCGCCCGCACCGAGCAGCGCCTGGGTACGCGGCTGCTGCTGCGCACCACCCGGGCCATCACCCTCACCGCCGAGGGCGAGGCCTATCTGCGCGCGGCGCGGCGCATCCTGGCGGACCTGGCCGAGGTGGAAGACGCCATCGCCGACCAGGGCGTGCCCAGAGGGCGACTGAGGGTCAGCGCCGCCCTCGGTCATGGCCGCATGACCCTGGTGCCGCTGGTGGCGGCCTTCAGCGCGCGCTATCCGGATATCGTGGTGGACCTGGCGCTGGGTGACGAGGTGGTGGACATCCTCGCCGGCCAGGCCGATGTGGCGATCCGCTTCGGTCATCTGGCCGACAGCCCCCTGAGTGCCCGCCCCATCGGCGTCACCGGGCAGGTGGTGGTAGCCTCGCCCGCCTACCTCGCCCGCCACGGCACGCCTCAGGTGCCAGAGGACCTGCTCGAACACAACTGCCTGAGATTCAACTTTCGCCGCGCCCTGCCCGACTGGCCCTTCGTCCGCGATGGCCAGGCCTTCGCCCTGAAGATCAGCGGCAACATCGAGTGCAACAGCGGTGAGGCCCTGGCGCTGCTGGCCCGGGAAGGCGCCGGCATCGCCCGTATCGGGGAATTTAGCGTGGCCGACGACCTGCGCAGCGGCGCCCTGGTGCCGCTGCTGGAGGCCTGGAATCCGGGGGATCTGGAACCCATCCATGCGGTGTTCGTCGGCGGCTCGACCATGCCGGCGCGGGTGCGGGTGTTCGTGGATTTCCTGGTGGAACGACTGGGCCGCTGACGCGCCCTTCGACCGGCGTCGCCCTGGTATGGGCAGGCGCTTTGCCGCCTGCGTCATTCGCCAAGCCGGTCCGCTTGTAATAGTCTGAGCAATCAACACGCTTAGATCGGGTCCGCGTCGCGGCGTCATCGCCCACGGCAAGGCCGCTCGCTGCCCGTTGCGGCGGCCCCTCCTGCCTGTCGCTGTCGCTGCCGACGGCGGTACGTCCCAGGCCCTCTTTCCTCACCCCGCAGGAGCTCTCTTGTCCAACCTTCCCTCGCCGCTGGCCTTTCTCGACGTCCCCGGTGAAATGGCCGCGCTGATGCGCCAGAAGGACTGGTCCCAGACGCCCTTCGGCCCCCTGGAGACCTGGTCGACGGCGCTGCGTTCGGCGGTCAGCATCTGCCTCGGCTCGCGCTTCCCCATCGTGCTCTACTGGGGCGAGACCCGCGCCCTGATCTACAACGACGCCTGGAGTCCGGTGCCGGGGCGCAAGCATCCCTGGGCGCTGGGGCGCGCCGGCTGGGAGGTCTGGGCGGAGATCTGGGACATCATCGGACCGATGTTCGATCACGTAATGGCCACCGGCGAGGCGACCTGGTCGGAAGACCAGTTGCTGCCGCTGAACAGATTCGGCTACGTGGAGGAGTGCTACTTCTACTACAGCTACAGCCCGGTGCGCGGCGAGACCGGCGCGGTGGAGGGCATCTTCACCGCGGTGACCGAGACCACCTACCGGGTGCTGACGGAACGGCGCGAGCGATTGCTGCGCAACGTCTCCGAAGCCACCTCGGCGACCCGCGCGGCGGTGGACGCCTGTCGCGAAGGGGTGCGCTGCCTGCATGAGGTGTCGGAGGAAGCGCCCTTCTGCCTGGCCTATCTGCGTGACGCCGCCACCGGCGCCCTGAGGCGCGTGGCCCTGGCCGGGCTGGCCGCAGACGATCCCCTCGCGCCACTGGAGGTCACGGCGGACAGCGACGCCCTGCCCTGGTCCTTTGCCGCGGCCCGCCAGGCGCCAGCGCTGATCGGCGGGCTGGCCGAACGCCTGGGGGGCCGCCTGATCGGCACGCCCTGGCCGGAGCCGCTGGAAGAGGCCCTGGTGGTGCCCATCCCCGGCCCGCCGGGCGAGGAGCCCCATGGCTATCTGGTCGCGGGCATCAGTCCACGACGGCGGGTGGATGCCGACTACCGGAATCTCTTCGTCCGCGCCGCCGGGCACCTGGGCACCGCCATCGCCAATGCCCAGCGCTACGAGGAAGAACGCCGCCGCGCCGAGCAGCTGGCCGAACTGGACCGCGCCAAGACGGCGTTCTTTTCCAACGCCAGCCATGAATTCCGTACGCCGCTGACACTGATGCTCGGCCCCCTGGAAGACATGCTGGCACGCCCGGACCGCACCGCGGGCGAACCCCGGGTCGGTCGCCAGGAGCTGGAACTCATCCAGCGCAACGGCCAGCGCCTGCTGCGCCTGGTGAATTCGCTGCTGGACTTCTCGCGCATGGAAGCCGGCCGGATGCGCGCGAGCTTCGCGCCCCTGGACCTGGCGCTCTATACCGCGGAACTCGCCAGCAGCTTTCGCTCGGCCATGGCCCGCGCCGGCCTGGCCTTCGGCATCGACTGCGGCCCCCTCGACGAACCGGTCTGGGTGGATCGCGACCTCTGGGAAAAGATCGTCCTGAATCTGGTCTCCAACGCCTTCAAGTACACCCTGGCGGGCGAGGTGCGGGTCAGCCTGCGGCGCCAGGATGGCTATGCCGTGCTGGCGGTCGCCGACAGCGGCGTCGGCATCCCGCAGAGCGAACTGGGCAAGGTGTTCGACCGCTTCCACCGCATCGAAGGCCAGATCGGCCGGACCCACGAGGGCACCGGCATCGGCCTGGCGCTGGTCAAGGATCTCACCGAGCTGCATGGCGGCGAGGTGCGGGTCTCCAGCCAGATCGGCGTGGGCACCACCTTCGAGGTGTGGCTGCCGTTCGGCCACGCCCATCTGCCCGAGGCCAACCGGGTCAGCGCGACCCAGGTGTCTACCGCCACCCGCGCCGACACCTTTGTCGCCGAGGCCCTGCGCTGGCTGCCGGACGAGCCGCTCCCCAGCGCCCCCATGACGCGCGACGAACAGGTCGGGGGTGGCCAGGGGCGCGGCGAGCGCATCGTCCTGGCCGACGACAACGCCGACATGCGCGGCTATGTCGAACGGTTGCTCAAGGAGTCCGGCTACCAGGTGGAAGCCGTGGCCGACGGCCGCGCCGCGGTCGAGGCGGTGCAGCGGCAACTGCCGGCGCTGGTGCTGTCCGACGTCATGATGCCGGTGTTGGACGGCTTCGGTGTGCTGCGCGCCCTGCGCAGCGACGAGGGCACCGGCCAGGTGCCCATCATCCTGCTGTCGGCACGGGCCGGCGAAGAGGCCTCCATCGAAGGCATCGCCGCCGGCGCCGACGACTACCTGGTCAAGCCCTTCAGCGCCCGCGAGCTGATCGCCCGGGTGGAAGGCGCCATGCGCCTGGCGCGACTCAGACGCGAGACCGCCGATGCCCTGCGCCAGGCCAACGAGGTCCTGGAAATCCGCGTCCGCGAACGCACTCGCGAGCGTGACCAGCTCTGGGCCTACAGCCACGACCTCATCGGCATCGCCGACAGCCGTGGCATCTGGGTCAGCATCAACCCGGCCTGGACCCGTACCCTAGGCTGGACGGTGGACGAGATCATCGGCAAGACCTCGGAATGGCTGGAGCATCCCGAGGATCGCCAGCGCACCCGCCAGGAGATCGCCCAACTGGCGGCGGGCGCCGCCAGCTTCAATTTCGAGAATCGCTTTCGCACCCGCAGCGACAGCTACCGCACCCTGTCCTGGACCGCCGTGCCCGAAGGCGGCCTGCTCTATTGCGTGGCCCGTGACGTCACCGTCGAGCGCGAACGGGCGCTGGAGCTGGAACAGGCGCGGGACGCCCTGCGCCAGAGCCAGAAGATGGAAGCCATCGGCCAGCTCACCGGCGGCATCGCCCATGACTTCAACAACCTGCTCACGGCGATCACCGGCTCGCTGGAATTGCTGCAGCGCCATTTGAACGGCGAACAGCCCCGCGCCGAGCGCTACATCGGCATCGCCATCGCCTCGGCGCAGCGGGCCGCCGCTCTCACCCAGCGCCTGCTCAGCTTTGGTCGGCGCCAAGCGCTGGATCTGCAGCCGGTGGACGTGAATCGGCTGGTCACCGGCATGGAGACCCTGATTCAACGCACCCTCAACGAGAACATCCGCCTGCAACTGCAGCTCGATGCGGCCACCTGGTCCACCTGCAGCGATGCCAACCAGCTGGAAAACGCCCTGCTCAATCTCTGCATCAATGCCCGGGACGCCATGATCCAGGGCGGCCAGCTGGTGATCACCACGCGCAACCTGCGTGACCCCCGATTGCTGATGCTGCCCGAGCGCCTGAGCGGCGACTATGTCGAGCTGGCGGTAGAGGATACCGGCAGCGGCATCCCGGCCGCCGTGCTGGAAAGGGTCTTCGAGCCCTTCTTCACCACCAAGCCGCAGGGCAAGGGCACGGGGCTGGGCCTGTCGATGGTCTATGGCTTCATCAAGCAGAGCGGTGGCTACATCGACCTCCACAGCGAGGAAGGCCGCGGCACCCGGGTCAGCCTGCTGTTCCCGCGCCATCAGGGTGTCGCCAGCGAAGCCGTGCCGGAGGAAGTGGCGCTGCAACCGGGTCGCGGCGAGCGGGTGCTGGTGGTGGAAGACGAACCCGGAGTGCGCCTGCTGATCGTCGAGGTGCTCAAGGACCTGGGCTATACCGCCCTCCAAGCCGAGGATGCGCCCACCGCCCTGGCGCTGCTGGAGCGCGAGCCGCAACTGGACCTGGTGGTCTCCGACGTGGGCCTGCCGGGGCTGAACGGCCGCGAGCTGGTGGAAGAGATCCGTCGCCAGCGCCCCGGCATCGCCGTGCTGCTGGTGACCGGCTACGCCGAAGAGGCCATGGACGTGCAGCGCTTCCTCGGCCAGGGCATGCAGCTGCTGCAGAAGCCCTTCGCCATCGAGGTGCTCAGCGAGCGCATCCAGGGCCTGTTGCAGGACCGTCGCGAGCACCCCTGACCAGGGTTTGCGCCCTGGGCGGGAAATCCTGGGGCTGACGCCTGTCCTATCCAGCCAGGTCGGACCGACCGCCTTCCGTCGCCAGCGGCGCGGGGGCGGTGCGACCTGGCTTACCCCTCAGGTTTTCAGGATACCCGCGTTCCCTATGTCTTCCTCCCGCTCCACCGCTCCCGCCGCCGACCCTGATCAGAAGGCCTCCGCCCGGCGACTGATCTTTATCACCGTCCTGGTCGCCACCATGGGCGCCCTGGCCTTTGGTTACGACACCGGCATCATCGCCGGCGCCCTGCCCTTCATGACCCTGCCCGCCGACCAGGGCGGCCTGGGCCTCAACGCCTACACCGAAGGCCTGGTCACCGCCGCCTTAATCGTCGGCGCGGCCTTCGGCTCGCTGGCGGCGGGCTATCTCGCCGACCGCCATGGCCGGCGCACCACCCTGCGCCTGCTGTCGATCCTCTTCGTCGTCGGTGCCCTGGGCACCGCGGTAGCGCCCTCGGTGGAGCTGATGGTGGTGGCGCGCTTCGTGCTCGGCCTGGCGGTGGGCGGTGGCTCGGCCACGGTGCCGGTGTTCATCGCCGAGATCGCCGGACCCAAGCGCCGTGGCCGCCTGGTGAGCCGCAACGAGCTGATGATCGTCAGCGGCCAGCTGCTGGCCTATGTGCTCAGCGCGCTGCTCGCCTGGCTGGTGCACGACAACGGCATCTGGCGCTACATGCTGGCCATCGCCATGGTGCCGGGCATCCTGCTGTTCGCCGGCACCTTTCTGCTGCCCACCTCGCCGCGCTGGCTGGCGGCCAAGGGCCGGATCGAAGAAGCCGAAGCCGTGCTGGAACGCCTGCGCGACACCCCCGAGGAGGTGGCGCGCGAGGTCAAGGAGATGCGCGAGAGCGAGGAGCAGGCCAAACATCGGCCGCCCTTGCGCGAGCTGCTGAGCCAGGGCTGGGTGGTCAAGTTGCTCTTGCTGGGCATCGGCCTGGGCTTCGTCGCCCAGTTCACCGGGGTCAACGCCTTCATGTACTACACCCCGATCATCCTCAAGAGCACCGGCATGGGCACCAGCGCGGCCCTGACCGCCACCATCGGCAACGGCGTGGTCTCGGTGATCGCCACCCTGCTGGGTATTTGGGCCATCGGCCGTGCCGGGCGCCGCACCCTGCTGCTGGTCGGCCTGGTGATCGTGGTGCTGGCGCAACTGGCGCTGGGCAGCGTGCTGCTGTGGCTGCCGCAGAACCTCACCCAGAGCTACCTGGCGCTGGCCTGCATCCTGGTGTTCCTGCTGTTCATGCAGATGTGCATCGCGCCGGTGTACTGGCTGCTGATGTCCGAGCTGTTTCCCAACCAGGTCCGTGGTCTGCTGACCGGGGTGGCGGTGGCCGTGCAGTGGCTGTGCAACGCCACCGTGGCCTTCAGCTTTCCGGTGGCTCTGGAAGCCATCGGCAACTACACCTTCTATGTTTTCGCCGCCATCAATGTGGGGTCACTTCTGTTCGTCTATTTCTGCTTGCCGGAGACCCGGGGCAAGTCGTTGGAAGAAATCGAACGCCATCTGAAGAAAGAGTTGTAGCGGGTCGTTAGCTGACCGATCGACGATTTTCCGGCTTGCTGCGGACCAAATGGAATAATTTTTCTTGCCGTATCAAGTCGGAATTATCCAGGCCGATGCAGAGTGAAGGCATGCTGCCGTCACTCTTCGCGCCAGGGCGCGACCGGGGCTTTCGATGAACATCAAACAAAAACTCACATCGCTTTTCGCGGTAACCGCCTGCCTCCCGGTGATCCTGGTGGCGGGCGTGGTCATCATGAACGTGCGCAGCCAGGCCACCGGGGACTTCCTCGACGGTAGCGGGCGCGAAATCCGTCAGATCGATCGCAACATCCAGCAGTTCTTTGCCGGCATCCAGCAGAACGTCGACTACCTGGCCAAGGAGCCGAGCATCCTGGCCCTGGATGGCCTGAAGAACTACCAGGGCGCGGATGCCGCCCAGCAGCCGCAGACCGAAGCCGGCCAGCAAGCGGTGAGCTATTTCACCCGCTTCGCCAAGACCCACCCCACCACGGCCTATCTGTCGATCGGCCTGACCGATGGCAGCTACGCCAGTTGGCCGGACGACGCCAAGCTGGCCAACTACGACCCGCGCGTGCGCCCTTGGTACCAGGCGGCCATGAACAATCCGGGCAAGGTGGTGCGTACCCCGGCCTACTACTGGGCGACCGACGACGTCTCGCTGATGGGCATCGTCCGGACCATGGAAGACGCCAGCGGCAAGGTCCGCGGTGTGGTGGGCCTGGATATCTCGCTCAAGCAGCTCACCGATCTGGTCAAGAGCATCACCCTGGGCCAGAGCGGCTACCTGATGCTGGTGGAAGAGAATGGCAACGTGCTGGTCGACCCGCGCGATCCCAAGCACAACTTCAAGCAGCTCAAGGAGCTGGGCGACGCCTACCAGACCCTCAGCGGCATCCAGAGCGGCCTGGGCGAGGTCACCCTCAATGGCACCGACTACATGGTCAACGTCTATCAGGCCAAGGACCTCGGCTGGAAATTCATCGGCCTGATCGAGCGTAACGAGGTGATGGGCAAGGCCACCGCCCTGACCTGGCAGATCGCCGGCATCACCGCCGTACTGGCGCTGTTGTTCGCCGTGCTCGGTGCGGCCTTTGCCGGCATGATCGTGCGACCGATCCGTGGCGTCTCCGCCGGTCTCGAATCCATCGCCCAGGGCGAAGGCGATCTGACCAAGAGCCTCAACGTCCAGGGCAAGGATGAAACCGCCGCCCTGGCCGGCTGGTTCAACCAGTTCCTCGCCAGCATCCGCCAACTGGTGCAGCGTATCGGCCAGGCCTCCACCGACCTGCAGCAGGCGTCGCAGACCACCACCCAGGCCGCCGCCAGCATGAACGAGGTGGCCGGGCGCCAGCGCGAGGCCGTGGAAATGGTCTCCACCGCCTTCAACGAGATGGTCGCCACCTCCAACGAAGTGGCGCGTTCCTGCAGCCACGCCGCGGCCTCCGCCGACGCCGGTCACCACCGGGTGCAGGAAGGCTACGGCCAGATCGAGAAGGCCACCGGCAACGTCAATCGCCTCAGCGGCAGCCTGGCCGAGTCGGCCCAGGCCATGGCGGTGCTGGAGCAAGACAGTCACAACATCAACACCATCCTCGACACCATCCGCGGCATCGCCGAACAGACCAACCTGCTGGCGCTCAACGCCGCCATCGAAGCGGCCCGTGCCGGTGAACAAGGTCGTGGCTTCGCGGTGGTGGCCGACGAGGTCCGCGCCCTGGCCAAGCGCACCGCCGATTCCACCGGCGAGATCGACGGCCTGCTCGGCAACCTGGCGCGCAAGACCCAGGAGGTCACCCGCCAGATCGACACCAGCCTGGAGCTGTCGCAGACCAGCGTGGCCTCCATCAGCGAGGCGCGTGGCAGTTTCGAAGGCATCCGCCAGTCGGTGGACGAGATCCGCGATCAGGCGCTGCAGATCGCCGCGGCAGCCGAGGAGCAGCACCAGGTGGCCGAAGACATCAACCGCCACATCGCCCAGATCCAGGACGATGCCCAGCAGGTGGAAGGCCTGGCCCAATCCACCACCCGCGACTCCTCGCGCCTGTCGCAGCTGTCGGGCGAGCTGGATGGACTGGTGAGACGCTTCAAGGCCTGATGGCTGGTTGAGCGAGCGAAAGCCCCGCGGGTGATCCCGACGGGGCTTTTTTGTGTGGCCGAATGGGGCAGAACGTACCATTGGGCTTCGCTGCGCTCAGCGCCAACCTACGGTGCTGCACCCGTAGGTTGGGTTGAGACGGCCCTATCGTCGAAGCCCAACCCCCCTCACCTCAAGCCCCGGACGGCGAACCCTGGTCGCGATCGCCGCGCAGGCTGCTGTGGGCCGCCTGGCAGATCTCGCGCAGGCCGCTCTTGAGGCCCTCTTCGAGGGTGGGGTGATAGAAGGGCATGTCGAGCAGCGAACTGGCGGTCTCGCCATGGATCAGCGCCAGCACCAGCAGGTGGCCGATATGGTCCATGCCCGGCCCGACCATGGCGGCGCCGGTGAGCTTGCCGGTGCCTGGCTCGGCATAGAAACGGGCGATGCCCTGGTTGCGCGCCTCGACCCGGGCGCGGCCCTGGTCATGGTAGGAAGAGGTGCCGATCAGGCTGTCCTCATCGGGCGGACTGCCCAATACGGCCACCGGCGGATCGGTGAAGATCAGCGAAAACAGCGGCGATCTCGGTGTGGGCCGTACCTCAGGATAGCAGGCGGCATTGTGCCCGGCGATGGCGCCCTCGTCGGAGGCCTCATGGAGGATCGGCCGGTCATGGTCGGCATCGCCAGCGATGAAGATCGACGAGGACCCGCACTGCAACGTCTTGGGGTCGTAGACCGGCGTGCCATGGTCGTCCAGCTCGATGCCGGTGGTTTCCAGGCCCAGGCCCTTGAGTCGCGGCGGACGGCCGGCGGCCACCAGCACATAATCGAAGTCGCCCTCGCCAGTCGCGGCACCGGACCAGGACAGCCGCACGCCCGCGCCCTCACGGCGGGCATCCACCTCAACATTCAGGTACAGGGTCAGATCCTGCGCCAGGATCTTGCGCAGCTCGGCCTTGACCTCGGTGTCCTGGAGCGCACCCAGGCCATCATCCTGACCGAACAGGGTGACGGCCACGCCCAGGCGGGCCATGGCCTGGGCCAGTTCCAGGCCTACAGGACCGGTGCCTATCACCGCCAGGGAACGAGGCAGGTCGGGCAGCTCGAAGATCGTTTCGTTGGTCAGGGCGCGGTCGCCCAAGGCGTCGAAGGGCGCGGGCACCAGCGGATAGGAGCCCGTGGCGATGATGATACTTTTGGCCTGAATAGTTTTACCATTATTCAGTTGCAGTCGATCTGGCGCGATGAAGCAGGCGGTGGCGCGTTGGGCCACACCCTCGGGTAATTTCTCGAAACCCTGCTTGGTCGCCGCAACGAAGTGATCGCGTTCGCGGCGCACCCGCGCCATGACGGCGGCGCCATTGACGTGGACATCGCCCACCTCGATGCCAAAGGTCGCGGCGCGCTGGACGGCATGATGGGCCTCCCCTGCGACGATCAGCAACTTGGAAGGCATGCAACCCACCGAGGCACAGGTAGTACCGGCCCAGTGGTCATCGATCAACAGGGTGCTGGCGCCCTGGCGCCGGGCGGCGCGTTCGGCGGCGAGGCCCGCGGTTCCGGCGCCGATCACGGCGACGTCGCACTGCAGATCGGCGGGGGTCGAAGCGGCTACAGGGTCACTCATCTCATCACCTGAGGTTACGGAGGGTCACCCGACTCGCGCCAGGACTCCAGCTAGTGACCCCAAGCGCAGCGTTGAGGTTGCATCCTCAAGGCGTGACCCACTTCGACAAAAAACCGACAATTCTTGTCAGGACCGTCAAATTCTATGCCACTCGTCACCTTATACTGGCGATCTGGAACCATTGAGGCTTCATATCCTCAATTAGCCAACTTATATGGACGCAGGCATTCACATGGAACGTGACATCAGCAAGATTCCGCTCATCAACGATTGGTCCTACCTGATCGCTCTGGAAACCGGTCTGTTTACCCGTGGTGAACTCAGCGGTACGGTGCTCAAGGCGCTCAACGACCAGGCCCGCCTGCTCTCCCGTCGCTACCTGGTGCAGAAGTCCAAGCTGGACGTACGCAAGCTGTCGCCGGCCGAGACCGAGATCCTCGATACCCTCAGCGACACCGCCGCCAGTCTGAGACGCCGCCAGCGGCTGCCGCACAACATCGTCAAGAGTCTCAGAGCCGGCGGCCTGATCGCCGCCGTCGAGCGCAGCGTCTGCGCCTCGGGCATCCTGCAGTGCCACAACGGCTTCTATGAAGACGGCCTGGAGCCGGGCGCCTTCGAACGGATCGTCATGCGCCACCCACAGGAATTCGGCGATCACGCCCGCCAGAGCGCCGCCCTCTATTTCGCCCAGGAGCCCTTCGCCCTGGAACAAGCGCAAGAAGCGCACGACCAGCCGCTGCAGGCCAGCGCCTGATGCACGAGGCGCGCGCAGCGCAAGGGGCGGCCGGGAGGCCCCAGACCCCGTTCGCCTGCGCGCGTCTCGTCGTCCCCGTCGCCTCTCGCGGTACCGCTCTCCCGGAGTCCTGGCGCATGACGCCCGCTTTCGCGCCGCTCAGCCCCCCATAGCCCCTGCCCTCGCCGGCTGGCCGATCTCGCTGATCGCGTCGGCTGTCGCCCTTTCGTTGCCGGTATAGCCGGCAGCGGCCTTTGCCTGCGTCCGTCGCGCTGACGGGCGTTCCCGCCGATGCCGTGTGCGTCGCCGTCCGCCTGGAGTCCGCTCCCGGGCGGCGGCCGCGGCATGGGCCACGGCTGCGAGGAGCAGACATGACCACCGCCCACGTCCCCCAGGGACGCAACAACTTCGATTTCCTGAGATTCGCCGCGGCCTCCACCGTGGTGATCGGCCACGGCTTCTGGCTCTCGGGTCACATCGGCGCCGAGCCGATCCTCAACTTCACCGGTTTCACCGACGCGGCCAACATCGCCGTATATGTGTTCTTCGTGATCAGCGGCTTCCTGATCACGGCGTCCTTCCAGCGCAGCCGCAATCCGCTGGATTTTCTCGCCAAGCGCGCCCTGCGGATCTTTCCAGCCTTGATCGTTTCGGTGCTCTTCTCGGTGCTGGTGGTGGGCTGGCTCGCCACCAGTCGCGAGACGAGTGCCTACTTCAGCGATCGCCAGACCCTGGGCTTCTTCAAGAACATCCTCTTGATGACGCGCTTCGAACTGCCCGGCGTCTTCACCGGCAATCCCTTTCCCGACACGGTGAACGGCAGCTACTGGACCCTGCCCTACGAGGTCTTCATGTACCTGTCGCTGCTGATCATCGGGGTGCTGGGGCTGCTGACCCGCTCGGTGGTCATGGCCACCCTGGTGGTGCTGGTGCTGGGCAACTTCCTGCTGCTGCCGCAGATGGGCATCGCCAGCTTCGTGCTGCACAAGGTGTTCAGCCTGGGCATGTTCTTTTTCGCCGGTGCCCTGCTGCAACTGGCCGGGCCGCGCATCCCCTGGCGTCTGGACCTGGCCCTGGCGCTCTGTCTGCTGTCGCTGGCAGCCATCGTCTGGCACGTGCTGCCGGTGATCCACCTGGTGTCACTGGCCTATGTGATCATCTACCTGGCCCAGGTACAGGTGCCGGTGCTACACGGCTTCGGCCGCTTCGGCGACTATTCCTACGGCCTCTACCTGTTCAACTTCCCGGTCCAGCAGTTGCTCATGCACTGGTTTCCCGACAGCTTCTCGCTGCCCGGTTTCCTGGTGGTGAGCTACGTCCTGACCCTGGGCCTTGCGGTGCTGTCCTGGCACCTGATCGAGGCGCCGGCACTGAGACTCAAGCCGCGGCGCCAGGCCCCCACCGCCCCGGTGGCTCCCGCCTGACGGGCAACGGCCGGTCGACTCAGCCGAGGCGACCGGCCAGGGCGAACCCGGCCAGGGTCAGCAGCAGCGATCCCAGCACATGGGCGGTGATGGTGAGCGCCGCCCAGCCCAGGCGACCGCTCTGCAGCAGCGTCACCACCTCGGCGGAAAAGGTCGAGAAGGTGGTGAAGCCGCCGCAGAAGCCGGTCACCAGGAGCAGTTTCCATTGCACGTCCAGCCCCGGATAGCGAGCGAACAGCCCCAGCGCCAGACCGATGACGAAGCCGCCGACCAGGTTCACCAGCAGGGTGCCCATCGGCAGCAGCGGGAACAGTGCATTCAGCCGCAGACCGACCCACCAGCGGCAGGCGCTTCCCAGGGCACCGCCGAACATCACCGCGAACAGCGCATAGGGCATCTCGAACTCCTCTCAACGACGACGGGCGGCGACCAGCAGCACGGCGATGCCGGCCAGGGCTGACAGCAGCGAGCCCAGCAGCACCCCGATCTTGACCTCGTCGACCAGGAAGGGCGCACCCGGAAAGGCCAGGGCACCAATGAACAGACTCATGGTAAAGCCAATCCCGCAAAGGAGGGCCACGCCGTAGAGCTGCAGCCAGCTGGCGCCCTCCGGCAGCCGCGCCAGGCCACTGCGGATGGCCAGCAGCGCCATCAGCGAGATGCCCACCTGCTTGCCGAGAAACAGCCCCAGGGCGACGCCCAGCGGCACCGGGTCCAGCAGATTGCCAAGGGAAATGCCGGCCAGGGAGACCCCGGCATTGGCGAAACCGAACACGGGCACGATGAGGAAGGCCACCCAGGGGTGCAGCACGGATTCCAGCCGGAGCAGCGGCGAGGCGTCGTCGGCCGCGCTATCGCCCAGGGGAATGAACAACGCCAGGATCACCCCGGCCAGGGTCGCATGGATGCCCGAGCGCAGCATGCAGAACCACAGCAGCGCCCCGACCAGCAGATAGGGCAGCAGGGCGGTGACCTTGAGGCGGTTGAGCACGAACAGCACCGCCACCAGCCCTGCCGCGGCCAGCAGCATGCTGGCGGAGAGATCGCTGGTATAGAACAGGGCGATGATCAGTACCGCGCCGAGGTCGTCGAGGATGGCCAGCGCCGAAAGGAAGACCTTGAGCGATACCGGCACCCGCGACCCCAGCAGCGACAGCACGCCGAGGGCGAAGGCGATGTCGGTGGCGGCGGGAATCGCCCAACCCGAGAGGGTCTGGGGATCGTGGCGATTGACCAGGGCATAGAGCAGCGCCGGCACCAGCATGCCGCCCAGGGCCGCGAGGCCCGGCAGGGCGCGATCGCCCCAGCTGGCGAGTTGGCCGACCGCCATCTCGCGCTTGATCTCCAGGCCCACCAGCAGAAAGAAGAGGGCCATCAGGCCGTCGTTGATCCAGTGACCGACGGAGAGCCCGCCGACGTACCAGTGCAGGCTGGCGAAGTAGCCCTCGGCCAACGGCGAGTTGGCGACGATGAGGGCGATGGCCGCGGCGACCATCAATACGATGCCGCCGGCGGCCTCGGCGGCGCAGAAGCGCTGAACGAAGGCCAGGGCCTTGGTGGGGGAAGGTAGGGATGACATGGGCAGCAGGACTCCTGCGCGGCGGCCCGACCTGCGCTCGATTCAACCTGTCCTACCGCGCGACTGCGGCGACACCCAGCCGATAATCCTACTACGGCGGACGGCCCCTCGCAGTAGAAAATCCACCTGGGGCGGCAGACGCTCTGGAGCGCTGCCTGACCGCTGGAAGAGGCGGCACGGGGACCGGTTCGGTCTTGCCAGGGCGGCGTACAGGGAGGACCATCAGCGCCCTCGTTCTGCCTAGCAGCTGCTTTCCCATGTCCCAGGAACCCCTTACGCCGTCCCCCTCGCCCTCCCTTTCCGCGCGCCTGGTCCAGGGCCTGCGCGCCTTCTGGCCCGCACCGCTACCCATCGACGGGCGCGAGCGACTACGCGCCAGCCTGGGCGCCGGCCTCGGCATCCTGCTCGCGGCGCTGCTGGCGGCCTGGTGGCTGGAAGGCCAGCCGGTGCATCAGCACGGCGCCCTGGCACTGGCCCTGGTGGCGCCGCTGGGCGCCAGCGCCGTGCTGGTGTTCGCCCTGCCCTCCAGTCCCCTGGCGCAGCCCTGGTCGGTGGTGGGTGGCAATACCCTGGCGGCGCTGATCGGCATCGCCTGCGCGCGGTGGATTCCCGAAGCCAATCTGGCCGCCGCCGTGGCGGTCGCCCTGGCCATCGCCGCCATGTTCACCCTGCGCTGCCTGCACCCGCCGGGCGGCGCCTCGGCGCTACTGATGGTGCTCATCGGCGCCCAGGACTTCAGCTATGCCTGGAGTCCGGTGGCGCTGGACTCGCTGCTGCTGGTGAGCGCCGGTCTGCTCTACAACAACCTGACCCGGCGCCCCTGGCCCCATGTGCCACGCCCGGCCGAGCCGAGCAGTGAGACGCGCCTGCAGCGCGCCGACCTGGACGCCGTGCTGGCGCGCTACAACCAGGTGCTGGACATCAGCCGCGACGACCTTGCCGAATTGCTCGAACAGGTGGAGGCGCGCGCCTACCAGCGCAAGATGGGCGAATTGCGCTGCGCCGACGTCATGAGCCAGCAACCGGTGACGGCCCGTGCCGAGATGCCGCTGCAGGAAGCCTGGGCGCTGATGCGCGCCCGGCGCATCAAGGCGCTGCCGGTGGTGGATCGCCAGGGCTATCTGCTGGGCATCGTCACCGTCGCCGATTTCATGCGGCAGATCGACCTGGACGTGCACGAGGGCCTCGGCTGGCGCCTGCGCTCCCTGGTCCGGCCGAAGGCGCGCCAGGACGAACACAGCGTCGGCCGCATCATGACCCGCACCGTGCGGGTGGCCAGCGCCGACCGCTTGTTGATCGATCTGGTACCGGTGTTTTCCGAGAACGGCCACCGCCACATCCCCATCATCGACGGCTCGCGCCGCTTGGTGGGCATCATCACCCAGTCGGATCTGATCCGGGCGCTGTACCAGGCGGTGCGCGTCTAACGATTCAGACCTGGAAGCGGTTCACCAGCCCCTGCAGATCCACCGCCAGCCGGGACAATTCCTGGCTGGCGGCACTGGTCTGGCGGGCTCCGTCGGCGGACTGGGTGGAGAGATCGCGGATGTTGACCAGGTTGCGATCCACTTCGCGGGCCACCTGGGCCTGCTCTTCGGCCGCGCTGGCGATCACCAGGTTGCGCTCGTACATCTCGCCGATGCGGCTGTTGATCTCGTCCAGCGCCACCCCGGCGGTTTCCGCCAGGGCCCGCGTGGCCTGGGCGCGCTGACTGCTGCTGTGCATGGAACCCAGGGCCTGACTGGCGCCGCTGCGCATGCCCGAGACCATCTGCTCGATCTCCAGGGTGGACTGCTGGGTACGACTGGCCAGGGCGCGCACCTCGTCGGCCACCACGGCGAAACCACGTCCGGCCTCACCGGCCCGCGCCGCCTCGATGGCGGCATTGAGCGCCAGCAGGTTGGTCTGCTCGGCGATGGCGCGAATGACGTCGAGCACCTTGCCGATGTCCTGGGACTGCTCGGCCAGGCGCTGGACCACCGTTCCGGTGGCCGCGACCTCGTCGGACAAGGCGGCGATGGCGCCCAGGGTGTCGGCGACCCGCGTCTGGCCCTGCTGTGCGGCCTGGCTGGAGGCCCGCGAGGCTTCGGAGGTGGAGACGGCGTTGCGCGCCACCTCGTCCACCGCGGTGCTCATCTCGGTGACGGCGGTAGCGGCCTGTTCGATCTCCTGGTTCTGCTGCTGCAGGCCCTGGCCCGCGGCCTCGGTGACCGCATTGAGCTCTTCGGCGGCGGTGGCCAACTGGGTGGAGGAGCCGGCGATGCGCGAGAGGGTCTCACGCAACTGCCCCTGCATCTGCTGCAAGGCGCGCTGCAATTCGCTCACCTCGTCACGCCCCTGCACCGCTAGGGTCTGGGTCAGGTCGCCCTGGGCGACACGGCGGGCGGCCAGCAGCGCTTCGCGTAGCGGTCCGACGATGCTGCGGGTCAGCAGCCAGGCCATGAGCACCGTGGCCAGGGCGGCCAGGACGATCACCGCGATGACGATCAGCCGTGAAGCCTCATAGCGATCCGCCGAGACCTTGCCATCGCGTTCGATACCCTCGGCATAGAGGTCGCCCAACTCGCCCAGCTGCTTGCCGGTGCCGTCCACCACCGGTTTCATGTCCACCAGGGTCAGTTTGTTGAGCGCGACGGTATCGCCCCGCCGCGCCAGGGCGAAGGACTCGGTCATGCCCTGCTGATAGGTGGCGAAATCGCGCTTGAACAGGTCCCAGCGCTGGTGCTCCTCGGGGGTGTCGACAAAGACCTCATAGGCCTTGATGCCCTCCATGAGCACCTTGTTGCGCGCCTCGTACTGGCTGACATAGGTGTCGATGTTGCGCGGTTCCGGGTCCAGCGCCAGCCGCAAGGAGATGGTGCGGATGCGCAGCATGTTCTCGCGGATGGCGTCCACCGCGCGGATGCTCGGCACCCAGTCGCGCTCCGTCACCACCTGGCGTTCGCGGATACCCGCCATCTGCGCCAGGGAAAACAGGCCGAGAAAAGCCACCATCAGGGCGATCAGGCCGAAGCCTAGCGCCGCGCGGGGCGCGATGTTGCAATTGCGTAACAGCATGGAATCTCCGTGGCCGCTGGCCCTGTTGTTGTCTGACAACGTATATCGGCCAGGACACCCTGCCCTTTAGCGCAGCGGTTGCAGCGAACCTCGCCGCGTTTTCGCCGTCTCACAGGCACTGTCGCCCATTCCGGGCGACCTGCCAGGAATGTTCGGATGAAAACCGGTCCCTCTCGCGCCTCCCCGTTCTCCGCGCCTCGTGCGCTGCTCGCCAGCCTGGTCCTGGGTGGCGGTCTGCTCCTCGCGGGCTGCGCCGGCAATCCGCCGACCGCGCAGATGGCCGTGACCCAATCGGCCGTCAACGAAGCCGTGAGCGGCGGCGGCAACCAGTTCGCCCCGATCGAGACCAAGTCGGCTCAGGACAAGTGGACCCAGGCCCAGACGGCGCTTTCCAACGAGAAGTACGACGACGCCAAGCGCCTGGCCGAGCAGGCCGAGTGGGATGCCCGCCTGGCGACTCGCAAGACCCAGGCCGCCAAGGCCGCGGCGGCGCTGCAGGATGCCCAGAACAGCATCCAGCAGATCCGCGAGGAAGGTCAGATCAACCTCCAGCTGCAACAGAATCTACAGAAAAAGGTGCAGCAGTAAGGCTGCCCGCTCTCTTGAAGGACGAAACCCATGCGTAAACGTTTTCTGCTTCCGGTACTGTCGGCCCTGACCCTCACCCTGGCCGCCTGCGCTACCCCGCCCAACCCCAATCTGGAAAAGGCGCGCAACGACTACGCCGCCCTCGAATCCCAGCCCCAGGCCACCCAGCTGGCGGCGCTGGAAACCAAGGATGCCGGCACCTGGCTGGCCAAGACCGACAAGGCCTACAAGGACGGTGAGAACGAGCGCACCGTCGACCAGCTGGCCTACCTGACCCAGCAACGCATCCAGACCGCCATGCAGACCATCAAGCTGCGCATGGCCGAGGCCGAGCTGAAGAAGGTCGATGCCCAGCGCGGAGAAACCCGCCTGAACACCCGCACCGAGCAGCTGCAGCAACTGCAGAAGGCGATCAAGTAAGGCCATGGGCGCAGGACTCCTTCGGGAATCCTGCGCCCGGCACCGTGGTCCTCTACAGACCCGCGAGCGTCTTGCTCGCCATAGTCCGGAGGATCTTTCATGCACGCCATACGCCTACGCAAACCCGGTGGTCTGGATCAGCTGGAACACTGTGAACTGCCCGATCCCGGTCAGCCCGGAGCCGGCGAGATCCGCGTGCGGATCAAGGCCAGCTCGCTGAATTTCCATGATCTGGGCGTGGTGCTCGGCAAGATGCCGACCACCGATGGGCGCATTCCCATGTCCGATGGCGCCGGGGTGGTCGAGGCCGTGGGCGCAGGCGTCAGCGAATTCGCCGTGGGCGATCAGGTGGTCTCGACCTTCTTTCCCCAGTGGCTGGACGGCGAGCCGACAATCGACGATTTCTCCACCACGCCCGGCGATGGCATCGACGGCTTCGCCTGCGAGGTAGTGGTGCGCCCGGCCACGGCCTTTACCCGCGCGCCCAAGGGCTACAGCCATGCCGAGGCGGCGACCCTGACCACCGCCGGGCTCACCGCCTGGCGTGCCCTGGTGGTGGACGGCAATCTCAAGGCCGGTGACAGCGTGCTGGTCATGGGCACCGGTGGGGTGTCCATCTTCGCCCTGCAGCTGGCCAAGGCCATGGGCGCCACGGTGATCGCCACCTCTTCGTCGGACGAGAAGCTGCAGCGTGCCTATGCCTTGGGCGCCGATCACCTGATCAATTACCGCGACGAGCCGGAATGGGGCGCCAAGGTACAGGCCATCACCGGGGGGCGCGGCGTCGACATCGTGGTGGAAGTGGGCGGCCCGGCGACGCTGGCGCAATCCATCCAGGCCGCGCGTATCCATGGTCATCTGGCGCTGATCGGCGTGCTCACCGGCGTCGAGGGCCAGGTCCCCACCGCCAATCTGATGCGTCGGCACCAACGACTGCAGGGGTTGATCGTCGGCAGTCGCCGCCATCAGCAGGAGATGATCCAGGCGCTGGAGAGTAACGGGATCAAGCCGGTCATCGATCGCGGCTATCCCCTGGCCGAGATCGCCGAGGCCTTCGCCTTCCAGAAGGACGGCAGCCATTTCGGCAAGATCGTCTTGGAGATCTGACAATGGTCAGACGAAAGCCAGACTGAGACCGACAGGGCTCTGCTAGACTTCCGGAATTGCCTCATCGCGTTCCGGATGTCCCGATGACTTCGTCTACCGCCCTGCCCTATGCCGTCGTCATCGAAGACAACAGTCTGCTCGCCGAGCTGCTGGGCAATCATCTCGAAGAACAATTGCAGTGGGCCTGTACCCGCTTCGACAATGCCGACGATGCCCTGGTGCATCTGCTGCAATGCCAGGAAGCGCCGGCCCTGGTCGTTACCGATCACCTGATGCCCGGCCAGTTGCGCGGCGGCGAGCTGGCGCAGATGCTGCTGCAGCGCTGGCCCGAGTTGCCCATGGTGATCACTTCCGGCTACGGCTACGAAATCACCACCACGTTGCCCCCTCAGGTGATCTTCCTGCAGAAGCCCTGGACGCTGGATGAGGTGGATTCGGCGGTACGCCTGGCGCGAGCGCGTCAGGCAGGCGACTAGACGCCCAGCTGCCCGCAGGCCTTCAGCAACTGGTCGATGGTCCAGGGCTTGGGCAGGAACAGCGCCCGGTCTTCGCGTTCGGCATATTGCTGGCCGGTGTATCCAGAGGACACCAGGATGGGCAACTGTGGAAACCGTTGGCGGACCTGTTTGGCCAGGGCGAGCCCGTCCAACCGACCGGGCATGCGCACATCGGTGAACAGCAGATCGGGCGGCAATGGATCGGCTTCGAACCAGCACCAGGCGGCATCGGCGGTGTCGAACGACTGGACGGCGTAGCCTTCCATTTCGAACACCTCCGTCGCCAGCGAGCGCAGTACGGGATCGTCTTCGACGACCAGCACAGTGGTAACGGCTGCGGAAGAAACTACATCGGTCATGGCAACGCTACTTCATTAGTACGACTAAATAGACCGAAATTACTCGAATTGGATCACAACCCTCGGATGGACGGCTGGCCGGTTGGTACTGGCACTTGTCTGATGCCGCAGCGGCTACTTAATTCCCTGTCTGTCGGAAAAAGGTGCCGGCAGATCGCTGGCCGGCGCCCGACTCTCTTACTCTAAGGCTCTCGCTGGACGTCACCGCCGTCTGCTTTCGCTGCCCACCTGTTCGAAAGATCCCATGGCTGAATCCGCTCTCTCTCACGCTGAACTCCAGGCCGAAGTACGCCGCCTGCGCGCCGCGCTCGACCAGTGCACCGCGCTGCCGCCCCAGGACGCCCAACGACGCCTGGCAATCTTCGATGGCGCCATCGATTTCGCCATGATCGTGCTCGATCCGGCCGGAGTGATCGCCGACTGGAACAGCGGCGCCGAGCGCCTGCTGGGCTGGACCGCCGCGGAGATTCGCGGTGCACCGGCGGAGCGCTTCTTCACCCCGGAAGACAACCAGAGCGGCCGCGCCTCGCTGGAAATGCGGCTGGCCCTGCAGGACGGCCGTGCCGAGGACGAGCGCTGGCACCTGCGCCGCGATGGCACTCGCTTCTGGGCCAGTGGCGAGATGCATCCGCTGCACGACGACGCCGGTACCCATACCGGCTTCGTCAAGATCCTCCGCGACCGCACGTCCCAGCACCTGGCCGGCGAGGCCCTGCGCGACAGCCAGCGCTACGTGGGCGAGGTACAGCAGCAGCTGGCGGAGAGCGAGCGCTACTGGCGTGGCCTGTTCGAGCAACTGGACGAGGGCTTCATCCTCGGCACCATCCTGCGCGATGACCAGGGCCGCGGCCGGGATTGGCGCTATGACCAGGTCAACCGGGCCTGGTGCACGCACTTCGGCTTGAGTGCGCAACAGGCGGTCGGCCAGACCGCGCGCAGCCTGTTTCCCGATCTCGAAGACCTCTGGGTGGAAGACTTCACCCGGGTGGTGGATACCGGCCAGTCGTTCAGCTACGTGCGGCAATTCCAGCACAACGGGCGCTGGTACGAAGGCCATGCGCACAAGGCCGGTCCCGACAGCTTTCTGGTGCTGTTCCTGGATGTCACCGAGCGCGAGCAGGCCGCCCAGGCGACCCGCGACGAAGAGCGCTATCGCAGGGCCCTGGCCGAACTCGGTGAAGGCTTCAGCCAGCTGGGCGACATCGAAGCCGTCACCGACCTCGCCTGCGCCACCCTGGGTACCAGCCTGGATGCCCACCTGGTGGGCTATGGCCTGGTGGACGCCGAGGCCGAGACCATCACCGTGGGGCGCGACTGGACGATCCCGGGCGCCCGCAGCCTGATGGGCACCCTGAATTTCCACGACTACGGCAGCTACAGCGAGTCTTTCAAGCGCGGCGAAACCGTGGTGATCGAGGATGTGCACGCGGACCCGCGCGCCCGTGACAACCTCGCGGCGCTGCAACGCCTGGAGACCCGTGCCCTGGTCAACTTGCCGCTGTTCGAGCACGGCAACCTGGTGGCCCTGCTCTATGTCGGTTCCAGTCAGCCGCGGCGCTGGACGCCGGCCGAGCTGCAATTCATCCGCGAGGTCGCCAATCGCACCCGCTCGGCGACGGCGCGGCTGACCGCGGAACGTGCCCTGCGCGACAGCGAACTCAATCTGCGCCTGGTGGCCGACACCCTGCCCTGCCTGATCGCCTTCGTTGATCGCGACCTGATCTATCGCTTCGCCAACGTCGAGGCGCCCAAGTGGTTCAAGGATGCGCCGCAGAGCATCCTCGGTCGCAGCATGGCCGAGGTCTTCGCGCCGGAGCTGTTCGCTGCCCGCCGCCCGGCCATCCAGGCCGCCCTGGACGGCACCCCGGCGCGGCTGGATCTGCCCTGGGCCTGGCCGGACGGCCGGCGACGCATCGCCGACATCCACTATCGGCCGCGGCGGGATGGGCGCGGCGCGGTGGATGGCTTCTATGTCTTCGCCCAGGACGTCACCGTCCAGCGCGACGCCCAGGCGCTAATCCAGGCGCAGAATCTCAGCCTCAGCCAGGAAGTCCAGGCGCGCACCGCCGAACGCGACCGGCTTTGGGCGCTCAGCGAGGACCTGCTGCTCACCGCCGACTTCGCCGGGCAGCTGCTGCGGGTGAGTCCATCCTGGTCGCGCGGCCTGGGCTATTCCGAGGCCGAGTTGCTCAGCCGCCCCTACACCGAACTCATTCACCCCGACGATCTACCGGGGGTGCTGGTAGCGCTGGACGACCTGCGCCGCAGCGGCCTGCCGACCCGGGTGGAGAATCGTGTCCAGGCGGCGAATGGCAGCTGGCGCTGGCTGTCCTGGACGCTGTCGCTAGATACCGATCAGGAGCACGTCACCGGTGCCGGGCGCGATATCACCCGCGAGAAGGACGCCGCGGAGACCCAGGCGCTGCTGGAAGAACAGCTGCGCCAATCACAGAAGATGGAAGCGGTCGGCCAACTCACCGGCGGCCTGGCCCACGACTTCAACAACCTGCTCGCCGGCATCGTCGGCAGTCTGGACCTGCTCACGGTGCGCATCGGCCAGGGTAGGCTGAACAACCTTGAACGCTACACCACCGCCGCCCAGGGCGCCGCCATCCGCGCCGCCGCCCTGACCCACCGGCTGCTGGCCTTTTCCCGCCGGCAGACGCTGGATCCCAAGCCCACCGACGTCAATCGCCTGGTGGCCGGCATGGAAGACCTGATCCGCCGCACGGTGGGTCCGGCGATCCAGATCGAGGTGGTGGCCAGCAGCGAACTCTGGTCGACTCTGGTCGATCCGCCGCAGCTGGAAAATGCCCTGCTCAACCTCTGCATCAATGCCCGCGATGCCATGCCCGAGGGTGGCCGCATCTTCATCGAGACCGCCAATCGGGCGCTGGATGCGCGCATGGCCCGGGTCCGCGACCTGGAGCCGGGCGAATACATCGCCCTCTCGGTGACCGATAACGGCTGCGGCATGCCGCCCGAGGTGATCGCCAAGGCATTCGATCCCTTCTTCACCACCAAGCCGATCGGCGTGGGCACCGGGCTCGGCCTGTCGATGATCTACGGCTTCGTGCGCCAGTCCGGCGGCCAGGCGCGCATCCATTCCCAGGTCGATGAGGGCACCAGCGTCACCCTGTTCCTGCCGCGCCACCGCGAAACGGCGGCGGGTGTGGACCTCATCGCCAGCCAACCGGCGCTGCCACGCCAGGGTCACGGCGAGACGGTGCTGGTGGTGGATGACGAACCCACGGTACGGATGCTGGTGGTGGAGGTGCTGGAAGAACTGGGCTACGCCGCCCTGGAAGCGGCGGATGCCAGCTCCGGGTTGCGACTGCTGGAATCCGATGTGCGCATCGACCTGCTGATCAGCGACGTCGGCCTGCCCGGCGGCATGAACGGCCGGCAGATGGCCGACGCCGCCCGCCAGCGCCGCCCGGGCCTCAAGGTACTGTTCATCACCGGCTACGCGGAGAACGCGGTGGTCGGCAACGGCCATCTGGAGTCCGGCATGCACGTGATGACCAAGCCCTTCGCCATGGACGCCCTGGCGGTGCGCATCCGCGATCTGATCGAAGGGACCTGACTCCGTAGGTTGGCGCTACGCGCAGCGAGGCCCAACGGTGCCGAGGTGCAGCCCGGGCCCTGTTGGGCTTCGACGATGACGCCGTCTCAGCCCAACCTACGTCAGCAACCACCGCAGTTCGACCTCTCATATAGGTTGGCGCTGAGCGCAGCGAAGCCCAACGGTGCCGAGGTTCAGCCGGGGGCCTGTTGGGCTTCGACGATGACGCCGTCTCAGCCCAACCTACGTCGGTAGCCACCACGGTCCGGCCTCTCGCGTAGGTTGGCGCTGAGCGCAGCGAAGCCCAACGGGGCCGAGGCTCAGCCGGGGGCCTGTTGGGCTTCGACGATGACGCAGTCTCAGCCCAACCTACCTCGGTAGCCACCATGGTCCGGCCTCTCGCGTAGGTTGGCGCTGAGCGCAGCGAAGCCCAACGGTGCCTCCCGCCCAACCAGTCGCGACGGGCTAACGCCTCCTTGTCCAGCGTTTCGGGTTGGCCCCGCCCGTGGAAAACGCTACGGCATGGGATCCCGGCACCCGGGATAGCCCAGAGCGCTCAGGCCAGGTAACGCCCGAACCAGTCCAGGGTGCGCTGCCAGGCCAGCTGGGCAGCCGCCTCGTCGTAGCGCGGGGTGGAGTCGTTGTGGAAGCCGTGGTTGGTGCCGGCATAGCGCTGCACCTCGTAGGTCTTGCCGGCCGCCTTGAGCGCCGCTTCGTAGGCGGCGGCGCCCTCGTTGATGCGCGGATCGTTTTCGGCGTAGTGGATCAGCAGCGGCGCCTTGATCGCCGCCACCTCCTCGGCGCGCGGTTGACGTCCATAGAAGGGCACCGCCGCGGCCAGCTCGGGATAGGCCACGGCGGCCGCGTTGGCCACGCCACCGCCATAGCAGAAGCCGGTGATACCGACCTTGCCGGTGCTGAATTCGTGGCTCATCAGGGTTTCCACGGCGGCGAAGAAGTCGTTCATCAGCTTGGCCGGATCGACCTGCTGCTGCAACTCACGGCCCTTGTCGTCGTTGCCGGGATAGCCGCCCATGGACGTCAGGCCGTCCGGTGCCAGCGCCAGATAGCCCGCTTTGGCCAGACGCCGGGCCACGTCTTCGATATAGGGATTGAGGCCACGATTCTCGTGGGCCACCACCACTGCCGGCACCTTGCCGCTGGCCTTGGCCGGCCGCACCAGATAGCCACGCACCCGCCCATGGCCCTTGGGCGAGGGGTAATAGACGTACTCGGCGATGATGTCCGGGTCGGTGAATTCCACCTGGCTGGCCAGGGCATAGTTGGGGCTCAGCGCCGCCAGCACGCCGGTGGCCGACAGCCCCAGCACCGCGGCACAGGCCCCGGCGCGGTCGAGGAAGTCGCGGCGGCTGATGCGACCGTGGACATAGAAGTCATAGAGTTCGAGCAGTTCGGGCGAGAAATCCTGGGCGGTGAGGCGGGTCATCGCAGCGCTCCTCTGGCGGGAAAGGGGACCGCCAGCCCAGCTGGGTAGGCGCCCCGGTGGCCCCCGAGTGTGCCGCGAATCGTCTGACTATGCCATGGCCTCGCGCGGGTGCCGCGCTGGGCGTGCAGCTCGGCGATCAACGCTTCGAAACGACCGCCCTGTTCAGAACAACCCCATCTGCCGATCCAGCAACCGGTCGAAGCGGTCGCCGACGAAGGGCAGGATGGCGTCGGCCACCGGGGCCAACTGGCGCTGTACATAGTGATCGTATTCGGGTGGTGCATGGGGCAGCTCGACCGGCTCGGCGCCGGCGGTGGTGATCAGGTAGCTGATCCAGCCGCCACGGCGAAAGCGGCTGCGGCGTCCCAGCCGGGCGTTTTCCGCCTCCAGCAGGCGCGCCGCGCGTACCTGGGGCGAGAGATTGCTCTGGTACTCCTCCAGCGGTCGGCGCAGGCGCTTGCGATAGACCAGCAGGTCGTCGAGGTCGCCGGCGCGGGTGCGGGCGACGAAGTCGCGCACATAGTCCTCATGGGGCTCACCGGTGAAGATCAACAGGTACAGCTCGCGCTGGAAGCGCTGGGCCAGCGGCGACCAGTCGCTGCGTACCGTTTCCAGGCCCTTGAACACAAGCTCGGGCTGGCCGTCGGCTCCGGGTCTGAGCCCGGCGTACCGCTTCTTGCTGCCCTCCTCCGCGCCGCGAATGGTAGGCATGAGAGAGCGGCTGAAGTGGGTCTCGTACTGCAGCTCCAGATGGCTTTCCAGCCCCAGCTCCGCCTGTAGCCACTCGCGCCAGTGGGCGTTGACCGCCGCCACCAGCTCGCGACCGATACGCTCGGCCTCGGCCTCCTCATGGGCAGCCCCGAGCCAGACGAAGGTGGAGTCGGTGTCGCCATAGATCACTCGATGACCACGCGCCTCGATCAGCTCGCGGGTCTGGTGCATCACCGCGTGGCCACGCAGGGTGATGGACGAGGCCAGGCGGTGATCGAAGAAACGGCAGTGCGGCGTGCCCAGCACGCCATAGAAGCTGTTCATGATGATCTTCAGCGCCTGAGCCAGGGGCGCGTTGCCCGCGCGCTTGGCGGCATCGCGCCCCTCCCAGACCCGCGCCACCATCTCCGGCAGGCAGTGCCGGGTGCGGTGGAAGCGCGCGCCACGAAAGCCCGGCACCGTCTCGTCCTCGGGCAATGCCAGGCCCTCCACCAGCCCCACCGGATCGATGAGAAAGGTGCGGATCAGCGAGGGATAGAGACTCTTGTAGTCCAGCACCAGCACCGAGTCGTAGAGCCCGGGCCGGGAATCCATGACGAAGCCACCGGGGCTGGCCTCGGGTGGCTGGGCACCGAGATTGGGCGCGACGAAGCCCTGGCGGTGCATCAACGGCAGATAGAGATGGTAGAAGGCGGCGATGGAGGCGCCATGGCGCTCCAGCGGCAGGCCGGTGACGCTGGCCCGTTCCAGGAGGAAGCGCAGCAGCTCGGTCTTGGCGAAGATGCGGGTGACCAGTTCGCAATCCACCAGGTTGTAGCGCGCCAGGGCGCTCTTTTCGCCCGCGAACATGCGATTGATCGAGGCCATGCGGTCGTGGGGATTGTCGATGGCCTTGCCTTCGCCCAGCAGGGTACGGCTGACGTTCTCCAGGCTGTAGGAGGGAAATACCCAGGTCGCCGACTTGAGTGCCTCCACCCCGTCGATGATCGGCCGCCCGGCCAGCAGCGCCTGGAAGGGCCGGCCCTGGCCGCCGGGTTCGTAGCGATCGTCCTCCAGTGCACCACGCCCCAGGTGCAGGGGCACGCCCAGTTTGCGCGCGTGTTCGTGGAGCACGCGGATGTCGAACTGCAGCACGCTCCAACCGATGATGACGTCGGGATCATGGCGCGCCATCCAGGCGTTGAGACGCTGGAGCAGGGTGGCGCGGTCGGCGACGTATTCCAGGTCGAAGTCCACCGCCGCATCCTCCCCGGTGGGCGGGCCGAGCATGTACACCTGGCGCTGGCCGCAGCCATGCAGGCCGATGCTGTAGAGCTCGCCGCGCTCGCTGGTCTCGATGTCCAGCGACAGGGTGCGCAGCGAGGGGCGATAGTCGGGATCGGGCCGCAGTGGCCCGCCGTCTGCCGTGGGCAGCGTCACCGGCGCGGTGATGAAGCGCTCCATGAGAAAGCGATCCGCCGGGGCGATGTCCGTCTCGTAGACCTCGATGCCGGCGGCGGGGAGGCGCTGCTCCAGTTCGCGCAGGGTGCGATAGCGCGGCGCATAGAGCCCCAGGACGGGGCGCCGCTGGAAGTCCTGCAGCGCCAATTCGCGGATCTCCACCCCGGCCGGCAGCAGGCGCTCGATGTCCGCCCGTCGCGCGGCCGGGGCGAAGGCCACGGCCTGTTGCGCCGGCACCCGCAGCTGGCGCGGACCGCTGTCGGTGGCGAACCAGAACACCAGCTCCATCCCGGTGGAAGTCTCGCGCCAGAGGCGTGTCAGCAAGAAACCCTGGACGGCGGCCAAAGCAGCAGCGCTCCTCGACATGGATGAAGGCCCATTCTCGCAAGGCCAGACCGCGCCGGCGACCCCGGCGCGCCGGGTGGTCCGCTCGTCGCTCCCGCCGAACGGCCTGTGTCCTGTGGCGATGATCTTGCATCGAATGCCCACACCCGTCGTAGAGCCGATTCCCCAGCTCTTGGGCGCACCCTTGGTTTCAGCTGTCAGGCCGTGTCATGAATTCCTTGTCGTCGTCTTTTTCCACCGCTGCCGTCACCGGCTACAACGCCCAGCAAATGCGGGTGCGCGAGCAGGCGCGTCGCTGGCTGGAGCAGGACGTGCTGGTGCTGGATACCGAGGCGACCGGTCTGGGGGAAGAGGCCCAGCTGATTGAAGTGGCGGTGATGACCCTCGGAGGCCGGGTGCTGCTCGATACCCTGGTGCGCCCCAGCATCGCCGTGCCGCGCGAGGCGACCCTGATCCACGGCCTGACCGATGCCCACCTGAGCCAGGCGCCTTCCTTTCCCGAGGTGTTCGCCCAGCTCTGGCCGCTGCTGCAGGGCCGCACCGTGCTGGCCTATGGCATGGCCTTCGACTATCGCCTGCTCGGGCACGATGCCCAGCTCCACGGTCTGGCGCTGCCGCCGGAACTGGAGCGGGAGACGCCGCCGGTGCAACTGGTGGATGGCACCCGCCTGCACTGCCTGATGCAGCTCTATGCCCAGTTCTGGCAGGAGCCGAGTCTGGACAGCCGCAGCCAGGACGGCTGGCGGCGCAAGTCCCTGGCCATGGCCGCTCGCCAGCAGGGCATCGCCGTGCAGGAAACCCACCGCGCCCTGCCCGATTGCCGCCTCAAGGCCGCCCTGGTGCAGGCGCTGGGTGAGGACGCGCCGGCTACCTGGAGCGGGCTGCAGGCCCTGGCAGGCTAGCCGAGCGGCAGTCCGCTGGCCGCACCGGCAAGCAGACAGGCTAGATTCGCGCGGCTTGCCATACTGGAGGCATCATCCAGCCCGAGGCCCCGCCATGAAAGCCGTCGTCTACGAAGCCTTTTCCGCGCCACCCCGCCTATGCACGGTGCCGGACCCTACCCCCGAGCCGCACGGCGTGGTGCTCAAGGTCATGGCCACCGGCGTCTGCCGTAGCGACTGGCACGGTTGGGTCGGCCATGACACCGACATCGAACTGCCCCATGTGCCGGGCCACGAACTGGCCGGGGTGGTCGAGGCGGTAGGCAAGGACGTCAGGAGGTGGCGGGTCGGCGACCGGGTGACGGTGCCCTTCGTCGGTGGCTGCGGCGCCTGCCCGCAGTGCCATGCCGGCCACCAGCAGGTCTGCGACCATCAGTTCCAGCCCGGCTTCACCCACTGGGGCTCCTTCGCCCAGTACGTCGGCATCCACCAGGCCGATCTCAACCTGGTCGGCCTGCCCGAGCAGCTGGACTTCGCCACGGCGGCGAGCCTGGGCTGTCGCTTCGTGACGTCCTTTCGCGCCGTGGTCGACCAGGGCAAGGTCAGCGCCGGCCAGTGGGTAGCGGTGCACGGCTGCGGTGGCGTCGGGCTCTCGGCGATCATGATCGCCAGCGCCCCGCTGCCGATGAATCTGGTGATCGCCAAGGAGCTGGAAATCCTCGGCAGCCACGGCATGCAGGCCCATCGCTACGACGTGCTGATGGCAATGCTGCGCCAGGGCACCCTGGCACCGGAGCGGTTGATCGGCCGCGAGATCAGCCTGGCCGAGTCCAGCGAGGCCCTGATGCACATGGACAGGTTCGAAGGTACCGGGGTGACCGTCATCACCCGCTTCGACTAGCCGCTAGCCGGACTCCGCCGCCTGCAACACCCAGCGCAGCCCCTGCAGGTCCTCGGCGGACAGGGTTGCGCGCAGGCGGCAGAGGCGATAATTGACCCGGGTATTCATGGCCACCCATTCCAGGTCCTGGCGGCTGGGCTGGCCGATGAAATACTCGCCGTAGCGCTCGTCCAGCCCGGCCATGCGGTACTGGCCCTTGAGTGGCAGGTAGAGCTGGCCGTTCATTTCCCAGCGACTGGCACTGCAGCCGTGGAAGCGCACCTTGTCGCCAAAGGTGGACAGCTGGGTGCGGAAATCGGTGGTGGCGTTGCCGGCGCTGGTCTTGAACTGGCTGGCGATCACGCTGAAGACGATCCCGTCAGACGAGGGCGCCCCACGCCATTCGATGACCCGACGATTGAGCGCCGTGTCGAACTTGTCGGTGAAGATACCGGCGGCCTGCGCCGTGAGCGTTGGCAGGGTCAGGGCACCCAGCAACGCCATCATTGTTTTCAAAACAGACTCCTGGTGGCGACCCGCACACCCAGCCTGAAGCAACAGGCAGAGGCGGCAAAGGGCCAGCTTCGGTCTTTGGAGATCCGATTGGCTGAAAGGTGCCCCCAGAGGTCCGGATAAGCGGTATCTTTCACAGTCTAGGCTCTGTACGAAAAGTGCCTGTGCTCGGTGATGCTGCGTTAAAAATCAGCTCGGAATGCTCATTTACCACTCGTAAACTCCGCTTCCTCGCTGATTTTTGCCTTGCCTGACCTTCGCTCGGCGACTTTTCATACAGAACCTAGCGACGAGCCCGCCTCGTCCACCCCTTTTAACCGTCGCCGGTGAGGCGTACGGCCCGACCACGAAACGACCGGCCAAGCCGCCGGAGAGCACTGCGAGGATCTATGAGCGCTGCGGACATCGATTGGAAGACCCTCGGTTTCGACTACATCAAGACCGACTTCCGCTATATCGCCACCTATCGCAACGGCAGCTGGGGACCCGGCGAGCTGACTCGCGACAACCAGTTGCACATCAGCGAAGGCTCCACGGCCATCCACTACGGCCAGCAGTGCTTCGAAGGCCTCAAGGCCTATCGCTGCCAGGACGGCTCCATCAACTTGTTCCGCCCCGACCGCAACGCCGCGCGCATGCACAAGAGCTGCGCCCGCCTGCTGATGCCGCCGGTCCCCACCGAGATGTTCATCGATGCCTGCCAGCAGGTGGTCAAGGCCAACGAGGCCTGGATCCCGCCCCACGGCACCGGCGGCGCCTTCTACCTGCGGCCCTTCGTCATCGGCGTGGGTGACAACATCGGCGTGCGCACCGCCCCCGAGTTCCACTTCGTGGTATTCGGCATCCCGGTCGGCGCCTACTTCAAGGGCGGCATGACCCCGCACAACTTCGTGATCTCCGGCTATGACCGCGCCGCGCCCCAGGGCACCGGTGCCGCCAAGGTCGGCGGCAACTACGCCGCCAGCCTGATGCCCGGCGCCCAGGCCAAGGCCGAAGGCTTCGCCGACTGCATCTACCTGGATCCCCTGACCCACCGCAAGATCGAGGAAGTCGGCTCGGCCAACTTCTTCGCCATCACCGGCGACGGCAAGTTCGTCACCCCGCGCTCCGAGTCGGTGCTGCCGGGCGTGACCCGTATGTCGCTGATGGACCTGGCGCGCGAGCGGCTGAACCTGGAAGTGGTCGAGGGCGACGTCCATATCGACCAGCTCGACCAGTTCGTCGAAGCCGGCGCCTGCGGCACCGCGGCGGTCATTACCCCCATTGGCGGCATCCAGTACGGCGAGAAGCTGCACGTCTTCCACAGCCTGACCGACGTCGGCCCGGTGACGCGCAAGCTGTACGAGGAACTGACCGGCATCCAGACCGGCGACAAGCCGGCTCCGGAGGGTTGGATCGTCAAGGTCTGACTTGGGTTGGTTTAGTGTGAAAAAGGCGCCCTAGGGCGCCTTTTTCGTTTAGGTAAACCAGATTGATGCCATTGCCGCCGCCCTGGCTGTTTATCGAGCGATCTGCCGAAACTCGTTTCGCCTCGCTGGCGACTCACCTATCGCGGCCATGGGCCGCTCCTACAGGATGACCAGCTGCCGTAGGAGCGGCCCATGGCCGCGATTCCAGCGCGGTTCAGGTCTACGTACCGTTGGGCTTCGCTCCGCTCAACCCAACCTACAAAGCCTCCCCCTACACCCCCTCCCGCCGCCGCAACACGGCGCGGGCGCCGATGAACAGCACCACCACGCAGATCGCCGCCGCGATCAACCAGTGCGTCGATACATGATGCTCGGCGAAGAAATCCCGCAGGATCTCCCCCACCGCGTAGCCGATGCCGGTCATGACGAAGCCCCACAGCAGGGCGCCGATGATGTTGAAGAACAGGAACCGCCGCGGCCGCACGCCGCTGGCGCCGATCAGCAGCGGGCCGATCAGGCGGAAGCCATAGGCGAAGCGGATACCGATGATCCACAACGCTTCGTGGCGATGAATGCGGCTGCGCAACCAGTCGATGCGCGCTTGCTGGCGTTTGAAGCGGCCGAGGATGCGGTCGCCATAGCGACGGCCGAGATAGAACAGCGTCTGATCGCCGATGAAGCCGCCCAGGGCCACGCACAGCGCCGTGAGCGGAAACAGCAGGTAGCCGTGGCGCGCGGCGATGCCGGCCAGGATGGCGACGCCGTCGCCTTCCACCAGAGCACCCAAAACCGCCGCGCCGTAGCCGTAGTTGCTGATTACCTCGCTGTCGATCATGGCACCGCCCTAGAGACCGAGGATGGTCAGCATGATGAAGGTACCGAACAGTACGAAGTGGGTCATGCCCTCGATGGCGTTGGTCTCGCCGTCGTTGAGGTTGATGGCGGCGACGATCAGGGTCACGGCCATCATCACCGTCTGCACCGGCGTCATGGCCATCTGGATCGGCTGGCCGTTGTACAGGGCGATGGCCTCCACCACCGGTACGGTGAGGATTACGGTGGACAGGCTGGCGCCCAGGGCGATGTTGATCACCGACTGCATGCGATTGGCCATGGCCGCGCGCAGGGCGGTGAGGATCTCGGGGCTGGCGGAAATCACCGCCACCACCAGCGCCGGGACCAGGGCCGGCACGGCCAGACCTTCCAGCCCGGTGTCCAGCGACTTGGACATCACCTCGGCCAGCGCCCCGGTGGCGACGATGCCGACGATCAGCATGGCGATGGACAGGGTGGCGCTGCTTTCACCATGGCCGGCGGTGGCGGCTTCGCCCTCGACCGCCGGGCGCTTGCGCTTCTTGTCCGGGTAGTTGTAGCTGAAGAAATAGCTGTGCGGGCCGGTCTGCATGCGTAGGAACAGGGTATAGAGCAGCGCCATGGCGCCGATGGTGAAGAAGGAATAGACGTGCCACTGGGCCGAGGGAATGAATTCCGGTACCAGCATGGAGATGCTCACCGCGGTGATGATCATCACCCCGTAGCTGCGGCTGGAGTCGTCGTTGTAGGGCTGCTCGCCGTGCTTGAGGCCCCCGAGCAGCGCGGCCAGGCCGATGATGCCGTTCATGTCCAGCATCACTGCGGCATAGATGGTGTCGCGGGCCAGGGTCGGCGAATGGTCGTGGCTCATCATGATCGCCAGGATGATCACCTCCACCAGCACGGCGGAAAGGGTCAGGATCATGGTGCCATAGGGATCGCCGACCTTTTCCGCCAGCAGTTCGGCGTGATGGGCCACGCGCATGGCCGCGCAGATGATGGCGGCGATCAACCCGCCGGCGGCGATCAGCGCCAGGGTCTGGCCACCGCCGAGCAGGGCGTGTTCGAACACATAGGCCAGCACCGTGGCACCGATGGCGACCAGCAGCAGGGTTTCGTCTTTGAGGGCGGCGAGCATGGAAAGGGGCGTCCTTGGTTGAGCAATGCCTTGTTACGACCGCCCTGGAGGGCAAAAGGCTCGCATCCTGTTACACCCCGGCGCTGGCCACCCAGGCTACCGCCGCCTGACAGGCCGCTCAGCCAACCCGAGCACGCGGTGCCAGGCGCTTCCACACGGCCTTGGTGCCGGTCGCGCAGGCCTGGCGATAGCCCAGGGCATGGCGTTCCACCAGGAACCAGGACACCACCGCCAGCGGCAGGGTGATGCCGATGGAGAGCAGCACCATGGTCCAGGCCTCGATGCCGGGGATCACCGCCGCCAGGGTCTGCTGCACGGGAAAGGAGTAGATGTAGAGGCCGTAGGAGTAGTCACCCACCTCGTTGAAGGCACGGATGCGGCCGGCCGGCACGAAGGCGAGATAGAGCAGCACATAGCCCAGCGTCAGGTTGTAGACCAGGTAGAAGCTGTCGCGGTCGGGCATCGCCACCGCCAGCAGCGCCACGGCGGCGGCGAAGGCCGCCCGCGTCAGGGGGATGTAGCCACGCAGCACATAGAAGGCACCGCCCAGGAAGAACATCTGGAACAGCCGCAGTAGGTGCGATTCGCTGGCGAAGAAATAGTAGGCGAACAGCTTGAACAGCGCCGCGCCCACAGCGAACAGCAGGATGGCGCGCTGGAAGTGACGACTGTCCAGCCGCAGCCAGAGCACGAACAACCAGAGCAGCGCCAGGGCGCCGTACATGCCCACCTCGAAAGGCAGCGTCCACAGCGAGCCATTGACGATGGTCTGCAAGGGATTGCCCTCGAACAGCCCGGGCAGGTCGAATTCGGCGCCAGCGATCAGGCCGGTGTTCTTGAACAGATAGAACCAGGTCTGGGGATCGCTCAGGTAATCCTGCAAGGGTGCCCGGGTCAGCCAGGCACCCAGGCCCAGCACCGTCAGCACCAGCATCACCAATAGGCCCGGTACCACGCGCAGGGCGCGGCCCCAGACGAAGTCGATGATGTCGGCGCGGCTGAGCAGACTCTTGGTGACCAGGAAACCGCTGGTGATGAAGAAGATGTCGACCGCAATGTCGCCCAGGGTCATGCCCAGGCTCTCGCGTCCCGGTTCCGCCGTGGCCGTGCCACTGGAGATAGCGAAGCTGTGACTGAAGACCACGGCGAGCGCCGCGATCATGCGAATCAGATTGAGATTGTTGTTCTTGCCGCCAACGTAATCCTGAACGGTCTGCACGGATACCTCACGCCTGGTGTTTGGAGCCATGCGTCCCGATTGTAGTCAGATCCAGACCCAATGCAGGCGTTATGGCCCTTTGCTGGCCCAAAGCGTGGAACGCTGGGAATTTCTGACCGCCCAAACCACCGTACATCGGTCAGCGGGAACCCGGATGCCTGCGGAAAACCCGGCAAAGCGTGCGACAATCGTCCATCTTTTTCTGATTCAAGCTATCCCGAGGCTCCCATGTACGACTGGCTCAATGCCCTGCCCAAGGCCGAACTGCACCTGCACCTGGAAGGCACCCTGGAGCCCGAGTTGCTGTTCAAGCTGGCCGAGCGCCATGGCGTCGCCCTACCCTGGGGTGATGTCGAAGCCCTGCGCGCCGCCTACAACTTCGGCAACCTGCAGGAATTCCTCGACCTCTACTACGCCGGCGCCGACGTGCTGCGCACCGAGCAGGACTTCTACGACCTGACCTGGGCCTATCTGCAGAAGTGCAAGGAACAGAACGTCATCCACACCGAGCCCTTCTTCGATCCCCAGACCCACACCGATCGCGGCATTCCCTTCGAAGTGGTGGTACGTGGCATCACCCAGGCGCTGAGCGACGGCGAGCGGCAGCTGGGCGTGACCAGCGGGCTGATCCTGAGCTTCCTGCGTCACCTCTCCGAAGACGCCGCCCAGGCCACCCTGGACCAGGCGCTGCCGTTTCGCGACCACTTCGTCGCCGTCGGCCTGGACAGCTCGGAAAAGGGTCATCCGCCGAGCAAGTTCAAGCGCGTCTTCGCCCGTGCCCGCGCCGAGGGTTTCCCGGCCGTGGCCCACGCCGGCGAGGAAGGCCCGCCGGAGTACATCTGGGAAGCCCTGGACCAGCTCGGCGTGGTGCGGATCGACCATGGCGTGCGCGCCTTCGAGGACGAGCGCCTGATGGATCGCCTGGTCGACCAGCAGATCCCGCTCACCGTGTGTCCGCTGTCCAACACCAAGCTCTGCGTGTTCGACGACATGAGCCAGCACACCATCCTCAAGATGCTCGACCGCGGCCTCAAGGTCACCGTCAACTCGGACGATCCAGCCTACTTCGGTGGCTACGTCACCGAGAACTTCATGGCCCTGCACGAAGGCCTGGGCATGACCCAGGCACAGGCCCAGCGCCTGGCACAGAACAGCCTCGACGCCCGCCTGGTGAAATGAGCATGAGCCTGACCGCTGCCGAGATCTCCTACTACGAACGCTTCGCCGAGCGCCTGGCCGATGCCGCCGCCGTGGCCATCCAGCCCTACTTCCGCGCCCAGCTAGCAGTGGACGACAAGGGCGATGCTGCCATCGCCGGCCGCCGCTACGACCCAGTGACCATCGCCGACAAGGCCGCCGAACGGGCCATGCGTGAACTCATCCAGGCCGAGCACCCGGATCACGGCATCCTCGGCGAGGAAGAAGAGAACGTCGCCGGCAGCAGTCCCCTGAGCTGGGTGCTGGATCCCATCGACGGCACTCGTGCCTTCATTACCGGCCTGCCGCTATGGGGCACCCTGGTGGCGCTCAACGACGGCAGCCGCCCGGTGATCGGGGTGATGAACCAGCCCTTCACCGGCGAACGCTACCTGGGCACCCCGGCCGGCGCCTGGCGCAACGGCGCGGCCCTGCGCACCCGCGCCTGCGCCAGCCTGGCCCAGGCCCGGCTGATGTGCACCAGCCGCGACATCTTCGACACCCCCGAGCGTCTGGCGGCCTTCGACGCCGTGGCCGCCGAGGTGCAGCTGGCCCGCTTCGGCGGTGACTGCTACGCCTACTGCATGCTGGCCTCGGGCTTCGTCGACGTCATCATCGAGGCGGGCCTGCAGCCCTACGATGTCCAGGCGCTGATCCCCATCATCGAAGGCGCCGGCGGCCGCATGACCGCCTGGGACGGCGGCGATGCCCAGCAGGGTGGTGCCATCCTCGCCTGCGGTGATCCGGCGCTGCATGCGCAGTTGGTGGAAAGGCTCAAGCACCTGGCCTAGGACGCCCACTTTCGTAGGTTGGCGCTGAGCGCAGCGAAGCCCAACATTACAGTTCGTCCAGCCTGGCTTATCGGCGCTCTGGCTGCTTATCGAGGTTTGGGGGAGAGGCTGTTCGAGACAAGAACCACCAGCAGCCCTCTGTAACCCGCCAGGGCCCTATAGCTAACCCTCAGCAATCGCGGCCATGGGCCGCTCCTACAGGTTCGACTAGACCTGTAGGAGCGGCCCATGGCCGCGATTGGCAGTGCTCCGTTTTCCGTAGGAACAGCAATATCGGCGGAGAATCAGTCAGCCCCGCCGTACCCATGCACGTTGCCTCGGGCAACCTCTTAAGCCCCCTCTAAGCCAACTCCCGTATACCGGCAGGATTCCGCCAAGAGTCTCTGCCGTGCTCCCCTCTTCTTCCCCTGCCTCCCCAAGAGCCGCACAGCTGGAGCGGGCCTTGCTGCTCGGCTGCCTGGCCGCCTACCTGCTCGCCGGACTGTTCGGCCGTGGACTGTGGAAGGCCGACGAGCCCTATTCCTTCGGCATGGTGTGGAATTTTCTCACCACCCCGGACTGGCTGACTCCTCGCGTCGGTACCGCGCCCTTCATGGAAAAGCCGCCGCTGATGTACTGGACCGGCGCCCTGGCCGCGCGGTTGTCCGCGCCCTGGTTGAGCGCGCCCGACGGTGCACGGCTGGCGGTACTGGGCTGGATGCTGGTGACCCTGGCCGCTCTTGCCTGGCTGACCGGACGACTGCTGCCCGGCCGCCAGCGCGAGGCGGTGCTCGCCCTGCTGGGCATGCTCGGGGTGGTGCAGCACAGTCATCTGCTGATCGCCGACGTGCCTCAGCTGGCCGGCGCCACCCTGGGCCTCGCCGGGCTGGCCGCGCACCTGCACGACAACCGCCACCCCTGGCGCCAGGGCCTGCTGTTCGGCAGCGGCCTGGGTATCGCCTTCATGAGCAAGGGCCTGCTGGTGCCCGGGGTGCTGGGCCTCACCGGACTGCTCTGCGCGCTCTGCTGGCCGCGGCGGCTGGTCGAGCCGGAAGGGCGTCGCTGGCTGCTCGCCGCCAGCCTGGCCGCCCTGCCCTGGCTGCTGGTCTGGCCGGCGCTGCTCTGGCACCGGGCGCCGGAGCTGTTCCATACCTGGCTGTGGATCAACAACATCGGCCGCTTCTTCGGCCTGGAGGTGCGCAACAGCGATACCGATGGCCTGGCTTCCAGCCTGGCGGATCTGCTGGCGCTGTCCTTTCCTACCGGGTTGATCCTGCTCGGCGCCACGCTCTGGCAGCTGTATCGCAGTGGCGGCAGCCCGCTGAAGCGCCTGGGTCGGCATCCAGGACTGGCTACGGTGGTGCTCTATGCCATCGTCTGCCTGGCGGTGCTGCTCAAGTCGGCGGTGTTCCGCAGCCTCTATCTGCTGCCGCTGTTTCCGGCCCTGGCGCTGCTTGCCGCGCGCCTGCAGCCTCCGCCCGTACTCGCCGCCCTTGGGCGCACCCTCGGGCTGGCCTTCTGGACGCCGATCATCGCCTTGCTGGCCCTGGGCGGTTTCGGCCTGGCGCTGGGCTGGCCGCTGCCCTGGCCAGCGCTGGTCCGGGACCATCTGCCGCTCACTGAACGGCTGCCGGTAGGCCTGCTGGCCTGGATCCTCGCCGCGCTGGCGCTGCTCGGCTGGGGACTGGCGCTAGGGCTGCACAGACGCCTGGCACCCAGCAGTCTCTGGTTCGTCGGCCTCACCGTGAGCTGGAGTCTGGCCAACAGCCTCTGGCTACCCTGGGTCGACCTGGGCAACAGCTATGCACGGCCCTTCACCGCACTGCAGCGGGTGCTCCCCGCTACGGATTGCGTGGCCAGCTACGGTCTGGGCGAGTCGGAGCGTTCCATGCTGCACGTCTACAGTGGCTATCCCCCGCAGGAGCTGAGCGGTCTGCACCAGGTGCCGTGCCGGGTGCTGGTGGTGCAGGACGAGTGGCACGAAGCCGTAGCGGTACCGCCAGGCTGGCAGTTGCTCTGGCAGGGCGCACGGCCCGGCAATCTCAAGGAGCGCTTCCGTGCCTTCATGGTGTCGCCCCAGGTGCCTTGAGGCGTTGGGCTTCGCTGACGCTCAACCCAACCTACGGTAGCTTCAGCTCCCACGTAGGTTGGGCTGAGACGGCTCCATCGTCGAAGCCCAACACACGGGGCCTGGCCTTGGGCACCGTTGGGCTTCGCTGCGCTCAGCGCCAACCTACAAGAACCCAATCCCCTTGTAGGTTGGGTTGAGACAGCTCCACCGT